>CAYGQQ010000004.1:0-61312 GCA_964352105.1 uncultured Rhodobacterales bacterium | reverse complement strand
CTGTTCATCCGTGGCACCCAGATTGGCAAACAAATCGAAACATTCATCCAACGCGCGGTCAGGTTCGGCATCGGGTTTGTCGACTTTGTTCAGCACCACAATCGGGCGCAGACCCAAGGCCAGCGCCTTGGAGGTCACAAACTTGGTCTGCGGCATCGGGCCTTCTGCGGCATCGACCAGCAGCACAACGCCGTCGACCATGGACAGGATGCGTTCCACCTCACCGCCGAAATCGGCGTGGCCAGGGGTGTCAACGATGTTGATCCGCTTTTCCTGCCATTCCAAGGACGTCGCTTTGGCAAGGATCGTGATGCCGCGCTCGCGTTCAAGATCGTTGCTGTCCATCGCACGTTCAGCGACGGCTTGGTTTTCCCGGAAAGAACCCGATTGCTTGAGAAGCTCATCCACCAGCGTTGTCTTGCCGTGGTCCACGTGTGCGATAATCGCGATGTTGCGAAGGTCCATAATCATAGCCTTGAAAGGAGTGTTGCGCGCGGCCTAGCTGATCCCGGCCCCAAAGGCCAGCCTTTATGCGGCGCTGCGGCAAAGACGGCCTTTGTGCTGGCGCTGCGGGGCGCGGCTTATATCATCTTTACAGCGTTTGGAGGTAGGTGATGGCAAGCAAATCAGTGGCGGGCAAATCAGACAGGTCCGTTGAGGAAGCACAGGTGAATGCAGCGGCGCGGCGTGCCAAGGGTGAGTTCGTGCGCGGCGTCAGCGGGTTTCGCGCAGTTCTCGGAGAGGCGGCGTTTCCAGCGGAGCCCGGTCGCTATCATCTCTTTGTTGCTTTGAATTGCCCGTGGTGCCATCGCGTGACTTTGGCGCGAGGTATTCTTGGTTTACAGGACGCCGTCAGCATGGATGTGGCCTTCCCGAGCCGGACCAATGACGACGATCCCGTCGCGCCAAATCTTTGGGAGTTCAATCCGGGCCGTATTGCCAGCCTGACCGGGACCACTTTGCCCGAATGTACGCCCGAGACTGCGACGGGGCAGGGCTACCGGCTTGTTCGGCAGATCTACGAGGCCGAGGGCGCAAGCGAGGCCTCCGTTCCGATCCTTTATGACAAGGTTTCGAAACGGATCGTGTCCAATGAAAGCGCCGATATTGTGCGAATGCTGAATGGGCAGGCGGATGGGCTGGGCAGCTCGGTCCCGACGGAGGCGCGCCATGATCTTTATCCGGCCGATCCCATGTTGCGGGAGGAAATTGATGGGTTGAACGAAGGGATATATGTGGCGATCAATAATGGGGCTTACAAGGCCGGGTTTTCATCGGATCAGAACGTGTATGAGCGCGCATTCTCCGCCTATTTCGAGATGTTGGAGACATTGGAGGCACGGCTGTCCGATGGCCGCCCGTATCTGACGGGCGCGGCGTTTACAGAAGCCGATCTACGCTTGTTTCCAACACTCTACCGGCATGATCCGGTCTATTATGTGCGTATGAAGCTAAACGGCGCGCGAATTTTGGACTATCCGAATTTGTGGCGCTGGGTCTGTCGTGTCTATGCGATACCGGGGGTTTCAGACAGCAATTCGCTGGTGCATTGCAGGCAGGGCTATTTTGGCCGGACGTGGAACAATGTGGTGCCATCGGGTCCGCTAAAGCCAATGCGCTACCCGGAGGCGTATAAGCATCCTGATTTAGCGGGTTAAGCGGCTTTCGGGGTCTCGAAACCGCCGATCTTGGCCAAAAGGTCCGTGACCTCGCTGGCTCCGGTGCCGTTGCGCAGGGATGTGAACACGAAAGGCTTGCCTGCGCGCATCCGTGTGGCGTCCCGCTCCATCACTTCCAGCGAGGCGCCTACATGGGGGGCGAGATCGGTTTTGTTGATCACCAGAATGTCCGATTTGGTAATCGCGGGTCCCCCTTTGCGTGGAATTTCCTCGCCAGCAGCCACGTCGATGACATAGACGGTCAGATCGGCCAATTCGGGACTGAACGTGGCAGACAGGTTGTCACCACCACTTTCGATCAGAACGATCTCAAGGTCAGCGTGGCGCGTGCGCATTTCTGCGATTGCCGCTAGGTTGATCGAGGCATCTTCGCGGATCGCCGTATGCGGGCAGCCGCCGGTTTCGACCCCGATGACACGGTCCTGCGGCAGGATTTGCATGCGCATCAGAGCTTCCGCATCCTCTTGCGTGTATATGTCGTTGGTGATCACCCCGATCGAAAGATGGGGGTGCAATAGCTTGGCGAGTGCGGCTGTAAGAGTGGTCTTGCCCGCGCCCACCGGGCCGCCGATGCCTATACGAAGGGGGCCGTGCTGGGATGTCATGTTGTTGTCCCTTTCAAGTTCGGAAGATGCGGGAATAAAGCGTCTCATGGCGCATGGATGCGATATCAGACATCCAGGCATTGCCATGCAGATCGTCAAGGGTGGCGTTTTGCGTATCGCAGGCGATCTCAAGGCAGAGCGGTCTGAGCGCGTTTTGCACCCTTTGGCCGTCAACCTGGCCTAGTGGTACCAATCGCATTGCGGCCGCTGTCAGGTTTGCCACGAAGGCTTGTAGGTAAAGCGCTGTGGTCAATTCTGGCTCAAACCCTAGGGCATGGGCCGAGCGCCCCACTGCAACGGGGTAAGTTAGCGCGCCTAGGTCGATGTCCCAGACGTCCCGAAGCGCGTCGCAAAATGCTTTTCCCTGCAGGTCGGTTTCCTGCTTTCGCTCGGCGGATGCGCAAAAGGCGCGGGCTGTCGCGTCGAGGCTGTCTACACCGGTTATCTCTGCGTCAAATGCCAGGTTCAAAAGTACAGCGTCGGACCGGGCACCACCGACGTTGAGCAGATCGCGTAGCCAGTCCTCCAACGATGTCGCATCGGTGATCAAACCATCGTCAACCGCCGCTTCCAGCCCGTGGGAATAGGCAAACGCACCCACCGGGAAGGCCGGGGACAGCAATTGGGTCAGGGTCAGAATGGCCGGATCAGTGGTCATGGGCCGTGTGTCCATGTTCGTGCGAATGGGTGCGGCCGTGACCATATGCGCCGCCCTCGGGGCAAAATGGTTCGGAGACTTCGCGGATTTGCGCGCCCAGATGCTCAAGCATATGCCCGATCACCTTGTCTTGCTGGATCAAGAGCCTGCCGGGTTCAATCTGGCAAGGCGTGTGGCGGTTGCCGATATGCCAGGCCAGCTTGACCAGATCGCCGGTAACTTCCAGCAATGGTTCAGGGGCTGCGATGATTTCGATCAGACGTTTGTCGGCGAGCTGCAATGCGTCGCCATGGTTTAGCGATGTGGTTTTCGCCAGATCAACCAGCACGTCACTCCCCTGAGACGTGGTAATTACCTTGCGCCGCAGGAAACGGTCGTCATAGCTCAACACGCAGTGCGCGAATGCTACGTCCCATGTGCCTGCTTCGCAGACATGTTGTGCCGTCAACCCGACCATCAGAACAGGAAATACCGCTGCGCCATTGGCAGTTCTGATGCCGGTTCGCAGGTCAGCAACTCGCCATCGGCACGAACTTCGTAGGTTTCGGGATTTACCTCCATCTTAGGCGTCGCATTGTTCAGGATCAGGTCGGACTTTCCAATGTCACGGGTCTTTCGAACGGCCACGGTTTGCTTGGCCAGTCCAAGGCTTTCGCCGATCCCGTTCGCTTGGGCGGCTTGGGATACGAAACACACGGCGGAATTCTCCACAGACCGGCCAAACGCGCCAAACATGGGCCTGGAATAAACCGGTTGCGGCGTCGGGATGGAGGCATTGGGATCTCCCATCTGCGCGCAGACGATTGTGCCAGCCATCAGAACCATCTCCGGTTTCACACCGAAAAAGGCGGGGTTCCAAAGGACCAGATCAGCGCGTTTGCCTTCGGTGATCGAGCCGATCTCGTGGCTGATCCCATGGGCGATCGCGGGGTTTATCGTGTATTTTGCGATATAGCGCCGGACCCGGAAATTGTCGTTCTCGCCGGTTTCTTCTGGCAAGCGGCCGCGTTGCTTCTTCATCTTGTCGGCGGTTTGCCAAGTACGGATCAGGACCTCGCCCACGCGCCCCATCGCCTGGCTGTCAGACGCGATTATGGAGAAAGCGCCCATATCGTGCAGAATGTCTTCGGCGGCAATGGTTTCGCGCCGGATACGGCTTTCGGCAAATGCCACATCCTCCGGGATAGATTTGTCGAGGTGGTGGCACACCATCAACATGTCGAGATGTTCCTCCAGCGTGTTGACGGTGTAGGGCCGCGTCGGGTTCGTGGAGGAGGGCAGAACGTGCTCTTCGCCACAGATCTTGATGATATCTGGCGCATGGCCGCCGCCTGCGCCCTCGGTATGGAAGGCGTGAATGGTGCGGTTTTTCATTGCGGCGACGGTGGTTTCCACAAAGCCACTTTCGTTCAGTGTGTCGGTGTGGATCATCACCTGGACGTCCATGTCGTCAGCCACGGACAGGCAGCAATCGATCGCGCCGGGTGTGGTGCCCCAATCTTCGTGCAGTTTCAGCGCGCAGGCGCCACCATTGACCATTTCGACGAGCGCGTCGGGTTGGCTGGCATTGCCTTTGCCCGCGAAGGCCAGGTTCATCGGGAAGGCGTCAGCGGCTTGCAGCATGCGCCCGATATGCCAAGGCCCGGGCGTGCAGGTTGTGGCCAATGTTCCATGGGCCGGACCTGTGCCACCGCCGAGCATCGTGGTCAGGCCGGAATGCAGCGCATCTTCGATTTGTTGCGGGCAGATGAAGTGGATATGGCTGTCGAACCCGCCCGCTGTCAGGATGCGACCTTCACCGGCAATAGCCTCGGTGCCAGGACCCACGATGATATCGACGCCGGGTTGCGTGTCGGGGTTACCAGCCTTGCCGATCTTGTGAATGCGCCCGTCTTTCAGGCCGACATCGGCTTTGTAAATGCCGGAATGGTCAACGATCAGCGCGTTGGTGATCACGGTATCAACCGCACCCCCTGCGCGGGTCACTTGGGATTGCCCCATGCCATCGCGGATGACCTTGCCGCCGCCAAACTTGACTTCTTCCCCATAGAGTACGGCATTTTCGCCGGTTCCTGCCGAGGTTGCAGCCCCTGCACGTTCGGCGATCAAGTCGCGTTCAACCTCGATGATCAGGTCGGTGTCGGCAAGCCGCAGCTTGTCACCGGTGGTTGGACCGAACATGGCGGCATATTCGGCGCGTGAAATCGTTGCAGGCATCAGAGCGCTCCCATGATCTTTTGGTTAAAGCCGATAATGCGGCGGTCACCGGACATCGGGATCAGTTGCACTTCGCGGCGCTGGCCGGGCTCAAACCGCACGGCGGTGCCCGCGGCGATATCCAACCGCATGCCCCGCGCCGCGTCGCGGTCAAAATCCAATGCGGCATTGGTCTCGCCGAAATGATAGTGGCTGCCAACCTGCACGGGTCTGTCGCCAGTATTGGCGACCATAAGTGTAACGGCGGCGCGGTCTTGGTTGAGATGAAGCACACCATCGGCTGGGAAGAGTTCTCCGGGGATCATGGTCAGGTTCTTTCTTCAGCGTATAGGGTTGTGGACGGTGACAAGCTTTGTGCCATCGGGGAAGGTGGCCTCGACCTGCACATCGTGGATCATCTCTGCGATGCCCTCCATGCATTGGTCGCGGGTGATGACATGGGCACCGGCCTCCATCATATCCGCGACAGAGCGCCCGTCCCGAGCGCCTTCAACCACCGCATCGGTGATTAGAGCGATTGCTTCGGGATGATTCAGCTTGATCCCTCTGGCGAGGCGCTTTCGGGCCACCTCAGCGGCCATCGCGATCAGGAGTTTGTCTTTTTCGCGGGGGGTAAGTTGCATGGACTAAAGTCTCCAGGATTTCGGCAGGGAATTATCGGAAAGCCGCTCTAGCACCGGAACGAGCGATTTGCGCATGGTAAAGCTGTCTTCGGCCAATAGGCGAATAACTAGGAGGGTATCGTCCAGCAGGCTCGCCCCGGCAGAGTGGGGCAGGAGCGTTCGAACAGCGTCCAGATGATGTGCGGCGTCACGGTGGGCAAAGATCAGATTGGCCATCGACGTCGCGCCTGCGCCAATGGCTGTGTGGCTAAGCGCGTGTGAAATGTCCCCGCGCAGTCGCAATGCATCGAGGTAAATCGGTTTGCCGTCACAGGTAATCTCAATCCGGTCGCGGAAATGCAGCGAGTTGATCTTTTCGCCCGAGGCACCGCGGCCAAAAACCACCGGCTCTACCATTAGAAATCTTGAGGTCGTAGAAACGGTGACTTGAAGACGTCTTTCGAACGACGCGCGATCAAATAAAATCGTCTCCTGCGGGAGCCAGAAAAGGCTCGCGTTATCGTCAACTTTCAGGGTGCTGACCTGGTTCGCGATCTCGCGCGCGGGTGCTTTGACAGAGGCACCGTAGATCCGCTCTGCTGCTTGCGTGGTGAGTGTCAGAGACGCGCCGGTTTTTGCATGCGCGGAGATGCGAAACCTGTCACCAGCGGCAATCCCGCCGGCGGTGTTGAGCAAGACTGCTTCCAGTGTCTGATCCCAGCGGGTGGGAAAAAGCGCGCGATACGCACCTTCCTGCCTGACGGTTTCCAAACGGGCCGGGGCGCGCGCTGTCAAAGACAGTTTCCCCACAGCACGTTGCGCAGCGCCGCCAACGGCAGACATCAGTTTTTGATCAGTCTGGTCCAAACTTTTCTCCGCCCTCTCCACCCGGGGCGGTTCATCATGTGTGCGCTTGCGCGGATTAGCAGCAAGCAGCGATTGGACCAACGGGGTCAAACGAAGCGAGTGATTAATAGTCAGGCTTAAATTCCATGTATGCCTAAATTTTCGGCAAAAGTTAAAGACCTGCGGTTTGCTTCCGATTTCGTCCTAGGCGACCGAAAACAAAAGAAAAAGACGGCGCTAATGGTTTCCTCACAAATTTCACTGAGATTGCCCGTGAGGTCGAATCACGACGGGATGAAGTCTTAGGGTCAACGCGATGCAAAAGGTGAGATCGGTATTCGGCAGCATAATCGCGAAAACGTCCCTGATCTTGATCGTTATGTCGGGCATCATCGCAGCGACGATAACGCTGTCGAGCGCCGTTTTTGAAGAAACTGTCACCAGTTTGGAACGCTTGACGAAAGACCGTCTCACCGAATTGGAGACCGCCTCAGAGGTCCTTCACTACACAGATAAGCTGAAATCGACATTGTTGAAGATCGTCGCCTCAACAGATCCCGACATGTTACGGATCAATGGGTCTGATACGGACAGTTATTTGAAGGTTCTCCAGCAGCGCATATCGACCCATTCCGGTGACGACAGAGCGTTCCTTGAATCCCTGCTGAAGCGGGTCAATGAGAACATTTCGCAATTGAAGGTCGCCAAACTCGTTGAGTTTGAAAAAGCCTCTCAATTTCAAGAACGCGCAGCAACAGTGCGAAGCCTGACCGTAACTGTTCAGGATATGCTGAGTAATCAGCGCGAGTCGAAGTTCAGATATCTTGAGCTGAGCAAACGAAAAACAGTCGAAGACGTTGATGAAACCATTCGGTTTCTGACGGATGATCTGGTCCCGGCATTGGCGCTTCGGTATGAAACCGCAGGTGACATGAATATTGCGTCAGGCATCGCATTGACGATGACGCATACCACTGAAGAAGCGCTTCTTGAAGCTCTGCGAAGCTCGCTTGGAATCTACATTGATTCTCTCAAAAACCGGATCATTGCACTGGAAAACGAAAGTTTCGCGTCTTTCGACACAACCGTATTGCGCGAGGCAATTAAGTTGTTCGAATTTGTCGGGCGCAGTAACGCGTTCATCGCAAATATTCATCGCGACGAAATTGCAGCCATTCGCACCGAAGCATCGGCAAAGCTTAGCGCTCAGATCGAAGAATTCATCGTCCTGATGGAGTCTGAAAGCGACGCGGCGAGAACAGAAAATAATCGATCGATCAAAGCGCTCGTCGATGGGCCGATCAATGATATTAGACGGTACAGCAAGCTGGAGTCTGCGGCATGGTCGTTTATGAACACCGTGTTCGAGATTACGCTAGCGCCAGATTTGCAGGTCCTTTCGGCGCTTCTGGAAAAATTTGACGAACAGGTTTTATCGCTTGGCCGCCAATCACGGCTCGGTAGCGTGGTTCTGCAAAGCATGATCTCGGAAATTCTTAGTCTTGGAAGCGCTGATAACGGAGTTGCAAAAGACAAGGAAAACCTGCTTCAGGCAAAGTTTGATGCAGATATTGCCAAAGATCGAGCCGTCTCAAGCGTGCTTGCTTTTGGGGCAACTGTATCGCGAATTGAAGGACGCACCCGCGCAGCAATCTATGATGAAGGTCAGGTCGTCCTGGATCATGCTTTTATCGCGATGGATCAGTTGACGCAGATCGCCTGGTTTGCGGCTGTGGCAGTGTTTGCCGCGCTGATGCTGACGTTTCTTTGGATTCTATCCCCGATACAGAAGTTGACCAAAGCGACAGAGAGTTTGGCGAGCGGCAATTTGCACGATAACGTTATGTTCACGAACAAGGAAAGTGAAATCGGTCGGATGGCCCGCGCCTTACAAGTTTTTCGTGACGGGCTGATTGAGAAAGATCGGCTGCAAAAACTCGAAACAGAGGAGCGTCAAACGCGATTGGCGGAACAGACGTTGATTGTCACGACGCTCGCGGATGCTTTGAACCGCTTGGCGGAAGGTGACGTGAATACGCTGATCGAAACGGAGTTTCCGGGTGAGTATGATCGGCTGCGCGCCGATTTCAACAAGGCGACAAGCAACCTGAGTGAGATTGCGCAAAAGATACTTGGAAGCGGAACATCCGTGAATCAGTCAAGCCGTGAGATTTCCAAAGTGTCCGATCAGCTTGCTCGACGAACTGAAAACTCCGCTGCGACGCTGGCGGAAACAGCGGTTGCAATCTCTCAAATAACAGACGCTGTCCAGTCTGCGGCGAGGCGGGCCGAGAAAGCCCTCGACGTGGTCGGCGCCGCTAACGAAAGCGCACTAGAGGGCATGGAGGTGGTCGGCTCGACCGTAGCCGCCATGCGCAAGATCGAAAGATCCTCCGATGAGATTTTGAAAATCATTGGTGTGATCGATGACATAGCGTTTCAAACCAGCCTGCTTGCATTGAATGCGAGCGTCGAAGCTGCGCGAGCAGGCGACGCAGGACGCGGATTTTCGGTTGTTGCCTCGGAGGTGCGCGGCTTGGCGCAACGGTCTTCTGACGCCGCCAAGGAAATTAACCTGTTGATTACAGACAGCTCGTCTCAGGTTCAGGAGGGCGTCAAACTGGTTGGCAAAACCGAAACCGCGCTGAACCATATTTCGTCAGCAGTGAAAGAAGTGTCCAACCAAGCTCGTGAAATTGCTGATTCAGCAAAACAGCAAGCAGTAGGTGTTGCTGAGGTCAATATCGCCATTGACGAATTGGACCGCGATACGCAGCGAAACGCTGCGATATTTGAAGAAACGAACGCTGCCAGTGCGAATTTGAACCTTGAAGCCGAAAACCTTGCGGAGGCTATTTCGGGGATCAGGTTTCGATCCAGCGATGAAGAACAAGCTACCCCACAGGAGGAAAATCGTGTGAGAGCTGATGGGGGTCTCGTCGCTGCGGAAGGCGAAGAATTTGAAGCCGGTTCTGACCTTGAAAGCGATCGGTGCACCGGCGATGCGGACACGCGGGATGTCGCATGATCGTCATGCCCGAAGCAGCGCAGACTCAAGTTTCTGAGGAGGAATTTTCACTCCGGCCGATTTGTGCAAGTGCCAAAGCAGAACCAGATTTGAGGACAGCACTGGAATTTTCAGCGTTTTCTCCAAGGTTGGGATGACATCTAACGTCCGAAGGTTCGTGCAAGACAAAAAGACCGCGTCCGCCTTGGTTGAAGATGTCGCCAAAGCGTGCACGGCGGCGATGATGGAGCGGTCGGATATTCTTGAAACAGCTGCCTCACTGGCCTCCGAGAAAGACCCGAAAACCGGGGTTTCTATTCCGGCTTCACGCAACACCTGGCGGAGGTGGACCGATACTTCCTCGATATAAGGCGACAGGAAAATCAGGTTGCTCAGACCTAGCTCTTTGCACGCTGCGATCAAAGCAGACACCGGTTCGGTCACAATCTGGGTGTCCGCACCTGACATGATCAGATCTCTGATCTTGTCTGCGCCAATAACGGACGTTCCGGAGGTGCAGCCATAGCCAACCGCGTCCAATTTGACACCTTTCGGGAATAAGCTGGCCGCTGCTGTAAGGTGGCTTTCCATCGCGGAGAGCGTTTCAGTCGTGACTTCGCTGTCACTTGCAATCCGGCTCACCAAAAGTTCGGCGGGTTGCGTGAGAAGTCTGCGCGCATCATGCTCAATTGTTTCGTCTGATTGCAATGCGACGAGGCCAAGGGAGATACGCGCATGATGACCAAACTCATAGGAAAACGTGGTCATGAAACGCCTCCGATCTGGGGAATGTCCGGACCTCGCGGATCCGACAAGAATCGTATGCCACTCTCAAGAAGGACGATGTTTTCTTCGTGGACCAAAATCTTTCCGTCACCCAAGGCGATAGCAGGCTCCAGTGTCAGCACCATACCCGCCTGCAACTTGGTTTTGTCACTGGCCATCAACGACGGCCATTCCGTCAATTGCATGCCCAAACCATGGCCGTAGCGCCCGGCATCGCGGTCGTTTGCCCCGCCGGTCAGAACCTCATCCATGATGTGAAACAGATCAGCGGCTGTCTGTCCTGGCTTGATAGAATTTGCCGCAGCATGGGTCGCCTCGATTAGTTTCCGGTGGCCTTCGCGGACCATTTCGCTTGATGGACCAACGGCAAAATTGCGGTCGAAATCACAGAAATAGCCGTCCCAAACAGCCCCGGTATCAAGCATTAACACGTCACCATCCGCGAGCGGCTTTGACGTGGCGGGTGAAATGACGTCGCTGTATCCGCCAAACGCTGCTGCGCCGGCCAGATAGGGGACCCAATCCGCGCCTTCCTCCAGAAGCAGCCGTTGGAAATCTCGGAAGACACCCTCCAGCGGGGTCCCGATACCGGCAATCTCAGGAACTCGTTTGAAGGCACGGTTCGCGACTTGGCAGATATGCTCAAGCTTGCCAATTTCGGCGTCAGATTTGATCATTCGCAGGTCGGTCATGATCCCGGCATCATCCCTGATGTGAACCTGTCCCAGATAGGCCTTCAAGCGATGCAGATCTGCTTGCGGCATGCGGATATGGGTTTCCGGGCCCATTGGCATCCCAATTTCGGCGTCTGGTCCACACAGTTCCAGCAACGTATCGGCAAGCAAGCTGATCCCATCATCTTCCAGATCGGGGGAGGACCATGTCCTGATATCACCAATCCAGGTCTTGCCCATGAGCGCGGCCCCGATGGCGGGGATTACCGCGATGGGATCGCCATGAGCCGGGACAATCAAATACCAAGGCCGTGTCGGGCTTTCCCAAAACCGGGTCAGAAAGCCGCTTAAATAGCGAAATTCCGGTTCAGTGGTCAGCAGAAGTGCGCCAAGCCCCGACCTGGCCATCGCGGCCTGACAGTTTGCGACCCGGGCTTGAAACTCGGCGGTTTCAAAACCGCGGTTCATGCCGGGCCTTCGCTAAGGATCGCCAATACGGCGCTATCGCAAGTCAGTCCAAGTTTGGCGCGATGTGCCGCCGCCGACATAAGACCTGCAATTCCTGCCCCGCCAGACGGTGATGTTTCCAAACCCAACGCTGCGAAACCCTGCATCTGGCTCAGGCATTCGTCCTCTGAGATCGTCACGAAGAAATCAGCGTCACGGTGGAGCCCTTTTAATGCGATCAAGGAGGCCTCCTTGCAGTCCAGCCGCCCCATTTCAGAAACCGGACCGCTTGTAGAGACGAAAGTGTCCGCCTCGATACTGGCTTGCAATGCGGGGGCTGCGTCAGGCTCGACCACCACGATTATCAAATCCTGCCCCCAAGCCGCCCGCGCGCCCGCGGCGATGGCCGCGGCCATGCCGCCGACACCGGCTTGCAGGAAAATATGGCTGGGCGGTGCGGGGATGTCGCCGACCACCTCCCGCATCAACGCCAGGTACCCTTCCATCAATTTATAGGGCGCAGCGTGGTAGCCGGGCCAGGAGCTGTCGGACAACAGATGCCAGTTTTTCGCCTCAGCAGCTCGCGCGGCGGCGGCCATGCTGGCCTCGTACTCCGCACCTTCGCGAACAACTTTTGCACCTTTGCTGCGTAATCTGTCTGCGAAGCTTTCAGGGACCGTTTGCGCGATGTAGACGACCGCATCTGCCCCAAAAACCTTAGCTCCTGCGGCGACGGACAAGCCGTGGTTTCCCGCAGAGGCGGTGATATATGTCTGACCTAGAAGAGCGGTTGTCAGATCGGCGGACCTGGTGGCGATTGCGTCTGACGCGATGACATAGGCCGCGCCAAGCGCTTTGAAACTTCCCAAACCCATGCGCGGACGTTCGTCCTTTATCCAGACCGACCCAACGCCGGCCCGCGCGGCCAGCGTCTGGTTCTCGACAAGCGGGGTAGGGCCCGCTGATGGACACCGTTCAAGCAAGCTCCAAGCCGCGTCCAGATCATCGCTTGGAAAAGGGATGTCGCTTGGCATGTCACGAAGACTGGCACCTTTTCGCCCACGCGCTAGGTTTTCAAGAATATGCAATTTTATCCCCAGTTTACATATTGCGAGAGCCTAACTATCCCGGCCCGAATATGCGATGATTTTCTGAGCTTGGACAGCGGGTAAGACCTTAACGGAAAATTTGGTGGAACCCGGGTTTGCCAAATGCGAAGGACGGGCGTGGTTGAGTCCGCCCATAACAGGTGAGGGATCGTGATTATTTGGCGACGTTTAATTGCAACTATTTCGCTCGCGGCTGCAATCTTGGCGTCCGGGGTGGCGCAGGCTGCGCAATTGCAGTTGAACGCGCCGCGCTTGTCGGAAGATCAGCAAGCGCAGATCAGGGCTGCGTCCACGCTATTCGCCCTTGACGATATCCAGAACGCGTTGCCGCAAGACTTGGTCGCCGCTGGATTGGCGGATTATGAACGTCTGTTGTCAGTTCTTTTCGAGAACGGGTTTTTGAGCAGTCAAATCTCTATTCAGGCGGACGGGCGCGAAGTTGCCGCGATTTCCGCGCTGTCCCCTCCCGGTCGGATCGGGGCGATGACGATTTCTATTGAACCGGGCGCGCAGTTTCGGTTTGGCGAGACCAGGATTGCGCCGCTTGCCTTCGCCACGGAGCTACCGGAGACATTTGCGACCGGATCGCCTGCCTCTATCAGTGCATTGCGCGCTGCGAGTGACGCCGCAATTCTCAGATGGCGCGATCAGGGTCATGCCAAGGCGGGAATAAGTGGTCAGGAGATTGTCGCTGACCATCCGAAGCGCCTTCTGGATGTCGATATTGATGTTAACCCCGGGCCGCGATTGCGGTTTGGCAAGCTGTCCGTGTCGGGCAACCAGGATGTGCGCACCCGGCGGATCGTCCAGATTACAGGACTGCCCGAGGGCAAGGTGTTTTCCCCAGCAGAGCTTGAGCGCGCGCAAGCCCGGTTGCGACGAACTGGTACGTTCAAATCAGCTGTTTTGAGGGAGCAGGACCAGATCGGCCGTGACGATACACTTGGGATCGATTTGCAGGTCGTCGAAAATCTGCCGCGCAGGTTTGGCTTTGGCGGGGAGTTGTCGACCCAAGAGGGCCTGACGGTCTCGGGCTACTGGTTGCATCGAAATTTGTTTGGTGGGGCAGAGCGGCTGCGCGTTGACGGCGAAATATCGGGCATAGGCGGCCGCACGGGCGGGGAAGACCTAAGTCTGGCGCTTCGGTTTGATCGTCCGGCGACGTTCAATGAGGATACGGATTTTTACGCGCTTGCAGAGATTGAGCGGCGCGACGAGGTTAGCTTCCTGACCCGCAAATTCGCCACCGAGATCGGCATTCGCCGTTACGCAACATCCAAGCGCGAATACACGTTCGGTCTGCGGTTTGAGACGGCGGAAACTGAAGATGCGTTCGGGCCGCGATCCTATTCGCTGCTGGCCGTGCCGGTAGGTGTGCAGTTTGACTATCGCGACAACAGGCTTGATGCGACGGCGGGTTATTTTGCAGATATCCAAGTCGCACCGTTTTACGGGATCAGTGGTGTGCCAAGCGGTCTGCGCAGTACCGCTGATTTGCGCGCGTATTTTTCGCCCGGTGATGACAAGAAGCTGACCTTTGCTGCGCGGGCGCAATTGGGCTCGGTTGTGGGGCCAAGTTTGGCTGAAGCGCCGTCTGATTACCTGTTCTATTCCGGTGGTGGCGGAACTGTCCGCGGGCAGGGCTATCAGTCGCTTGGCGTCGATATCGGCGGGGGCAACACCGTCGGGGGGCGTGGGTTTCTGGGTCTGTCCGGTGAGGTTCGGGTCAAAACCGGCGAGAACCTGAGCATCGTTGGTTTTGCCGATGCAGGCTATGTCGGCCGCGAGGCTTTCCCGGATGGATCAAGCGGAAACTGGCAAAGTGGTGCAGGCATCGGCGTGCGATATGCGACAGGGATCGGGCCGATCCGTCTGGATATCGCAATCCCCGTGTCCGGGCCAGACGACGCCAGCGGTTTTGAGATTTATCTGGGCATCGGACAAGCGTTTTGAGGCGGCTTCTTGCGATCATATGTGTCTTGTTTGCAGCGACGATGGCGTCAGCGCAGGATGGGCGTGGCTATCTGGTGGAATTGCTGGAAGAAAACCTCAGTGGTGCCGGGCGGGACATTCGTATCGAAGGATTTGAAGGCGCGCTAAGTTCCACCGCGCGTTTGTCAAAAATGACCATCGCCGATGCGGACGGGATATGGCTGATCTTAGAAGGAGCGGAGCTTAACTGGAGTCGTTCGGCGCCTCTACGCGGCCGACTTGAGGTGAACGAACTCACGGCCAAGCGGCTTGAAATCGTGCGTGCACCTGTGGCAGAAGATGACGGTTTGCCGCAAGCTGAAGCCTCCGGCTTCTCGTTGCCGGATTTGCCAGTGTCGATCAATATCGATCAGTTCAGAGTTGATGAAATCGCGTTGGGTGCGCCGCTTCTGGGCGAAGCGGTCTCCATCTCTGCGGAGGCGTCTGCGCAGCTTGCGCAAGGCTCAGGCACGCTGAGCCTGTTGGCGGCCCGCATCGATGGCGGAGTCGGGGAATTCAGGGTCGTTGGGAAATTCGACAAGCCTTCGCAGGAATTGACGCTCGATCTTGATTTGGCGGAAGGGGCGGAGGGCATCATCGCGCGCCTGCTTGATCTCCCGGGGGAGCCGAGCCTTGCGTTAACCGTAAAAGGCGACGGAACACTGGCGGATTTCACCAGTGATATTCAACTGACCTCGGATGGGGCTGAGCGTTTGGCGGGGACGGTCACGTTGCGTGAAGCCGTTCAGGTAGAAGGCGAAACTGTCCCGACACGGGTTTTCGCAGTTGATCTTGGCGGCGATGTCACGGCGTTGTTTCTGCCGCAATACCGGGAGTTCTTCGGCGATGACCTGCGCCTGCAAGCGGATGGGCAACGCGCTCCGGACGGGACGCTGACACTCGACAGTTTCGCACTGGTCGCGCAATCGCTGCGTTTGGGCGGCGCGGTGACGTTGGATCGTGATGGTTGGCCTTTGTTCATTGACGTTACCGGCGATGTCGCATCGCAGACGGGGGAGGCAGTTTTGCTTCCCATTGGCGGCGGGGAAACGAAGGTTTCCAGCGCGGAACTGGCAATTTCCTACGATCAGGCTGAAGGCGATGTTTGGCAGGCAGAGGTTTCCGTCGAAGGATTCGAGGCGGCTCAACTGACCCTCGAACGGGTTGCCATGACCGGGACGGGTGATCTGACGGCGGAGCTGGGTCAGGTGGGCCGTATTGGTGGCAAGATCACGATTGCGACCTCCGGCATGCGATTTGCTGATGAAAGCTTGGCGCAGGCCGTCGGCGACCAGATTTCAGGTGATCTCAAGCTGGAATATGTTGACGGGACGCCCCTGCATTTGAGCGACATTTCGTTGCGTGGAGCAGATTACGGTGTCTCGGGCAGTGCCAAGATTGATGCGCTGAGCGAAGCGTTTGAGACAGAATTTGACATCGCGCTTGTCGCCGAAAACCTGACGCGGTTTTCCGCCATCGCAGGGCGAGCCTTGCGCGGCCGCGCGATGCTGGATCTTGCCGGGACAGCGGCACCGCTTGCGGGCAGTTTCGACGTCAACGCCAAGGGCAAGGTTACGGACCTGGATGTTGCCCAAGACATGGCCAATCGGCTGCTTTCAGGTGCAACACAGCTTGATCTGTCGGTGCGTCGGGATGAAAGCGGGACGCTTCTGCGCGGGTTTGAGTTGGTAAATCCACAGGTAGAACTGTCTGCAACAGCGCGTTTGGCAACCGATGACAGCGAGGTCCAGTTTACAGCAAACCTAACGGAGTCCGGCGATATCTTGGACGCGCTGGAGGGCCCTTTGACAGTTGAAGGCGCGGCCATTCAGGACATTCGCGGCTGGTCTGTCGATGTAGGCGCGGGCGGGCCGTTTGGCGCAACGGCGGCTGTGTCCGGCCTTGCAACTGGTCCGGATGCGGCGCTGAAATTCTCGGCGGATTTGCCCAGTGTTGGTGTCTTCGTTCCGCAATTGCCTGGGCCATTACAGGCAAATGGTCAGGTTCAAAAAGCAGGCGACGACTGGAATGTGCAGGCCCGTGCCACGGCACCGGGCAACACACAATTGACCACAGCGGGGTTGGTAAGAGCCGATGGAATGCTTGACCTCGCGATCAATGGTGCAAGTGATCTGACGCTTGCTGGACCGTTTCTTGCGCCCAGAAGCGTCGCGGGGCGGGCAAACTTTGACCTGCAATTGCGTGGCCCTCTTGGGCTGGGCGCGCTGTCAGGACGGGTGACGACCCAAGGCGCACGATTTGTTGACGCTGGCCTGGGATTTACGCTGGAGAACCTGAACCTGACGGCGGATCTCTCTGGTGGTCGGGCACAGCTTACGACAGACGCGCTTTTGTCGACTGGCGGGCAACTGTCAGTTTCGGGACCGGTGACGCTTAGTGGGCGCTTCCCGGCTGAGCTACAAATTCAGCTGCGCCGCGCGGTTCTGGTCGATTCAAAATTATACAAAACGGTGGTCGACAGTGATCTCACGTTGTCGGGACCGGTTGCAGGTGGTGCGCGCATTTCGGGCAGGGTGGATGTCGGGTTGACGGAAATTCGGGTCCCGACCTCAGGCGGGTCCGTGGCGGGTGGATTGCCGCCGATCAAACATGTCGGGGCACCGCGCGAAGTGCGCCAAACACTGTCGCGGGCCGGGCAGTTGGGGCCCTCTGAAAGCAAACAAGGCGGTGGTCCCGCGTTCGAGTTGGATGTCCAAATCAACGCGCCCTCGCAAATTTTTGTGCGTGGGCGCGGCATCGACGCGGAGCTTGGCGGCGGCTTGCGCATTACCGGGACGACAAAAGATGTGATTTCAACAGGGCAGTTGAACTTGATCCGGGGACGACTGGATCTTCTGACGAAGCGGTTTCGCCTTGATGAGGGGCTTGTCCAGATGCAGGGCAGCCTAGTCCCGTATTTACGTTTTGTGGCGCGCACTCAGACCGATCAAGGATCTGCCAGTGTCGTGATTGCTGGACCTGCGTCCCAGCCTGTTGTCAGTTTCGGATCTGTGCCGGAGCTTCCCGAGGATGAGATCCTGGCGCAGATTTTCTTTGGCCGGGATTTGTCGCAAATCAGTGCGTTTCAGGCCTTGCAGCTTGCCAATGCGGTGGCAGTGCTGGCCGGCAAAGGCGGCGAAGGGATCGTGGCCAAGCTGCGCAAAGGCTTTGGGCTTGATGATTTCGACGTGTCGACGGATCAGGACGGGAATTCCTCTGTGCGTGCGGGAAAATATATCTCCGATAATGTCTATACCGATGTTACCGTTGGCGGGGCCACGGGTGGAAAAGTGTCGCTGAATATCGACCTTTCTAACTCGCTGACCGCGCGGGGCAGCCTTGCGGCGGATGGAGATACCTCTGTCGGCGTGTTTTTTGAGCGCGATTATTGATAGGGTTGCATCAACGGTCCTTTGGGGCCAAGACAGGTACGGGCGCAGAGAAAAGCGCAGAGTTGAGGAGACATTCAGATGCCAGACGGACAATCAATGGGGCACGGGCCCTCGCTTGCACGGTTTGACTGGAAAGACCCTTTTCATCTTGCCAGCCAATTGAGCGATGATGAGCGTATGGTGGCGCAAAGTGCTGCCGCCTATGGGGCAGACAAGCTGATGCCGCGCGTGACGGATATGTATCTCAATGAAACCGCAGCGCCTGAGATTTTCGCCGAAATGGGCGAGATGGGCTTGTTGGGTGTCACCACGCCTGAGGAATATGGCGGGCTTGGCGCGGGTTATGTGACCTATGGCCTTGTCGCGCGGGAGGTTGAGCGGATCGACAGCGGTTACCGCTCCATGATGTCTGTGCAGACGTCTTTGGTTATTTACCCGATCTTCGCCTATGGCTCGGAAGAGCAGCGCCAGAAATACCTGCCCGGCTTGTGCGCGGGTACGTCCATCGGTTGTTTTGGCCTGACGGAGCCCGAAGCGGGTTCAGACCCGGCGGGGATGAAAACGACGGCCAAGAAAGTAGATGGCGGCTACGTGATCAACGGGGCCAAGATGTGGATTTCCAACAGCCCCTTGGCCGACGTGTTCGTGATCTGGGCGAAGTCTGACGATCATGGCGGCAAGATCCGGGGCTTTGTGCTGGAGAAAGGCATGAAGGGCCTTTCTGCGCCAAAGATTGGCGGCAAGCTGAGTTTGCGTGCCTCGGTCACCGGCGAGATCGTCATGAAAGATGTTGAGGTCGGCGAGGACGCGTTGCTGCCCGGTGTTGAAGGTCTAAAAGGGCCGTTCGGCTGTCTCAACCGGGCACGCTACGGGATTAGTTGGGGCGTGATGGGGGCGGCAGAGGACTGCTGGCACCGGGCGCTTGATTACGGCATGAACCGGGTGCAGTTTGGCAAGCCATTGGCGCAGACGCAGCTGTTTCAGAAGAAGCTTGCCGATATGCAGACGGAGATCACACTGGGTCTGCAAGCCAGCCTGCGGGTGGGCCGGATGCTGGATGAAGGGACCGCTGCGCCTGAGGCGATCAGCCTGATCAAGCGCAACAATTGCGGCAAAGCGCTGGACATCGCCCGCCACGCCCGCGACATGCATGGCGGCAACGGGATCATGGCGGAGTATCAGGTTATGCGCCACGCGGCGAACCTAGAGACGGTTAACACCTATGAAGGCACACATGACGTGCATGCGCTGATCCTTGGTCGGGCACAAACCGGCTTGCAGGCATTCTTCTGATGCAGCCGTTAAAAGGCGTCAAAGTTCTTGAGATGGCGCGCATTCTGGCAGGGCCTTGGATCGGTCAGGTACTGTCTGATCTGGGCGCGACCGTGATCAAGATTGAAAGCGCCACTGGCGATGATACGCGCGGGTGGGGCCCTCCGTTCATAGAGCGCGGAGAGACCCCGTCAGCGGCCTATTTCTACACCTGCAATCGCGGCAAGAAATCCATCGCGGTCGATATCTCGACGCCGGAGGGGCAGGCAGAGGTCAAGGCACTGGCGGCTGAAGCAGACGTGTTCATCGAGAATTTCAAGGTCGGAGGGCTTGCGAAATACGGTCTGGATTTCGCCTCGCTTCACGAGTTGAACAAGGGGCTGGTCTATTGCTCTGTCACAGGGTTTGGCCAAGACGGGCCCTACGCCTCGCGCGCTGGGTATGACTATCTGGTGCAAGGCATGGCGGGCGTTATGTCGGTGACGGGGCCGCAAGAGGGATCACCTTACAAGGTCGGCGTCGCTGTCACCGATATCGTCTCGGGGCTTTATGGCGTGATCGGCATCCAAGCCGCGCTCAGGCAGCGCGATGAGACCGGGTTGGGCCAGCAAATTGACATATCGCTGTTCGACTCCGCGACCGCGATGATGGCCAATCAGGCTATGAATTATCTGGCGACGGGGAAGGCACCCAAACGGCTTGGGAACGAGCATCCCAATATCGTGCCCTATCAGGTTTTCGATGTCTCGGACGGCCAAGTGATCGTGGCTGCCGGCAATGATGGACAGTTCGCCCGGTTTTGCAAGGTGCTGGGCAAACCAGAGCTTTCGGACAATCCAGACTACACCAAGAACCGGGACCGTGTGTTGAACCGCGCGGTGTTGGTTCCGCTGTTGGCGGAGCATTGTGCGCCGTGGACGCAAGCCGATCTGATCGCTGCGTTGGAAGAGGCCGTGGTGCCCGCGGCGCCGATCAACACGATGGACCAGGTGTTCGAAGACCCGCAGATCAAAGCGCGCGGGATGGAGATTTCACCCGAAGGTGTGCCCGGCTTCCGCACGCCTTTGAAGATGTCGGGAAGTGATCTGGCGCTTGAGAAGACGGCCCCGCATCTGGATGAACACGGGGCCGATATTCGTAGGAAAGGCTGGGACGCCTAGCTGCGTAATTCACCTAACAGGGACCCCTCGAACGCGGTCTGAAATCTGAGATTTCTACGCATTCAAAGGCGCGCTGTTTTTTGAAAGGTAAACCGCGCTACAACATCATTTGATAGCTAGCGGGAACATAGTGGAAGCCGCCTTCGCCGCGCGTATCAACATAGCCCATGCCGGGGAAGGGCATGTGGTAGCCGATGAACGGGATCTTGTCGGCGGCCAATTGTCCGAAGACCTGCTTGCGCGCATTTGCAGCAGCGGCCTTGTCCATGTCAAAGCGCACTTCCCATTCAGGGTAGGCCAGTGACCACACATAGTGGTTGGCGGTATCGGCGGTGATCATCAACTGCTTGCCACCACTGTCGAGCATATAGACCATGTGGCCGGGTGTGTGGCCAACAGCCGCCATGCCGGTGATGCTCGAGGCGACTGTGCCGCCATCGCCAATAAAAGTCATTTTCTCTGCCAGCGGCCGGACTTTCTTCTCGAAGTTCTCGTTCTCGGCCTTTGCCCAGTGATCGAACTCCACCTGTCCGGTGACATAGCGGGCGTTGGCGAAAGTCACAGAACCATCGTCGCCGGTCAGCCCGCCGATATGATCGCCGTGCATATGCGTCAGGACCACGACGTCGATATCTTCCGGCGCGTAACCCGCGGCCGCCAAAGGACCTGTGATTGAGCCGGCGTTTAGACCGGTGTCAAACAGGATCGTCTCATCGCCGTTCTTGACCACTGTTGGGGTGAAGAAAAACTGGACTTTGTCTGCGGGAAGGAAGTTTTCTGCGCTGACCTCTGCAAATTCTTCGGGACTGACATTCATACCGAAAATGCTCTGCGGCTCATCGCGTGTTGCGGAACCAGCGAGCAGCGTCGCAACGTCCAGATCACCCAGCTTGAAGCTGTTTTTGCGTGCGTTGGGCTGCGCGGTTGTGTGCCCGTCGGCCATCGCTTGCGAGCTTGCGAATGTTGCCGCAAGCGGGGCAGCAGCGGCGGCACTGAGCAGTCCGCGACGGGTGAGACCATTGGATCTAGATGTCATTTTCGTTCTCCTGTCTGGCGTTATCAAAAAATCGATATTTTTGACTTAGCGCAGCAGGGGTCCAAAGCAACTCAATTTGGTGTGATCCGTTCGGGCGCGTAATTCTCCGCTTAAGAGACAGCGCTGAGACCAGCCTCCAACGCATCAAGCAAGGATTGGATTTCTGCTTCCGTGATGACCAAAGGCGGCGACATGAAGATGTTATTGCCACCGATCCGGACCATGGCCCCATTGGCATAGGTCGCCTCAAAGATTCTAGAGATGGTTGCTGCATCCAGAGGAGCCTTGGTGTCGCGGTCCGAGACAAATTCCAGCGCGGCCATCAATCCGTGACCACCCCGGACATCACCAATGATTTCGTATTTCTCGCCAAGTGCTTGCAGTCCGGCAAATAGCTGATCACCACGCGGCGCGGCGTTTTCATTGATCTTCAGGCGCTGGCTTTCACGAATACAGGCCAATGCCGCAGCAGCCCCGACAGGATGAGCGGAATAAGTATAGCCGTGGAAAATGCTGGCGATATCGGGATCGCCGGTTTCAAAAACGTCAGCGAAGGCTTCGCTGACCATGCAAGCGCCGTAGGGGAAGTAGCCAGAAGTGATGCCCTTGGCCATCGTCATCATATCGGGTTGCACACCCCAATGGCGAGAGCCTGACCAGTCACCGGTGCGCCCAAACCCTGTGATCACCTCGTCCGCGATCATCAGGATATCGTAACGGCTACAAACCTCCCGCATTTTGGGCATGTAGGTTTCGGGCGGTACGATCACGCCGCCGGCACCTTGAATAGGCTCCATGATAAAGGCCGCGATGGTGCCGGGTCCTTGAAACTCGATCTCTTCGATGGCGGCGGCGACGCAAAAGTCCGCCAATTTCGTTGGGTCCGTTTCGTTGAACGGATTGCGATAGGCATAGGGTGTTGTCAGATGGAAACAGCCGGGCAGCAGCGGCTCATAATTGATCCGGAAGCGGTTGTTGCCGTTCACTGAGGCCCCGCCGAAATGCGTGCCGTGATAGCCTTTCTTCAGGCTCAGAAACTTTGTGCGGCCGGGGTTGCCTTTCACCTTGTGGTATTGACGCGCCAGCCTGAGCGCCGTTTCGACCGCATCAGAGCCACCCGAAGTGAAGAAGGCCCGCGCCATGCCGTCAGGGGCGAACATCTCGCGCAATTCATAGCTCAGCTCGATCGCGGGCTCATTGGTGGTGCCCGCAAACGCGGAGTAGTAGGGCAAAATCTGCACCTGATCTGCAATGGCCTTTTTGATCGGATCGCAGGAATAGCCAACATTGACACACCAAAGTCCACCGACACCGTCAATAACCTTGTGCCCGTCGCCATCAGTGATCGTTGAGCCTTCGGCAGATTTGATGATGCGCGGCGGATTTGAAAGGGAGGCCCCGGCATGTCCCATTGGATGCCACATATGGCGCGCGTTGTTTTCCTGCAGGAAATTTGAATCTTTCATGTCGCCCTTCCCCAAACTGGATGCAGCTAAGCTGGGTCAGGAACGAAAATTTCGCAAGTTAAATTGCGACAGTTTTGCATGGTTTGGGGACCATTTCGTCCCAACCCTTGTTTGGAGACGGTACGGCCTCTACATCACCAAATATGAAACGTTGGATCCCCTTTATGAAAAGCCCGCCCCATGTGGCGGTGGTGCGAATGAGTGGCGTAATCGCGGCAGGTGGCCGGGGTGCGCTAAATGATGCAGGGCTTGCCGATCAACTGGCCAAGGCCTTTCGCAGGGGTAAACCGCAAGCGGTGGCTTTGCTGATCAACTCTCCCGGCGGCTCGCCTGTGCAAAGCTCGCTAATTGGCGCGCGCATTCGGCGGCTGGCCGAAGAGCATGAGGTCAAGGTCTACGCTTTTGTCGAAGATGTTGCCGCCTCGGGTGGATATTGGTTGGCGGCAGCCGCTGACGAGATTTGGGTCGATGAAAGCTCCATTGTGGGCTCGATTGGCGTGATTTCTGCGAGTTTTGGGTTCCATGAGCTTCTGAGCAAGAACGGGATCGAACGGCGCGTGCATACGGCGGGCAAGGATAAATCCATGCTTGATCCGTTCCGGCCAGAACGTCCGGCGGATGTGAAACGCCTGAAAGCGCTGCAACAGAAAATCCACGACAATTTCATTGCGCATGTCCAATCCCGCCGCGGTGCGCGGCTCAGCGATGACCAAGACTTGTTCACAGGTGAAATCTGGGTAGGTGGCTCCGCAATTGATGTGGGGCTTGTCGATGGCGTAGGGCATCTCGTGCCGAAAATGAAAGACCTGTTCGGCGAAAAAACCCGCTTTTCCGTTTACGGGCCGAAGAAAACGATTTTTCAGCGATTTGGTGCGCGGTTTATGTCTGATGCCTTGGCAGAATTGGACGAGAAAGCGCTTTGGGCGCAGTACGGACTTTAAATGATCCTCAAGATCATGACCCTATTTCTGATCGGGATGATGGTCTTGGCCATGTTTGGAAAACTGCGGCTTCCAAAGATAAAACCGCCCGGTTTGGGTCTGGCCTCACGATCGAAATGTAAAAAATGCGGCATGCCAAGGATCGGTAAAGGTCCGTGCCTCTGTGAGGACAAAACACGCTCATGAATGAATTTGTGATGGCCGCAGTCGGCCTGGTTTTGTTGCTTTTGGCGGGCGACGCGTTGGTGCGTGGCGCGGTGAACTTGTCTTTGCGGTTGGGCGTACCTGCCCTGATTGTCAGCCTGACGATAGTGGCGTTCGGGACTTCCGCTCCAGAGCTGTTGATTTCTGTTCAGGCCATACTGGATGGCGTGCCAGGGATTGCTATCGGGAATGTTGTCGGCTCCAACACCGCCAATATCCTGCTGGTTCTGGGGATCCCGGCGCTCGCGGCTGGTCTCGCCACTGCAGGCGCTGACACGACAAAGACCTTTACGATGATGATCGGGGCCACGTTTCTGTTTATCGCGCTGTCCTTCTTTGGACCACTGACGTGGTGGCATGGCTTGGTGCTGTTGGCGGGTCTAACCTACATGCTTCTCGACGCGTTTTTCGAGGCGCGCGGCCATATGGGCGAACGGGAAGAGGCACCTGAGGGTGCCGACCCGTCCATGCGCGGTTGGAAGATTGCGATGTTTTTGATCGCCGGGCTGATCGGTCTGCCGCTGGGTGCGGACCTTCTGGTGCGCGGCTCGGTGGTGATTGCGAAAGACTTTGGAGTTTCGGAGACGGTCATCGGGCTGACATTGGTGGCCATCGGGACCTCGCTGCCGGAACTTGCGACGACCGTCATGGCGGCGATCCGGAAATCGGGTGATGTGGCGCTGGGCAATGTCATCGGATCGAACTTGTTTAACCTGCTGGGGATCATGGGTGTCGCGGCGCTTGTCGGACCGATCCCTGTCCCCGTAGAGTTCCTGCGCTTTGATCTTTGGGTGATGCTGGGGGCGTCGCTACTGCTCCTGCCGATTGTTGTCAGGAGAACTGACATCGGTCGGGTTTGGGGATTTGTATTAACTGCGCTTTATGTCATCTATCTGTGGGTTGTCCTGCATATCGGAGGCTAAGATGATCACTCAAAACGCGCTTGTTACCCGGGCGACTGACCCGGTGGGGCGTGCTGTCGCGCTTGGGTTGGCGGATGATGGATTTGATCTGGCGCTGCAATATGATGATGCCGCCCAAGGCAGCGATATCCAAAATCTGATTGATGAGATTGCGAAAAAGGGGCGCAAGGCTGTGGGTCTTCGCGGCACGCTCTTGGACGCCGGAAAATTGGCTGCACTGTTTTCGGAGGCCCGCAGAGCGCTCGGTGGGGATATCGCTGTTTTGATAAACAACGCCACGCAGTTCGGCCCAGACGATCTGTCGAATGCGACGACTGACAGTTTTGACGTCCATATCGGGTCGAACTTGAAAGCACCTTTTGTGCTGAGCAAGGCAATGGCAGATCAGAAACTTCCAGTCGCACGCGACGAAACCGGGGAACCCACGCCGTCCGGCTTGATCGTCAACGTGATGGCGCAGCGGGTCGGTAATGCGACGACCAAGCACCTGACCGGAACGCTGGCCTCTGCGGGTTTGGTGGCTTTGACCCAATCAAGTGCGCTTGAATTGGCGCCTGCCGTCCGGGTCAATGGTGTCGCGATGGACAGATCGCTGCGAAACCGCCGCGCGCAGCAATCGCTCTCCGTTGATCCCTGGCTTGCAACACTGCCTTTTGGTGCGCCTGATCCGGTGCAGGTTGTTGATGCGGTGAAATATTTTCTGGGTGTGCCAGTGGTCACTGGACAGATTCTCTGTGTCGAGGGGGCGGGTGAGAGCAACTGAATCGGGTTGATTAGAAGTTCCGCCGGATTGCCGCTATTCGCTATTTTTGGGGGAGAGAAATGCAAGTTTTCCACTTTTGATCACTATGTAACAGATCTGTGAATCAAATCTGTTTGTTTTCAATAAGTTGGCGCAAAAGAAATAAAATATCTTTTAAAAACAACGCTCTAAAAAACTGCCTAAAAATTAATCAAACCGCAAGACTCCCTCTTTTTGAACGAAAAAATCGCGTCACTCAAAACTTTCCCCCAAGCTTATCCACAGGATTAGTGGACAGGTTTTCACTTGAACCCCAACGCGCCCCATTGCAGCGACGGCGAGAATCACGAAACTGGTGCCATGGCTGATCAGGAAATGACAAAAAATGAGACTGATGGAAGCGGTCTGACAGGTCATGCCTGCATTCAATCCTATCTCAAGACCCTTGATGGCAGTCCGGGCGTTTACCGCATGCTGGATGCGCAGAACCGGGTTTTGTATGTTGGCAAGGCGCGTAACCTGAGAAATCGTGTGTCGAATTATGCCAAGCCGTCGGGCCATTCCTCGCGGATCGCGCGGATGATTTCCGAAACGGCCTCGATGATGTTTCTCACGACACGGACCGAGACAGAGGCGCTTCTGCTTGAGCAAAACCTGATCAAGCAGTTGAAGCCGAAGTTCAATGTACTGTTGCGGGACGACAAGAGCTTTCCGAATATTCTGGTGGCCAAGAACCACGGCTTTCCGCAGATCAAAAAGCATCGCGGGGCCAAGCGGGAAAAGGGTGACTATTACGGCCCGTTTGCCAGCGCCGGTGCCGTAAACCGGACGCTGAACCAGCTGCAAAAAGTGTTCCTCTTGCGCAATTGCACCGATGCCACCTTCGAGACCCGGACGCGGCCCTGTTTGCTTTATCAAATCAAGCGGTGCTCTGCGCCCTGTGTAGACTATATCTCGGCTGAAGATTACGGCGCGCTCGTGCAAGATGCAGAGCGGTTTTTGTCCGGCAGGTCGACGCATATTCAGGAAGAGCTCGCCGGACAGATGCAAAAAGCGTCTGAGGAGATGGAGTTTGAACGCGCGGCGGCTCTCCGGGATCGCATCCGGGCGCTGACGCAAGTGCAAACGGCGCAAGGCATCAATCCGAAATCGGTTCCCGAGGCTGATATCGTCGCGCTGCATCTGGAGCACGGGCAGGCCTGTGTGCAGGTGTTTTTCATTCGTGCGAACCAAAACTGGGGCAACCGTGACTACTACCCCAAGACCGCCAACGCCGCGGAGCCGGAAATTCTGGAGGCATTCCTGGGCCAGTTTTACGGCGACAAAGAACCGCCCCGCCAGATCATCCTCAGCCACGGGATCGAGGATCAGGATCTGATGGAGGGTTTGCTGAGCGAAAAGGCGGGTCGCAAGGTGGAGATCATTATTCCGCAGCGCGGTGAGAAGATGGAGCTTGTGGCAGGCGCAACCCGCAATGCCCGCGAAAGCCTCGCGCGGAAAATGTCGGAGACAGCCACGCAAGGCAAACTTTTGCGTGGCTTGGCTGAGGCGATGGAGCTTGATGCTCCGCCAACCCGGATCGAGGTCTACGACAACTCCCACATTCAAGGCACCAATGCTGTTGGTGGGATGATTGTGGCAGGCGCGGAGGGGTTCCTGCGCAACCAATACCGCAAGTTCAACATTCGCGGCGAGGAGCTGACCCCCGGCGACGATTTTGGGATGATGAAAGAGGTCCTGACGCGGCGCTTCAAGCGGTTGTTGAAGGAAGACCCGGATCGCAAGACCGAAAGCTGGCCTGACCTTCTGTTGATCGACGGTGGTGCCGGTCAGGTGAGCGCTGTGGCAGAGATCATGGCGGAACTTGGGGTTGAGGACATTGCGATGGTCGGCGTTGCCAAGGGCGTGGATCGCGACGCGGGCAAGGAAGAATTTCACCGCCGCGGCAAGCGCCCCTTCGCGCTTAAGCATAACGATCCGGTGCTCTATTTCGTGCAGCGTTTGCGGGACGAGGCGCACCGGTTCGCCATTGGCACTCACCGCGCCAAGCGCGCGAAGAGCCAGATGAAAAGCCCTCTGGACGAGGTCGGCGGGATCGGGCCGAAGCGCAAGAAGGCATTGTTGCTGCATTTTGGCTCGGCCAAGGCGGTGGCGCGGGCGAATTTGGCCGATTTGAAGGCTGTTGAGGGGGTTTCAGCAGCGATGGCACAGGTGATTTACGATCACTTCCACGAAGGCGATGGGCAAAACCCGTAAGCCGGGCCTTTCATCGATATGCAGGGCGGGGTAGAGCTTACGCATGACATTCAACATTCCCAATATCCTGACGATTCTACGGCTTTTTGCCGCGCCCGGTGTTGCGGTGATGTTTTTGTATTTCAACCGGCCCTGGGCAGATTGGTTCGCACTGATCTTGTTTGTCACGGCAGCGTTGACCGATTGGATTGACGGATACCTCGCCCGGGCGTGGAAGCAGGAAAGCAAGTTCGGCGCGATGCTTGATCCGATTGCGGACAAGGCGATGGTGATCATCGCGCTGTTGGTGATTACAGGTTATGCGGGGATGAACCCTTGGATCCTGATGCCCTCGACGCTGATCTTGTTCCGCGAGGTCTTTGTGTCGGGCCTGCGGGAGTTTCTGGGCTCTACCTCGAAGCTGTTGGCGGTGACAAAGCTGGCCAAATGGAAGACCACAGCGCAAATGGTCGCGATTGCGGTTTTGTTTGCGGCAGGGTTGTTCGAGCATGAGTTGATCAACCGCACGGTGGGCATGAACCAGGAGATTTTCGAACAGATCATGACAGGCCAGATACCTGATGAGTTGGGCTTGCAATGGTATACAAATGCGATGAACTCGACCTTCCTGCTGGGCACAATCCTGCTTTGGGTCGCGGCAATCCTGACGTTGATCACGGGCTGGGACTATTTTGCCAAATCGATCCCCTACCTGAAAGATGGGGGGCAGGATGGTTAACGTTTTGTACTTCGCCTGGGTGCGGGAACGGATCGGTGTGCCGAAAGAGCAGGTCGAAAGCTCTGCCGAAACTGTTCAGGAGCTGGTGGCGGAACTTTCTGCCCGTGAGGATCGCTACGCGGCCGCGTTTTTCGATCTGACGGCGCTGCGCTGCGCGGTCGATCAGGAATTGGTTGGGTTTGATGCCCCGATCAAGGGCGCGCGCGAAGTTGCGTTTTTTCCACCGATGACCGGCGGTTAGATGGATATCCGCGTGCAGGACGCGGCGTTTGATGCCGGGCGTGAGCTAAATGCATTTACCGCGCGACAGGACAATGCGGGTGCGGTGGTCAGCTTCTCAGGGATCGTGCGCAACGTCGCAGGCGGTTTGTCTTCCATGGAGATAGAGCATTACCCCGGCATGACAGAACGCGCATTAGTAAAGATCGCAGGCGATGCCAAGGCGCGGTGGGACCTCGCAGATGTCTTAATCATTCATCGCCATGGTGTGCTGGGCCAAAAAGATGTCATCATGATGGTGGCGACAGCCTCAAAACACCGGGCTGATGCATTTGCGGCGGCTGATTTTCTGATGGATTTCCTGAAGTCCCGCGCGCCGTTCTGGAAGAAGGAGCGGACGAATGGCGGCGCAGATTGGGTCGCATCGAAATCTGACGATGAGGATGCGTTAAAGCGCTGGTAGGGTTCAGCCTGCCTTGTCGATATAGTTGCGCAATTCTTCTGCTTCTTGGCGTGCATCACGAAGACCGTCCATTGCGGCGCGCAATTCTGCTTCTGTCTGGGACAATTGGTTGGTCAGCTCCGCTTCGCGCTGCTGCATATAGGTGATCGCCTGATCGCGGGATTCCTCGGCATCGTGGAGCGCTTTGGACATGGTATCCAGCTCTGCGATATCGGCGGAGGAGACTTTGCGGAACCGCTGCACGACCCAGCACGTAAACCAGCCAACAGCAAATGCCACGAAGAGGATGAACGCGGTGGCGAAAATAAACTCAGTTCTGTTCACTTGCAGTCTCGGTCTCTGTTTGGGTTTCGGCAGTGTCCTCTGGGGACGCTTCGTCAGTGGCGGGGACGGGCTCATCTGTCAACAGCTTGAACTCGATCCGGCGATTGATTTCGCGGCCCTCCTCAGTGCCATTGTCGGCAATAGGCTGGGATTCCCCATAGCCCTTTGCGGTGATGTTGCGCGTCAGGATACGCCTTTGCTGAAGGGCCGCAAGGATTGCGTCGGCGCGTTGCTGGCTGAGGCTGAGGTTCATGACCTCGCGCCCTTGGCTATCAGTATGGCCGCCGATTTCGATACTGGTCCGGCGGCAGTTAAGAAGCTCTGCTGCGATCAGGTCCATGGTCTGGCTCGCGGTCTCGGTAAGATCGCTGGACGAGGGTTCGAACTCTATCTTGTTTTCCGTCAGTATGGCGTTCACGCGACCGACGCATTCTTCGGGAGTCGGGATGTTTAAAACGGGGTCGAGCAGTTCGTCATAGCGGATCGCGAGGTCGAAATTGGCTGCATCGCCAAGTTTGTCACCCAGAATACGCGAAATCACGGACGGTGTTTCCTTGGAGCCAGATACGCCGCGCACTTCGACATAGTCGTCTTGCACAACGACGCTGCCATTTTGCAATTTGTCCAGTGCTTCAAGTGCTACGAGCACCCGGACCGACCAGTCGGCGGGCAGGTTTTCATCATCGCGCGTGGCGACATAGACCGCATCTGAACCAAAGGCTGCACGCGCATAACTCGCGACAATTTCCTTGATCTGTTCGTCTGGTAGTCGGCCGCGCAATTGTACCTGGCCTTCTGGGCTGCGGGTGGCGACAAATTCTACGATCTCGTCGCTGTCCCCGGTGCCGTCTACGACGATCTTTTCCGGTTTGACCGCATGGAGGGAAAACACATCCGGCAGGTTTGCGTCCAATTCTCCTACGACGCGGTCGAAGACAGATTGGGACACAGTTTCAAGCGCCACCAGCGTCACATCGGCGTCGGAGAATGTCAGCGCCCCGCCGCCTAGTTCTTGCAGGCCTGTTAACGCCGTTTCAACGGCGTCGCCCCAGTAGGGGGATGGCATGCCAAGGCCGATGGCGCAGGTTTCCGCGCCGGCATAGCCGATTGCTTTTGCCGCCGTGAGAATTTGCTGCGCGGTCTGTCGTGTATCGGCAGAGCAGGCATCAAAGCTCGAAATGCCGTCTTGCAATGTGTAGCGCAGCGTAAATGGGGTGATCACCGGGCGCGGGGCTGAAATATCCATGGCCAATTTGATGCCTGACGGGGCCAGCCGTTTCAGGCGCGCTTCGATCTTTGCCTTGTCCTCAATACTGCCGCTGATTGCCGTGACAGACACGGAACCGGGGGTCGCGGACACTTTCGATTTCGGCAGCTCGCTGAGCACTTCTGTTGCGAAATTCAGCGCGGATCGCCATGCAGGCGGTGCCTCGTAGTCGACCGTTTCAAGAAGGTCTGTGACCTGCCCCATGCCTTCCAGACTACTGAGCGTCGAGACGATTTTTCCGCGGTCAGAGCTTTCCGGCATCAAGCCAATCAAAGAAATGCCATCATCATTTCGCAGCATCTCAACGGAAAAATCTGGTGCCCGGTATTCGGTGGTTGGGCGGACATCCATGCGATCGACGATCCGGTCGGGATCAACGGATTGGCCAACGAGGCTCAGGACCTTGAACCGGGCCGCCTCATCTGGCGCGATGCCAGACAGTGCAACCTGCAATCCGTTGGCTGTTACCTCGGCCCAATCTTGACCGTCCTCGATCAGAGAGCTCTCGACAATTTCAACCGAGCGTTTTTCGATCCAGTCGGCACTGACATAGGCCCCGACAACAGAAAGCGGCACAGCTGCCAGAAATGCGAGGACGGATCGGAAACTCATGGCACTCTCTGGGTTCAGGATAGGCAACGCTGGGGTTTTAAGCCCAAGCGCTGGGGTTTTCAATCATACGAATGCGGCGATGGCGAGAAACAGCGCAGGGATCAGGCCTGCATCGCGATTGGAGCGGAAAAGTTTCAGGCAGACCTGCTCATCCTCGGTATCAAGTTTGCGCAATTGCCATGCCAGATGCCAACCCATCGCCCAGACCCCGGCCAGTGCGAGCGTCAGGGACAAGACATTTGCGTCGGGCACCAAGGCCGTGATGATTGCTGCGGCGAACAACACCAAGGTCGCCACCAGAAACCAGCGCAGCCATTTCTGCGTGTTTTCGCCAAACAGCCTGGCGGTGGATTTGATCCCGATCAGGGCGTCATCTTCCTTGTCCTGATGGGCATAGATCGTGTCGTAAAACAAGGTCCACGAAATACCAGCGAGATACAGCAGAACCGCAGGAAGCTGAATGGATCCGGTATGCGCCGTCCAGGCCAGCAATGCGCCCCAATTGAAGGCCAGGCCCAGAAAAACCTGCGGCCACCAGGTGAACCGCTTTGCAAACGGGTAGATTGCCACTGGAAGCAGGGCCAGAACTCCCAAGGAGATCGTCGCAAGATTGAACGTCAATAGGATCGCAAATGAGATCAGGCTTTGCACGATCATCCAAGTGACGGCTCCCTTGACGCTGACTTGTCCTGACGGGATGGGTCGGGACTTTGTGCGTGCGACTTTTGCGTCGAAATCCCGGTCGGTGATGTCGTTCCATGTACACCCCGCGCCGCGCATCAGGAATGCGCCGATGGCACATCCTGTGATGATCCAAAGGTCAAACAGGGTGAATCTGTCGCCAGCGGCGGCCAGCAGCGCGGCCCACCAGCACGGCAACAGCAAGAGCCAGGTTCCGATCGGACGATCCGCGCGGCTGAGCCGCAAATAGGGACGCGTGGCCGGTGGGGCCCAGCTGTCGACCCAGTTTTGCGCGACCGCGTCGGCGACTTGGCCGTCAGGCGTGGCTTGTGGCTGTTGCGTGCCGGTCATATGGTCAACCCCATGGCGGATGCGAAAGTTAGATTGTTTGTAGATCACCCGTTGGAGGCGGGCAAACCGGTTCCTGTGGACCGTGATCAGGCGAATTACCTGTTCAATGTCATGCGTCTTGCTGTCGGAGCCCATGTTTTGTTGATCAATGGTCGCGATGGAGAGTGGCGCGCGGAGGTCGCAGAGGCGTCAAAAAGGCGCGGTGTCTTGGTGTGTGACGCGCAAACCAAGCCTCTTCAGGAGCCGCCCGATCTGTGGTTGCTGTTTGCGCCCATCAAGAAGTCGCGCACGGATTTCATAGTTGAAAAAGCCACGGAGATGGGAGCCGCCCGGATCCTTCCCGTGCAGACTGATTACACGAATTCCGACCGGGTGCGGCAGGACCGCTTGCAGGCCCATGCCATTGAGGCGACGGAGCAATGTGGCGGCACCTTCGTGCCCGAGGTCGCCGGGCTGCAAAAGCTGTCCGCCCTGCTGGACGCTTGGCCTGACGACCGGCAATTGCTATTTTGTGACGAGGCCAAGGTCGGGCAACGCAGCGATCTGTCGGGCCTGACCGGTGGGAAATGGGCGGTTGTAATCGGGCCGGAAGGCGGGTTTTCCGAGGTGGAGCGCAAACAGCTTTCCGCGATGGCGCAATCAACGGCCATTAGCCTTGGTCCGCGGGTGTTGCGCGCGGATACGGCAGCAGTTGCGGCGCTGACGCTTTGGCAATCTGAATTAGGGGATTGGAGATGAGTTTTGTGCGACCCGAAGCGGCCTCAACCCTGTCTCGGTGGTCTGAGGTTCTGGCCAGCTTGCTGATCGTGGGTTTGGGCCTTTGGGCAACAACCGGGTCAGGCTGGCTGTTGCAATCCTTGGGTGTCGGCATCTTGCTCATCGGGCTTGGTCTTGCGTTCACGGCATTTCGGCGCATGCAATTTGGAAAGTTTACAGGTGGTGTTGGTGTCGTTGATCTCGATGAGCGGCAGTTGAGCTATTTTTCGGCCTTTGATGGCGGGGCGGTCTCGCTTGATATGCTGGCGCGGGTGACCATTATCACAGGCCCCAACCAGTCTGCCGCACAATGGTTTTTTGAAGAAGATGGCGGTGGGCAGTTGCTGATTCCGGCCAATGCAGCGCAGGCTGATCTGCTGTTCGATGCGATGGCGGCACTGTCTGGTGTCGACTACGATCGAGCCTCCAAGGCCATGACGTCCCGCGTTGATCAGCAACATGTGATCTGGAGCAAGGAACGTGCGCAACTTCATTAACGTCTGTGCATTGACTTCACCGGAAATACCCCGCACGCCTTGAGCAAGATATATACGCGACGAATACTCGGAGACGACCATGTCCATTCCTCAATCCGGCGGCGGGCCGATCACCCATCACGCACAGCTTGCGGAATATATGGCCGAAGGCTGCAAGCCCAAGGAAGACTGGCGCATCGGGACGGAGCACGAGAAGTTCGGCTATTGCAAAGACAGCTTGTTGCCTTTGCCCTACGATGGGGCGCGTTCAATCCACGCCATTCTGGCTGGTTTGCGGGATCGGTTCGGCTGGTCCCCTGTAGAAGAGGGCGGCCATCTGATCGGCTTGGAAAAAGACGGAGCCAATGTGTCGCTGGAGCCCGGCGGTCAGCTTGAACTGTCAGGCGCGCCTTTGGAGACGATCCACGAGACCTGTGATGAGGTGAACCAACATCTCAAGGAAGTACAAAGCGTGGCTGATGATATCGGTGCGCGGTTTATTGGTCTTGGTGCAGCGCCGGAATGGACGCATGCCCAGATGCCTTTGATGCCCAAAGGCCGCTACAAACTGATGAACGACTATATGGATAAAGTCGGCACGCATGGCACGCAGATGATGCGGCGGACCTGCACGGTTCAGGTCAATCTGGATTTCTCGTCCGAGGCTGACATGGTCCAGAAACTGCGCGTGGCGATTGCCTTGCAACCTGTTGCGACGGCGTTGTTTGCAAACTCCCCGTTTTTTGAGGGCAAAGTAAACGGCCATAAATCCTGGCGCAGCAGGGTTTGGCGCGGTCTGGACAATTCACGTACGGGCATGCTGCCCTTTGTCTTTGAGGACGGCTTCGGGTTTGAGCGCTGGGCGGAATATGTACTCGATGTGCCGATGTATTTTGTCTATCGCGACGGCAAATATGTCGATGCTTTGGGACAGTCTTTCCGTGATTTCCTGAAGGGCGAACTGCCCGCACTTCCGGGTGAGACCCCGACACTCAGCGACTGGGCCGATCATATGACGACCGTATTCCCCGAGGCGCGCGTGAAGAAATTCCTTGAAATGCGCGGGGCCGATGGTGGTCCGTGGCGACGTCTTTGTGCGTTGCCTGCGTTCTGGGTGGGTCTGACTTATGACCAGACGGCTTTGGATGCGGCGTGGGATTTGGCCAAAAGCTGGGACGCCGAGACCCGCGAAGCCTTGCGGGTCGCCGCGTCAGTTGACGGTTTGCAGGCGCAGGTGGGCGGTATCAACATGCATGATCTCGCGCGCGAAACTGTCACGATCGCAGAGGCTGGTTTGAAAGCTCGCGCGCGTCCCGGTGCCGGAGGGCTTGTCCCCGATGAAACCCATTTCCTCAACGCACTGAAAGAAAGCGTCGAGACAGGCAAAACCCCTGCAGATGAACTGCTAGGGCACTATCATGGCGACTGGGACGGCGATCTGAAACGGATTTACGCTGAGTTCAGCTACTGATCAGTCGTCATCCTGCACGGTTGGGATGTTGGACGCGGAGTATTGGATTTCTTCCTCTTGCGGGTCTAACGGGTCTGGGCCGAAGCGGTTTGGACCTTTGGTGCCCTCCAAAATCATCAGGACGATCAGAATGATTGAGCCGATGAAGGGGACAAGTAAGAGCAGACCCCACCAACCCGTGCGGTCTTGATCATGCAAACGGCGCACCATCACCGAAATTGACGGCAACAGTATCACGAGGCCTGCCACCAGAGCGACCATCCCAGCTTCTGAGCCGATAACCAGATCAATGACTGTTCCAGCCACTTGCAGCAATAGACCGAACAGCGCAAACCACCAGTATTCGGATCGTTGTGCGCGGCCCTGAAACTCGGTGTATTTGTTCAAACAGGTGCGAATAGCCGTTTGAAAATCCATCCTAAGTCTCCATTTTAAGCTTAATCTTGGTCTCATCCCCGCTGAGCAAGCGTCGGATATTTTCGCCATGCCGGAACCAGACCAACACTCCCAAAACCACGGCCAGCGCGATCATTTCCGGGCTTCGTAATGTCCAGAGCCATGCGGGCACCATGACGGCTGTAAAAAGGGCTGCCAGTGATGAGAAGCGGAACAAGAGCGCGATGACAAGCCATGTCAGGCAAGCGGCCAGGCCTGCGCCGAAGGACAAGGCCAGAAGCGTGCCAAGATAGGTGGCAACCCCTTTGCCGCCTTTGAATTTCAACCAGATCGGGAAGATATGGCCCAGAAACGCCATTAAACCCGCCAGTTGCGCGGCGTCCTCGCCCACCAGTAGGCGCGCGGTGATTACCGCTATCGCGCCTTTGCCGGAATCAAGCAGCAACGTCGCGAGGGCTGCAGGCTTTGATCCGGTGCGCAAAACGTTCGTGGCCCCGATATTGCCCGAGCCAATCTCGCGCAGATTTCCCAACCCGAAGACCTTTGCGATGACTATTCCAAAGGGTACAGAGCCCAGCAGATAGGACAAGAGCGCAGCTGCCACGAGAAGCGCTGGTGCGGATGTGATCTCCGGCATCATCGGGAGAAGACCTCAAGCCCGGCGACGAATGTTTTGAGGACACGTCCTTGCATGCGCTGACCGTCAAACGGTGTGTTCTTGGATTTGGAGTGCATCGCGAAACGGTCCAGCACGAAAGGCGCGTCGGGGTCAAAGAGAACCAGATCGGCAGGCGCTCCGTTTTGCATTCGTCCGCCGGGGAGACCAAGCCTTTGCGCCGGATTGAACGACATCGCTTTGAAAAGTGCAGGCAGGCTGAGGTGGCCCGCATGGACCAGCCGCATCGCAGCAGGCAAAAGCGTTTCGAGACCAACCGCGCCTGAGGCCGCTTCCTCAAAGGGCAGGCGTTTGCTTTCTTCATCTTGCGGCGTGTGCATCGAACAGATCACATCGACCAGTCCGGAGGCCACGGCTTCAACCATTGCCATACGGTCACCCTCGCTGCGCAAGGGCGGCTTCACTTTGAAGAACGTGCGGTAATCGCCGACGTCCAATTCATTCAGTGTCAGGTGGTGGATCGACACGCCCGCGGTGACATCAAGTCCGTGGTCCTTCGCACGTTCCAGCGCGGGTAGGCTGGCGGCGGTAGACAACTGATCGGCGTGGTAGCGCACGCCGGTCATCTCAACCAGTGCCAGGTCTCGCTCGAGCCCTAGACGTTCGGCCATGGGGGACACTGCAGGCAGGCCGCGCAGTGAAGCGAATTTCCCAGATGTGACAGCCGCGCCTTGCGACAAGACCGGTTCTTGCGGGTGGCCCATAACCAGTGCGTCCAATGATTTGGCGTAGGTCATGGCCCGGATCAGGACTTTTGTGTCTGCGACGACATTGTCGCCATCAGTGAACGCTACTGCACCGCCATCTTTCAAAAAGCCCATTTCGACCATCTCGCGCCCGGCGCGTTCTTTGGTCAAGGCGGCCATGGGCGCAATGTTCAAAGGCGCGATATCCATGCCGCGCTGTTTGGCAAATTCAAGCGTCTCTGGCGTGTCGACGCTGGGGATCGTATCCGGGCGGGTAACCAGAGTTGTCACACCGCCTGCGGCCGCAGCGCGTCCGGCTGTGCGGAAGCTTTCCTTGTGCCGTTCGCCCGGTTCGCAGACTTTGACACCGATATCGACAATGCCCGGGGCCAGAACATACCCGCTGCAATCGACATGGGTCGCGGCCGGGTTGCGCATCCGGAAGGCGTCGTCGGATTCCTTGCCGCCGGAGGTAAAGACCTCCTTGATCTTGCCGTTGCGGGTGACAAGACCGCCTTGAAATTCAGTCCCCGCTTCAGGATCGATGAGGCGTGCGTTAGTAAGCAGCAGATCGGTCATACCATCACCTCCCGCGGGGTGGCGCGTCGCGCTTTGACCAGCAATTCCATTGCCGCCATGCGCACCGCTACGCCCATTTCCACTTGTTCCTGAATGACACTTCGATTGATGTCATCGGCCAGTGTCCCGTCGATTTCCACGCCGCGATTCATCGGGCCGGGATGCATGACGATGGCATCAGATTTAGCATGACTGAGCTTTTCGGCATCAAGACCGTAGCGGTGGTAATATTCACGCTCGGACGGGATAAATCCGCCATCCATACGTTCCTTCTGGAGGCGCAACATCATTACGACATCCACCCCTTCGAGCCCCTGGCGCATGTCATCAAAAACCTCCACACCAAATTCATCGATTTGGCTGGGCATCAGGGTCTTGGGGCCGATCAAACGGATACGGTTCTCCATCTTGCCCAGCAACAAGATGTTGGAGCGCGCGACGCGGGAATGGGCGATGTCGCCGCAGATCGCGACGTTCAAACGGTGCAATCGGCCCTTGGCACGGCGGATGGTTAATGCGTCCAGAAGCGCTTGAGTGGGATGCTCGTGACGGCCATCACCGGCGTTCAGAACAGCGCAGTTCACCTTCTCGGCCAGCAAGTTCACCGCGCCTGAATGCGGATGACGCACGACCAGAAGATCGGGGTGCATTGCATTCAGGGTCAGGGCCGTGTCGATCAGCGTTTCCCCCTTTTTCACGGAGGAGGCCTGCATCGCCATATTCATCACATCGGCTCCAAGCCGCTTGCCTGCCAACTCGAACGAGGCCTGCGTGCGGGTAGAGTTCTCAAAGAACATGTTAATCTGGGTCAACCCGGCGAGAACCTCGGAGTGTTTGACGTCCCGGCGGTTCAGATCAACATATTGATCAGCCAGATCAAGAAGCGTGACAATTTCATCGTGGCCAAGATGCTCGATCCCAAGCAGGTGTTTGGCGCGGAATGTCATGGGGCCCTCATTCGGTCGGGATTTTGCCGCTTATAGAAAGAGCTTTGCGTTGTCACAAGCGATGATTGCACGCAGGCGTGGCGGGGCCTAGGTTGATCTTATGGAATCGGGCATGGATTTTCACACCGCGAAGGTGCTCTTGGAGTGGCAGATCGACCTTGGTGCGACCGAGGCGATCGGTGAAGTGCCGGTTAATCGCTATGAGATACCGGCTGCTGCGCCGAAAGTGGTTAAGAAAGCCGAAGATGCGGCACCAGTTATAGCTGAGGCGGTCGATCCGGTCGCGGTCGCGCGTCAGATGGCCGGGGATGCGACGGATCTGGACGGGCTCAAGGCCGCGTTGCAGGGATTTGAGTATTGCGAGATCAAGAAGGGCGCGCGCAATCTGGTCTTTGCCGATGGTAATCCGGCGGCCCGCGTTATGGTGATCGGGGAGGCACCGGGACGCGAAGAGGATCAGCAAGGCAAGCCGTTTGTTGGACGCGCGGGCCAGCTACTGGATGCGATGTTCGATGCAATTGGGCATGGCCGCGGACATGCGGAGAACCCGATTTATATTACCAATGTTTTGCCATGGAGGCCGCCTCAGAACCGCGATCCGAAACCCGAAGAAGTTGAGATGATGCTGCCATTCGTGGAAAAGCACGTGGCGCTGGTTAACCCGGACATCCTTGTTTTGATGGGAAATATTTCCTGCAGCGCACTTCTTGGGGAGCGCGGCATCACCAAGCTGCGCGGCACGTGGCGCGAGGTTTTGGGCCGTCCAGCGCTGCCGATGTTTCACCCGGCCTATCTTTTGCGGACGCCTGAGGCCAAGCGCGATGCATGGCATGATCTGTTGATGCTGCAATCAAAATTGCGGGAGCTTTGATGCCGGGAATTGATGACAGACAGGAATTCATCGCGGTGCGGATCGCTGTTTTGACCGTATCGGATACGCGTGTGCCGGAAGAAGACAAGTCGGGCAATGTGCTCGCCAGTCGGTTGGAAGCGGCAGGCCACAAGCTTGTTGCACGTGCGATGGTAAAAGATGACCGAGACATGATCTCCGCGCAATTGCGCACGTGGTGCGAGGATCCTGACATTGATGTGGTGCTCTCGACGGGCGGAACAGGGTTAACGGGGCGCGATGTCACCGTGGAAGCCCATCGTGACGTCTATGAAAAGGAAATCGACGCGTTTGGCGTGGTGTTCACCCATATCTCCATGGCTAAGATTGGCACATCGGCGGTGCAAAGCCGGGCCACAGGCGGCGTGGCGAACGGGACTTATCTGTTTGCGCTGCCGGGCTCCCCGGGGGCGTGTAAGGACGCTTGGGACGAAATTCTGGTCAAACAGCTCGATTACCGGCACAAACCTTGCAATTTCGTTGAAATTTTCCCCAGATTGGATGAACACAAGCGACGGAAATAACCTTTTCGCACGTTTAAGTGTCATTGGTTGGATTTTTTGCGGTGCGCGCGCTAGATTGTCTAATGAATTTCGGAGTTTGAGTGATCATGCGTTTCTTCCGCCGCTCGCTTGTCGGTCTGTTCCTGCTGTCGTTGACCGTGGGGCTTTTGGCGTTTGCAGGCAGCATGGTCTACGGCTCCCTCCAGGAGCGCTGGGCCAAGGAAGGCGGCGACCGTCCTGCCCGTGAACGGGTCTTTTCCGTCAATGTTCTGGCGCTTGAACCCACAACTCTGACCCCTGTGCTGACCAGCTTCGGGGAGGTCGCCAGTCGCAGAACCCTTGATCTACGCGCCCCTGTCGGCGGAACAATCGTTGAATTGGCAGACGGGTTCGAAGAGGGCGGCGCCGTGACGAAAGGTCAGTTTCTGGCGCGCATAGATCCGGCAGATGCGCAAACGTCGGTTGATGTCGCGCGCACGGATTTTCTGGAAGCAGAGGCCGACCAGCGCGAGGCGGAGCGTGCCTTGGCCCTGGCCCGCGATGAGGTTCTGGCCGCGCAAGACCAGGCCGATCTGCGGCAGAAATCGCTGGAGCGGCAGCAGGATTTGAAGACACGTGGCGTTGGCACGGAAGCTGCCGTCGAAACCGCGGAACTGGCAGCGTCCTCTGCCCGTCAGGCAGTTTTGTCCCGCAGGCAGGCCGTACAACAGGCGGAAGCAAGGCTTGATCAGGTCGGTGCGCTGATTTCCCGGCGCAAAATCGCGCTTGCGGACGCCGAACGCCTGCTGGCTGATACGCAGATATTCGCGGAGTTTTCCGGCCGATTGGCGGACGTCTCCGTGACTGCGGGGGGGCTGGTTGCCAATAATGAACGGCTCGCGCAGCTTATTGATCCCGAGGCTTTGGAAGTGTCGTTTCGGGTCTCCACCGCGCAATATGCGCGGCTTTTGGATGATACAGGCTCGCTGATAAAAGCGCCGGTGAAAGTCACCTTGGATATTCTGGGGACGGATATGTCACTGGATGGCGAGATTACCCGCGAAAGTGCCGCTGTCAGTCAAGGGGCAACGGGACGCCGGTTATTTGCCGCGATTACTGAACCACGCGGGCTGCGGCCGGGTGATTTCGTGACGGTGGAGATCAATGAGCCTGCGTTGGAGCGCGTCGCCATGGTGCCTGCAACCGCGCTGAGCCCCGATAGCAAAGTTCTGATGCTTGCCGATGAAGACCGCCTGGAAGAAGCGGAGGTCCAGCTACTCAGACGCCAGGGTGATAACGTGATCATCCGCGCGCGGGGTATCGCAGGCCGTGAGATTATCACGGAGCGGTCGCCCTTGCTTGGGGCTGGCATCAAAGTGAAGCCGCTGCGTGGCGGCGCACAAGGCGTGCCTGATGCACCCGAGATGGTCACTTTGGATGATGACAGGCGCGCCAAGATCATTGCTTTTGTTGAGGCAAATGGCCGGATCCCCAAAGATGTAAAGACCCGCATGCTGGCACAGCTGTCGGAGCCTGAAGTGCCTGCACAAATGATCGCGCGCATCGAATCCCGTATGGGGAGCTAGGCTGCGATGCGGGACCCCGTGCGTGAACAGATGAAATTGGCAACAGGCGGTGTCCTGTCCTATTTTACGCGCCACAGAACGGCGGCCAATCTGGTCCTGGTGATCTTGCTGGCGCTTGGGCTTGCTGCATTGCCCAAAATGCGCACCCAGTTTTTCCCTGATGTAATTTTGGACGATGTGTCGGTCTCTGTCAGTTGGGAGGGGGCCGGCGCAGATGATGTCGACCGCGCGATTGTGCAACTTATGGAGCCGGCGCTTTTGTCAGTCGAAGGGGTTGAGAGCTCCTCTGCTACGTCGCGCGAAGGTAGCGCAAGCATTCGTCTGGAGTTTGAGCCGGGTTGGGACATGGCACGGGCAACCGATGACATACAGGTTGTTGTCGACGGGGTGACCAATCTGCCTGAGGACGCTGACGAACCTGAGGTTAGGCGCGGTGCATGGCGCGACCGGGTCACCGATGTGGTGATCACTGGGCCGGTTGGCGTGGACCAGTTGGGCCGCTTTGCTGATGAATTTGCGACGCGGCTTTTTGCCGTTGGCGTCACCCGCACGACCATTCGCGGCGTGGCCGCACCTGAGACCATTGTCGAAGTGCCGTCTATTGAATTGATCCGCAACGACGTCACCATGGCCGAGATTGCTGAGGTGATCCGGGGCGAGGCCTCAGCCGATCCCGCAGGCGACGTCTCCAGCGGGACATCGCGGGTGCGCACAGGCGTGGCCAAGCGCAGTGCAGCGCAAATCGGAGCGATTGTTTTGCGCTCCAATGATGACGGCTCAACCCTGACCATAGGGGATATCGCGCGTATCGAAGTCGGCGGTACCGACCGGGAACGGGCTTATTTTGTGGGGGAGAACCCTGCGATTTCCGTGCGTGTGGACCGTTCCAACCAGGGCGATGCGATCGAGATCCAGGCCAAGGTTGAAGACGTCGCCGCCGTGATGGAGCTGACGTTGCCCGAAGGGACCAGCATCGATCTTATCCGAACCCGGTCAGAGGCTATAACCGGGCGGCTGGATATTCTGCTGGATAACGGACTGGTGGGGCTCGGGCTCGTGGTATTGCTGCTGTTTTTGTTCCTGAACGCGCGGACGGCCTTCTGGGTTGCGGCAGGTATTCCGGTGGCGATGCTGGGGGCCATTGCACTGATGTTCCTTTTTGGTCTGACGATCAACATGATATCCCTTTTTGCCCTGATCATCACGCTTGGCATTGTGGTGGATGATGCAATTGTCGTTGGCGAACACGCAGATTTTCGAACGCGTGAGCTTGGCGAAGACCCTGTTGTCGCTGCCGAGCGGGCCGCGAAACGCATGTCAGCACCGGTGTTTTCCGCGACGATCACCACCATCATCGCATTCTTTGGTCTGGTTGCCATTGGTGGCCGGTTTGGCGATCTGATTCAGGATATTCCGTTTACGGTGATTGTTGTCCTTATCGCCTCTCTGATCGAGTGCTTTTTGATCTTGCCGCACCACATGGCCCATGCGTTGAAATCTTCCGCCAAGGAACATTGGTATGACTTTCCGAGCCGTCAGGTCACGAAAGGCTTCAACTGGGTGCGCGATAAACTGTTCCGCCGGGCGATGGCGGGGGTTATCTGGATGCGCTACCCGGTCTTTGCGCTGGCTTTCGTGGCCCTTGCAATGCAGGCCGCGCTATTCATCCGGGGCGATGTCACATGGCGGTTCTTCAACGCGCCTGAGCGCGGCTCAATCTCGGGCAATTTCGCAATGTTGCCCGGCACTGGTCGGGAAGACACTATCGAGATGATGCGTGAATTGCAGCGCGCGACCAGTGCTATTGCCGCGAAGTACGAGGACGAACATGGGGTCAATCCGCTGGATTATGTGCTGGCGGAAATCGGTGGAACGACGGGGCGTGGATTGGCTGGTTCTGACACAAAAGAGCCGGATCAGTTGGGCTCTATCGCGATTGAACTGATAGACGCGGATTTGCGGCCCTATTCCTCGTTTGAGTTTCTGGCAGGCCTTCAGGACGAGGTGCGCAATCACCCGCTTCTGGAGACTTTAAGCTTCCGCGGCTGGCGCTCTGGCCCCGGCGGCGACGCGCTTGATGTGAAATTCTACGGGGCGGATGCGGAGGTTTTGAAAGCAGCCTCTGAGGCATTGAAAACAGCGATTGCACCATTCCCGGAAGTGTCCGCGGTGGAGGACAGTCTCGCCTATGACAAGGAAGAATTGATCCTTGATCTGACCCCGCAGGGTCAGGCGTTGGGATTCACCATCGACACGCTGGGTCGTGTCTTGCGCAACCGTTTGAACGGGATCGAAGCGGCGAGCTATCCTGACGGACCACGCTCTGCCAAGATCCGGGTGGAGCTGCCCTCGGGGGAGCTAACCGCCGACTTTCTGGACCGGACCTTTCTGCGCGCAAGCTCGGGCACCTATGTGCCGTTGGCTGATATCGTAACCGTGCAGTCGCAAACCGGATTCTCGACCGTCAGGCGTGAAAACGGGCTGAGCCTTGTTTCTGTGACAGGGGACATCTCGGAAGATGATCCGGTCCGCGCCGAAGAAATTATGGATCAGATCCGCACAGAGTTCCTGCCTCAGATCGAGCAGGATTTTGGTGTCGGGTTCGAATTAGCGGGCCTCGCCGAGCAGGAATCCGATTTTCTGAGCGATGCGTTATTAGGTTTCTCGCTTTGTCTGATCGGGATTTATTTGACGCTGGCTTGGGTGTTTTCCAGCTGGACCCGGCCTGCGGTGATCATGGTGATCATTCCCTTTGGACTGATCGGCACGATCTACGGGCATGCAGCTTGGGATGTACCTTTGTCGATGTTTACGGTTGTAGGACTGATCGGGATGACGGGGATCATCATCAACGATTCGATCGTGCTGGTGTCGACCATCGACGAATATGCCGAGGATCGTGGCTTGATCCCGGCGATTATCGACGGGGCGGCGGATCGTTTGCGCCCGGTTCTGCTTACCACGTTGACGACGGTTTTGGGGCTGGCACCGTTGTTGTTTGAAACCTCGCAACATGCGCAGTTCCTCAAGCCCACAGTGATCACGCTGTGTTATGGGCTTGGGTTCGGGATGGCTTTGGTGCTGTTACTGGTCCCCTCGCTGATGGCGATGCAGGCTGACTTCCAGCGGCAGGTTTCCGGGTTGCGTCGCGCTTTGGGAGCAGGGAAGCACGCGCGTGGGCTAAGCCTGTCGGTTGCGGGTCTCGCGGCGCTGATCGCGGCGCTTTTTGCGGCGACGCTCGGCGCGACGATCTGGACCGGAGCTTTGCCGCAACCGCTTACCACCGCGCTGCCAATGTTGCAGGATATGGCGCAGTTACCGCTGGCATTTGCGCTATTTGTCGTGGGAACTGCGCTTGTTTTGATCGCAGCCTGGTGTGTGGCGGCAGGCTTGCAGCTGCGGCGGGCCGCGACGCGTTAATTCGCGGGATCGCAACCGAAAATCTCCACCGAGCTTTTGGTCGATATCAGTGTAAACCTCAGGTTTTTTCGGCTTATTGGAACACCAGCGGCTTGTGGGACCATCAGGGCTGCGGCTTTGAAAACATTGCCGCTGCGCTTGGATTTGGGCTCAGACACCCAGATTTTGTCATGCCCCGGCTCAACCGACAGAACCTCAGCGCGGCCGGATAGCGGCGGTAGCTCTATTTGAACTGCCAAAGCGATGCCGTCATCTTTTGGCTGAAACGCGCATGTGGCACTTCGGACCTTGCCTTGCTTTGCCGACAAAGGACGTGTTTGCAGGGCCGCCAAAATTTCTGGGTCTTTCTGTTTCGATGCAGAGGGCAGTGTACCGCTCAGCTTCAGGGCCACGGGGAGGCAAATTTCTTCGCATACGCCGAAATGCATCTGCGCATTAATGCGAACGGGTGCGTTTGAATGTGTTGCGATGACGACGGGCAAAACGACGGCGTCGGTATAACCCAAAGACCGCAATCCATAGGTGCGAAATACTTCTGGACGTGGCCAAAGGATCTTGGCGGATTTCAGGTTCTTTGATCCTCGCCATGTCAGTGTCGTTGGGATGCCGCCATCGCCGGGCGCGCGCCAATAGGTTTTCCAGCCGGGCAACATGGTGATGGAGATACCTGCCATGTGCTCGCCATTTTCCATGCGCCATCCGGGCAAAAGCTCGACCGCTACGACGTCGTGTACCGACTTTAATTTGATCTGCGCGAGCAGGGGGTTGGCCGACAGGCACAGGGCCATCAAGGCGGCATAAAGGGCGCTTTTCATACTTGGCAACATATGCGCCCCGGCGCGAAGCGGAAATCACGTTTCAGCGAGAGATTGTGACATATTCGGCTGATAGGCCATGAGCCACCTTGTCACGAGGCACGACGCGGCGCAGGCTGCGCGGATGGAAACCAGAACCGAATCCACTGATCTTACGGGAAAACTGCTTGTTGCAATGCCAAGCATGGGTGACCCACGGTTTGAGCAAAGTGTCATTTTCATGTGCTCCTATTCCAGTGACGGTGCGATGGGCTTGATCGTGAACAAGGCTTTGCCGGAGTTGAAGTTCACCGACGTCCTGATGCAGCTAGAGATTGAGCTTGGGGACGGCCCGAACAATCAGGTTGTTCATATTGGCGGCCCGGTCGAACGTGGGCGCGGATTTGTCCTGCATTCATCGGACTACTCCGTGGAGGACGCGACGCTAGAGGTGCGTGGTGGCTACGGAATGACCGCAACACGAGAAATTTTGGTGGCGATTTCCAAAGGGGAAGGCCCACGCGCGGCGCTGATGGCAATGGGGTATTCCAGTTGGGGCCCCGGGCAGTTGGAAGACGAAATTCAGCGCAATGGCTGGCTGATTTGCGACGCGTCACAAGAATTGGTGTTTGGGTCTGATAACAGCGTCAAATGGCTAAAGGCTTTGGCCACATTGGGTATAGACCCGTTGCTTTTGTCGGCCGAGGGTGGCCATGCGTAATCGTCCTGTTACGGGCGCGGAGCTGCGGCGCGGATAAGCCGGTCGTTTATTGCAGCGCCCAGTCCATCCATCGGGATCACCGATACGCCAACACTAGATGACTTTTCCTTGCTTGCTATCGCGTCGATCTGGTGCAGCATAGCAAACAGGTTCGCCGCGGCTTCTGTCAGATTGCCGGAAGGCGACAGGTTTAACGTGGCTTGAACGGCATCTCCAAAGCCAAGAAACAGCTCTCCCGGTTTTGGGTCTGCCGCATTCAGGCGCAATTGAACATTTGGGGCATAGTGGGATTTCAACTGCCCCGGGGCAGTTGGTGCGTCGCCCGTCAGTTTGGGGCGGTGCATCGATTGGCCTGTCAGGGTTTCGATCTCGTCAATGTCCAAACCACCGGGGCGCAACAAGCTTAGGGGATCGGTCATCAAAATGGTGGATTCCAGTCCGACCTTGCAGGGGCCGTTGTCCAGAACGGCGGCGATCCGTCCGCGAAGACCGTCCATCACGTGATCGGCGGTTGTCGGGCTGATCGCGCCTGACGGGTTGGCGGACGGGGCTGCGATTGGCAGATTGACCTCCTCAAGAAGCTCCAACGCAACCGGATCATTGGGAACCCGTACCGCAACCATGCCATGGCCTGCCGTGATCAACTTGGACAGGCCATCGGCCTCCCGGAGGGGCAAAACAAGGGTCATCGGGCCGGGCCAGTAGGTTTCAGCCAGCTTGAGCGCCGTGTCGTCAAACCGCGCAATCCGGTGGGCTGCCTCAATATCTGCAACATGCACGATCAGCGGGTTGAACCGAGGCCGGTTTTTGGCCTCAAAAATGCTCGCCACTGCCAGGCCGTCATCTGCACGCGCACCCAGCCCGTAGACCGTCTCAGTTGGGAAGGCCACTAGCCGACCGCCGCGAAGCATGTCCGCGGCGCGATCAATCTGATGGGCGAGCAGGCGTAATGTCATTTCAGAACGGCTTTTGAAGAGGGTTAGTGACGTGGCGTTTCGATTGCGAGCGCGCGCGAAGCCGCAGCATAATACCGCAATCCTATTCTTTTGTGGGTCCCAGCGCAACTGACGCTGCCAATAAGCGCTGACGAGCGGAGACGACAATGCCCTATCAAGCACCGACATCCGACTATCAATTTCTGTTCGAACATATCGTAGGGTTTTCTCAGGTTGCACAGACGGCGCGGTTTGAAGATGCCACCCCTGATGTGACCGCTGCAATCATGGAAGAGGCCGGAAAACTGGCCGCGGATGTTCTGGCCCCACTCCAGCGTGAGGGCGATTTGCACCCGGCGCATCTTGAAAACGGCGTTGTTCGGACATCGCCGGGGTTTGGCGATGGCTACAAGGCGATTGCCGAGGGCGGTTGGGTCGGTATCTCGGCTGATCCGGAATATGGGGGCATGGGCCTGCCGCAATCGATCACCAATGCGGTGAACGAGATGATGGGCGGGGCGTGCCTGTCTTTGCAACTCAACCCTTTGATGAGCCAGGGCCAGATCGAAGCGCTGGAGCATCACGCGAGCGATGAATTGAAGGCGCTCTATCTGCCGAAGCTAATCTCGGGCGAATGGTGCGGGACGATGAACCTGACGGAACCTCAGGCGGGCTCCGACGTTGGCGCGTTGCGCAGCAAGGCAGTTGACAATGGGGATGGGACTTACGCCATCACCGGGCAAAAGATCTATATCAGCTGGGGTGATAATGATTTCAGCGAGAATGTCTGCCATCTGGTTTTGGCGCGCCTGCCGGACGGGGTGCCGGGGACGAAAGGTATATCGCTGTTTCTGGTGCCTAAGCTGATCCCGGATGCCGATGGTGTGCCAGGCGTAGCGAACAAACTGAAGGTCGTCTCGCTGGAGCATAAAATGGGGCTGCATGGCTCGCCCACTGCGGTGATGCAATATGATGGTGCCACGGGTTGGTTAATAGGCGAGCCGCATAACGGGATGGCAGCAATGTTCACGATGATGAACAACGCGCGCCTTGGAGTCGGTGGCCAAGGGATCGCCGTGGCGGAAGCGGCTTACCAGCACGCCTTGGCCTATGCGATGGACCGAAAGCAAGGCAAGGCCCATACGGGCGAAAGCATTCTGGGTCATGCGGATGTGCGCCGGATGCTCGCACAGATGAAGGCTGATACTTTTGCCGCCCGCGCTATTGGCGCAGCTTGTGCTGTGGCGATCGACATGACCCGCGCGACGGGTGAGACGTCCTGGAAAGCGCGTGCGGCGCTGCTCACCCCGATTGCCAAAGCATTTGGCACTGATGTTGGGATCGACGTCGCTCAGCAAGGCATTCAGGTGCATGGCGGCATGGGGTTCATAGAGGAAACTGGTGCTGCGCAATACCTGCGCGATGTCCGCGTCACAGCGATTTATGAGGGGACCAACGGTATTCAATCGATGGATCTGGTGGCCCGCAAGATGATGGATGGCGGGGAGGCTGCCTACGCCTTGATCGACGAGATCGAGGCCTCGGCGGAGCGGTGCAAGGCCCAGATGCCAGATCTTGCAGGCCCTGTGTTCAGCGCGGCAGAGACACTGCGCGAAACAACTGAATGGCTGGTTGATCAGCAGATAAATGATCGGTTTGCAGGCGCTGTACCCTATCTGCGGCTATTCGCGCGCGTTCTTGGTGGATACTTCCATATGCTGGCAGCGGATGCTGCGGGTGTTGGCTCCTCAAGAGGCAAGCTCGCACGGGTCTATATCCAAAGGCTATTGCCGGATCACCTGGGACTTGCGGAGCAGGTTCGTAAAGGTGCGGATGATCTATATGCCTTGAGCGATGGGGATTTGGTCGCTTGAACCAAATCCTGACGACGCCTTTTGAGCTGCCTCCGTCCGAGGCTGACGCAATCGAAGTCGCGCCGGGTATTTTGTGGCTACGATTGCCGCTGCCAATGGCGCTTGATCACGTCAATGTCTATGCGCTTGACGACGGCAACAGCTGGACGCTGATTGATACTGGAATGCACACCAAACGCTCGGTCGCGATCTGGGAGCGGCTGCTCGCGGGTCCTTTGGCGGGCAAGCCAGTGAGCCGGGTCGTGCTGACCCATCATCATCCTGATCACATCGGCATGGCTGGCTGGTTTCAGGCACGCGGGGCCGAGATCGTGGCGACCCGAACGGCTTGGCTTTTGGGGCGGATGCTGACGCTTGATGTGCAACAGGTCTGGCCGGAAGAAACGCTGCGGTTTTACCGTCGCGCGGGCATGGACAAGGCGATTTACGACAAGCGGATCAACGACCGCCCGTTCAATTTCGCGGACACCGTGCATCCGATCGCACTTGGTTTTACGCGTATTCAAGAGGGTTCGACCATTGAAATGGCGGGCCGTGTCTGGGACGTCCATATCGGCAATGGCCATGCGCCGGAGCACGCCACTTTCTGGTCGAAGGACGACAATCTGGTTTTGGGAGGCGACCAGCTTCTGGCCTCGATCTCACCCAATCTGGGGGTTTATCCAACGGAACCTGACGCGGACCCGGTGGCCGAATGGCTGGATGCGTGTGAGTTTCTGTCAGGGTTTGCGACGCCGGATCAATTGGTGCTGCCGGGTCATAAGCTGCCTTTCAAAGGTTTGCCCTTGCGTCTGAAACAGCTCATCGACAATCACCACGGGGCGTTGGTGCGGCTTTCTGATCATCTGGCGCAGCCCCGAACGGCGCATGAGTGTTTCCTGCCGCTCTTTAAGCGCGAGATCGGTGGCGGGGAATACGGTTTGGCTCTGGTGGAGGCGGTCGCGCATCTAAATCACCTCTATTTGTCTGGACAAGCGGTGCGCAATTTGCGTGAAGATGGGGCCTACACTTTTGAGCGGAGGGCCACGCAATGAGCGAGATCGAAACAACAGCGGAGCAGCTGGAGGCAGCGGCAATGCCACGCGCCCGCGCGGTTCATACCAGCGATTGCGGCCCCACCGCTGAACAGCAACCCTTGCCCGAAGCCGTCGCGCGCACCCCGGTGGAGCAAAAAAGCCCAGCTGAATGGGCCTATGAACGGTTGATTCTCTATATCAAGAACTTCGAGGAGCAGTTGGACAACGACCATGAGGTTGCGATGGGCTTCACGGGCGGTGATGCCGGTGTGATGAAGATCGAAGGCATGGGCTTCTACGCGCCAGATATCATTACGTTTTATGGCAGCGATCCAACAGGGGCACGGACCCAACAAATCCAGCATGTCTCACAGTTGAATGTTCTGTTGCGCGCTCTGCCAAAACAGGTTGATCAGCCGGAAGCCACACGCATAGGGTTCCGGCTTGCGCAAGACCTGGAAGGCAACTGAGCCGCGCCCACGTGTCGCGCAAAGCATGCGTGACACTGGGTACGAGATGCAGTATTCCACGAAGAAATTCAGTTGACGGAGACTTATCATGTCAGATCATGAACATGGCAGCATGGACACCAAAGTGCAGGAAGCAACTTTCGCGGGTTTTGTGAAATTCACCACCTATAGCGTGATCGGTATCCTGATTTTCCTCGTATTTCTGGCGATTGTGAACGGTTAATTTGCAATGCGCATTTTTGCGGCATTGATGATCGTTCTGGGGCTTGCCGCGTGTGGGGCAGAACCCGTCTATGCGCCTGACCACGAAGTTTCAAAGTACGCCTATTCCCATCCCGGACCTGCGAAGTTGACGCTGCTGACAGTTGTCAACAAACGATCTGGATCGGGGGCGCATACGGCCTTGATGGTCAATGGAGCGCAGCGCGTGATCTGGGACCCGGCCGGCACATGGTGGAACCCGTGGGCCCCTGAGCGCAATGACCTGCATTATGGCATGACCCCGCAAATGTTTGATAATTATGTGGATTATCATACACGCGAAACATTCGACACGATCATTCAGGAAGTAGAGGTCTCGCCCGAGGTGGCCGCCATCGCGATCCGCGAGATGCAGAATTACGGAGCTGTTCCGAAAGCGGCCTGTGCCTTGTCGACGTCGGAAATCCTGTCGCGCCTGCCGGGGTTCGAAAGCTTCCGGACAGGTTATTTTCCAAATGCGCTGAGCGATCAGTTTGCGAAGATACCCGGTGTCATGACCCGGATCGATACTGATAACGACGCGGATGATAACGCCGCGAAACTGCCGCAAACCTAAATCCTTAGATGAAAAAACAAACCCCCGCATCTTTCGATACGGGGGCAGTTATTCCGTGCGATTGGTCTGGGTCTAGAGCCCGCCCTCGCGCTGTGCCTTTTTACGGGCCAGCTTGCGGGCACGGCGAATAGCCTCGGCCTTCTCGCGTGCTTTCTTAACAGACGGTTTTTCGTAATGTTGCTTCAGCTTCATTTCCCGAAAAACGCCCTCACGTTGAAGTTTTTTCTTCAGAGCGCGAAGTGCCTGATCGACGTTGTTGTCGCGAACGCTTACCTGCATGTGGTGTCACCACCTTCCTAAGTTAGATTTGCAAGATTGCAGGAAGTGGCCGTATAGCAAAGCGATCCTATGTTGTCTAGCATGAGCAGGAATTGATTGAGGGCTGATATGACCAAGGATAATATACTCGACGCTGTGCTGCCGCATGTGGTTTTTGATGGTTGGTCGCAAGCTGCGTTTGATGCGGGCGTGCGGGATCTTGGGATCAGTACGACCGAGGCCAAGGCCCTTTGTCCGCGGGGGCCTATTGGCGTGGCGATCGCCTTTCACAAGCGCGGCGACACGGAGATGGTCGCGAAGATGAAGCGGGAGAACCTGCTGGCGTTGAAATACAGCGCGCGGGTCGCTGCAGGGGTTCGGTTCCGTTTGGAGGCGGCTGAGGCCCATAAGGAAGAAGTACGACGGGGCGCGGCGCTTTTCGCGCTGCCGCAGAATGCCCCGGAGGGGGCCAAGCTGGTCTGGGGCACGGCCGATGCGATCTGGGACGCGCTGGGCGACAGATCAGAGGATCACAATTGGTACACCAAGCGCGCGACGTTGTCGGGTGTTTACAGCGCGACGCTTCTCTTTTGGCTGGGCGATACTTCCGAAGGGCACAGCGCCACTTGGGACTTTCTGGACCGTCGCATCGAGAATGTGATGCAGATCGAGAAGTTCAAATCGCAGGTTAATGCCAATCCGGTTGCTTCAAAACTGATGACAGGGCCAAACTGGATTTTGTCGCGGATCAGAAAGCCTGTCACCATGCCTGATCCAGACCTGCCGGGGCATTTTACCGGCTCGAAGGTGAAATAAGCGCGTTTTCTTGTGTTTGAATTTAAAAGGCCGCCCGGTTTCCCGGACGGCCCCGACAACTGCAAGTGAAGGTCGTGGGGACTTCCATCCCCTGCAGCCGTCCTGTTTGTGCCGTGTGAGGCGACACATTTTTCCCAAACCCGAAGGGAAGCGGTTAATCGGGCTTGGTGTATTGGTAAGGAACCTAGCCAAGCCGAAACGGATGTTTCAGGGGAAATATTGCTGCGAATTAACCCTTGCCAAATCCTAACGGACGGGTTCGAAACTCGCGTCCTTTTGGGTGCAGTCGCGGATCACGTCACGCCCGCATGTCCTGGGGTCAAGATCTTTGGTCAGGCAAATGCGGACCTCTTGAATGTGATTGCTTTTGCAGGTCACTGTGATCATGTCCGGATCGAGCTGGGGATTGGCCTCCAGGAAAGCCTCTTCCACGACTTTCGCTGGAAGTTTCACAGTGCGGTCCAGCTTTCGAAAAACCTCCGGGCGGGTAATTAAGCCGTAAGCGTCGCGAGAGGTTTCGAAATACGCTTCCGAGGACAGGCCGGAACAGCGCCCGTGTTTTTTCCATTGGTGCCAAGCCAGCCCGCCAGAGGCCATGATGTCGGTCATGGCGCGGGTCTGACTGCGAGACGGATCACGCGCTGAGGTACGGCAATAGCTGGGCCATCCGCGCTCGTTTTGTGGCCAAAGCCCGTGCAGGATCCATCCGTAATCGTGGCGATCGTCGCATTGATCCGCGCCGCGCGCGTCGCCTTCGAGGGCGCACCAATTTGGCGACCAACTAAGCGCCATCACGTAATAGTCGAACTCTCCGGCGCGTTCACCTTCGGCCCAGGAAGGGGTCGTCCACAAAATCAGGCAAATAAGCAGCGCGCGCATTTTCTCTTTCCCTTCCTAGCCTGCGTCATTATAAGGCAAGCAAGTTCCCCAACAATACGAACTTGTCCCAACCGGGACAGCCCCTGAGCCGGGTGACGCGAAAGGCTTGTCTGGGGAAAAGCGGATAAGAGTGGATATTAGGAGAGACGGATGGCCCTACCAATTATGGCAAAAGCGACCGCAGTTTGGCTGGTCGACAACACAACATTGACCTTCAAGCAAATCGCAGATTTTTGCGGATTTCACGAGTTGGAAGTGCAAGGCATTGCAGATGGTGATGTGGCAGCCGGGGTCAAAGGATTTGATCCGATTGCAAACAACCAACTGACTCAGGAAGAGATCGATGCAGGTATCAATGATCCGCTGCACAGCCTGAAGCTGAAATACAATGCCGCCGCCGAGGGCGAACAGCAGCGCCGTGGGCCGCGCTACACGCCATTGTCCAAGCGTCAGGATCGTCCGGCCTCTATTCTGTGGCTGGTGAAGTTCCATCCGGAGCTGTCGGATGGCCAGATCTCCAAACTGGTTGGCACAACGAAGCCCACGATCAACGCGATCCGCGAGCGGACCCATTGGAATATTCAAAACATCCAGCCGATTGATCCGGTTGCTTTGGGCCTTTGTAAACAGTCCGAGCTGGACGCGGCCGTGCAAAAAGCCAATGCCAAGAAGGCAAAAGACGGCGAGGTCATGTCCGATGACGAGCGTCGCAAGCTGGTCTCTACGGAGCAGTCCCTGGGCGGTGATCCTGAACCCTTGGTTCCAGACGGGATTTCGGCGGCGGAGACATTCGCACTGGCCGACGATTCGCCTGATGACGAGGAAGAAGAAACACTTCTGGTCGATGCAGACAGCCTGTTCAACTTGCCAGACGCCCCGTCTGAGGATGATGAGACCTGATTGGTTTCAATTTTTGGTCAATTTAACGCCCGTTTCCATGAAGCGGGCGTTTCTTGTTTTATAAGTGTCAAATTCATGAGTTAGTTTGAGGGTGACGCAATTTATAGGGGGCGCATTCTCATGACAGATTTTTTGAAACTTAACCGGCGTGGTTTTTTGGCAGGTACTGCCGCGATGATTGCCGTGCATCCGTTTTCCGCGACGGCGTCGACCAACCAAGCGCATTTGCGGATCATGGAAACGACCGATCTGCACGTCCATGTTTTCCCCTATGACTATTACGCCGACAAACCGCGCGACACGGTTGGTTTGGCCCGCACGGCCTCGATCATCGGAGAGATCCGGGCGGAGGCCACCAACTCCATGCTGATCGACAATGGTGACTTTTTGCAAGGCAACCCGATGGGCGACTACATCGCCTATGAGCGCGGCATGAAAGACGGCGATATGCACCCGGTCATTCAAGCCATGAACGCGGTGGGCTTCGATGCCTCGACACTTGGTAATCACGAGTTCAACTACGGTCTTGAGTTCCTGACGAAATCTCTTGCGGGCGCAAATTTCCCGGTTGTTTCGGCCAATGTCGTCAAGGAAATGGGCAGCGATCCGACCAAGGATGTTACCTATGTGAAGCCTTATGTCATTCAGGAGCGGACGGTTACCGATGGTGCCGGCAATACCCATCCGATCAAGGTTGGGCTGATCGGTTTTGTGCCGCCGCAGATCATGAACTGGGATCGCCGTCATCTGGAAGGCAATGTGCAAACGCGCGATATCGTCGACACTGCGAAGGCTTATGTCCCGCAAATGAAGGAAGAAGGCGCTGATATTATCGTGGCGCTTTGCCACTCCGGGATTGGGTCTGCTGACCACGAGGACGGCATGGAAAACGCGGCCGTTCCGTTGGCGATGGTCGATGGGATTGACGCGATTCTGACGGGGCACAGCCATCTGGTGTTCCCGGGCCCGCGCTACGATGATTTCGCAGGCGTCGATTCTGCGAAGGGTACAATTCACGGCAAGCCGGCCGCGATGGGCGGGTTCTGGGGCTCGCATTTGGGCGTCATTGATCTGATGCTGGAGCGGGACGGCAATACTTGGAAGATCGTCTCCCACAGCTCCGAGGCGCGTCCGATCTCGAAACGTAACGAGGATCGCTCTACCACGGCCTTGGTGGAAAGCGACACAGCGGTTCTGGCAAGCGTCCAGAAAGAGCATGATGAAACCTTGGCCTATGTGCGCCGAGCGGTAGGCAAAACCGACGCCGCCTTGCACAGTTATTTCGCCTTGGTTGCTGATGACCCCTCTGTGCAAATCGTAAGCCAAGCGCAGGTCTGGTACATTGAGCAGATGATGAAAGGCACAGAGCATGAAGGTCTTCCGATCCTGTCAGCCGCCGCGCCGTTTAAGGCCGGTGGCCGGGGTGGTCCTGAGTATTTCACGGATGTGCCGGTCGGCGATGTGGCGATCAAGAACGTCTCTGATCTTTATCTCTATCCCAACACAGTTCGCGCCGTGCGGGTCACAGGCGCACAGGTGAAGGACTGGTTGGAGCGGTCCGCGGGGATGTTTAATCAGGTCACGCCGGGTGAGGCGGATCAAGTGCTTCTCAACCCTGAATTCCCGTCCTACAATTTCGACGTGATCGATGGCGTTCAGTATCAGATTGACCTGTCGCAACCGTCAAAATTCGGCCCGAAGGGTGAGGATTTGAACCCGACAGCGGATCGGATCGTGAACCTGACTTATAACGGCGCACCAGTTGATCCGGGGCAGGAGTTCATCATCGCGACCAATAACTATCGTGCGTCCGGCGGGGGTTCCTTCCCCGGTGCCAAAGGCGATACGATCGTCTTTGAAGGGCCTGATACCAATCGTGACGTTATCGTGCGGTATATCGTGGAGAAGGGTACGATCAGCCCGAAAGCGGACTTCAACTGGACCTTCAAGGCGCTGGACGGAACGTCGGTGCTGTTTGATACCGGACCGAAAGCCGCAGATTATCTTGATAGCGTTAAAACGTTGGATATTGAGCCAGCTGGTGCGGGTCCTGATGGATTTGCGCGGTTCAAAATCTCGCTCTGATCAGGCGCTAAAAGTCGGAAAACAAGACACCCGGTGCTGCGCGCGCCGGGTGTTTTTTAATGCGCGGCGGTTTTGACCGGATCAAGCAAGGAGCGCCCGCCGTCCACGGCAAGAATTTGCCCGGTGATAAAGCTGGCCGCGTCGGAGCTGAGGAACTGCGCAACGCTGGTGATTTCGCTTGGTCCCGCAATGCGGTCAAGCGGCGTGTTTTCAATGATGTCCTCCCGCAGGCCATCGGTTTCGTTCAGGGAATGCTGCAAGCTGGCGCTCATCAAAGACCCCATGGAGATCGCGTTGACACGGATCCGCTCAGGGGCCAGTGCAATCGCCATCGTGCGGGTCATCTGGTCCATTGCAGCGGTTGCAATGGAAAACCCCATCAAACCGGGGCGGGATCTTTGCGCGGCGATAGAGGACAGGTTGACTATGGAGCCTGCCTGTTCACCGTCGTCCTGTCCTTCGGCCTGCTTGATCATTCGCTTGGCGACAAGCTGGCTGAGGCGGTAGCTGGACAGGACATTTTGCTGCAGGAGTGTCTGGATACTTTCGTCGCTCGTGTCCATTAGGTCGGTTGTCAGAACCTGCCGCGATGCATTGATCAGGATATCAACCCGCTCAAACGCATCCAACGTCGCCGAGATCAGATTCGCCTGACTAAGCTTTTCGCGCAGATCGCAGGAGAATACCCGTGCGTTACCGCTTTCGGCCTCCACCTCCGAGACCTCAGCCTTGAGGTGTTTTTCGTCGCGATCCGCCATCATGACATTCGCGCCTTCGGCCACAAAATGCCGTGCGATAGCCAGACCGACACCGTTTGCGGCCCCGGTGATAATGGCTGTTTTTCCGTCGATCGAAAATGACATCAGATTGCGTCCTCGATTGGGGTGAGCGCTAGCCTAAGACAAGGCTTTAGCGGGTGCGAGAAGTTTTTGGCTTGCGGGCGTGGAAGATTTTGAAGCCGTTTTCTTGGGTAAGGAGCTTTGTGATGGCGAAATTGGCCTCCAGCGTTTCCTCATACGGCAGGTTCCGGTTCGCGACCATCCAAAGGCTGCCAGATGGTTTCAGGGCGCGTGCGGCGGCCTCGATGAAGCTTTGGCCAAGCTTGGGATCTGCGGCCCGCGTCGTGTGAAACGGCGGGTTGGTGACGACGGCATCATAGCCTTTGACGCCCATATTCAGGACATCCGCCCAATGAAACGCAGCACGCGGGTCGGTTACGTTCAGTTTTGCCGCCTTTAAAGCCAGTGCGTCCGCGTCGATGAGGTCTAGCGCGGACAGCGCGTCGCTGGTCAGGATTGCCCGGCTCAGATACCCCCATCCGGCCCCGAGATCGGCCACCTTTCCCGACAATGCGGGCAGGTGTTTGACCAGAAGCGCAGAGCCTTTGTCGATCTTGTCGGCGGAAAACACGCCGGGAAAGGTTGTAAAGCCGTCAACATTGAGGGGCTCGGCCTTCCAATCGCTCAGATCAAGCCCTGTGGCTGGTCGCGTGAACCACAAAAGCTTGCCGTGGGATTTGGAATAGACGTCCTCGACCAGTGCGCGTTTGCGCATCTCCTTGGTGAGGCTTTCAATGCCGTCGGTTTTATCGCCGTCAATGACGATCAAGCCGCCAGGGGTGGTCATTTCGACAGCCTGAGCGATCAACCCCTGAGACGCTACTTTGGACCTATGGCACCGCACGAGGCTCATGGCAAAGATGCCGGAGATGTCTGGTGATGCGGAAATACCGCGAGCCATCAGTGCCTCAACATCTGGAAACTGATGTTGTTGGGCGGTGATGCGATCCGGGGCGAGACCGCCGAAATCATCAATAGGTGAGGCATTTAAAGCCGCGACAGGACTTTCATCCGGAAGCTGTAACAGACCTTTGTCCAGCGCGAGGGTCAGGCGAGAGGGCATGATGGATCGAGCAGGGCCGCGCCCTTACTCTTTCTCCATCGTGCATTGCAGGGGGTGCTGGTTGCGGCGTGCGAAATCCATCACCTGGGCTACCTTGGTCTCTGCAATTTCGAAGGCGAAGACACCGACAACGGCGAGGCCTTTCTTATGGACGGTCAGCATGATCTCCACGGATTGGGCATGGTTGAGGCCGAAGAAGCGCTCCAGCACCATCACGACAAATTCCATCGGGGTGTAGTCGTCGTTGAGCAGCATAACCTTGTACATCGGGGGGCGCTGGGTCTTCGGCTTGGTCGCCGTAATCGTTCCGGCATCCCCTTCGGTACCGTCATCGTCTTTTCCCGCCGATGTGATATTGAATTCTTTCACGCGTCGTTGCTCGCTGTTGGACATTCTGGTGCTGCTGAGGCCTTACTATATAAGTGGAGGTGGCGTCGAGAAAAGGGTGCAGAGGTTAACATGTCGCAAAAGATTACGACGATCGGGTTCGATGCCGATGACACCTTGTGGCAAAACGAGGAGTTTTTCCGCCTGACCCAGGACAAGTTCGCAGCGCTATTGGGCGACTATACAGAGCGAAGCACCTTAGATTCAAAGCTATTACAGGCGGAGCGGCGAAACCTGGGCCGTTACGGCTTTGGGATCAAAGGGTTCATGTTGTCGATGATCGAAACCGCGATTGAGGTGACAGATCAGAAGGTCCCTGCCGCTGTTATTAGTGAAATAATTGCGATGGGACAGGAAATGTTGACGCATCCGATCCATTTGCTACCGCATGCGAAAGAATCGGTAGCTGCATTGTCGGCGGATTTTAACCTTGTTTTGATCACCAAGGGTGATTTGCTGGATCAAGAGCGGAAGTTGGCACAGTCGGGTCTGGGTGACCTGTTTGACGCTATTGAGATCGTGTCCGACAAAACGCCACAAACCTATATTCGGGCCTTCATGCGCCATGGTCATGGGCCGGAAAAGGCGATGATGGTCGGGAATTCCATGAAGTCTGATGTGGTGCCCGCGATAGAGGCGGGCGGATGGGGGGCGCATGTCCCGTCGCGATACGAATGGGATATCGAGAAGGCAGATGCGCCAGAGGGGCATCCACGGTTCCGGGTTTTGAAAGATCTTGGAGACCTGCCGGATATGTTGGTCGGACTGTAACGATCAGATGATTTTGCGGGCTTTGAGGGCTGCCGAAATTGTTCCGTCGTCGAGATAATCCAACTCCCCCCCGATCGGCACGCCCTGGGCCAGTGACGTCACTTTGATGCCCTTGGTTTCCAACTGCTCAGCGATGTAATGCGCTGTCGTCTGGCCGTCGATTGTCGCGTTCAGGGCCAGGATCACTTCGGTAACGCGTTCGTTTTCAACCCGGTCGATCAGTCGTGGGATGCGCAGCTCTTCGGGGCCGATGGCATCCAACGCGCTGAGCGTGCCGCCCAGCACGTGGTAGCGGCCCTTGAAGGCTTGGCCGCGTTCCATCGCCCACAGGTCGGCCACATCTTCAACCACGCAAATCTCGCCCGTAGCGCGCTTTTCAGACTCGCAGATTTCGCAGATATCCTGCGTTCCGATATTGCCGCAGTTCAGGCATTCGCGGGCTGTTACGGCAACGGCCTGGAGCGTGTCGGCCAAAGGCGTCATCAACAGGGCGCGTTTCTTGATCATATGCAGCACCGCCCGGCGTGCCGAACGGGGCCCGAGACCGGGCAGTTTTGCCATCATCTCGATCAGGGCTTCAATATCGTTGGTGCTGTTCTTCATCAGCCGCGCGCCGCCTCCGGCGGGAGTATTTTGGGCAAGAAGAAGCTCAGAACGGCAGCTTCATGCCAGCGGGCAGGCCCATGCCTTCGGTCAGCTTGCCCATTTCTTCTTGTGCTTTTTCGGCGGCTTTGGATTGGGCATCGATGATGGCGGCAAGGATCAGATCTTCGACCACTTCCTTTTCTTCGGGGTTGAAGATGGAGGGGTCAATGTCGAGGCCGGTGAGTTTGCCTTTGGCGGTTGCTGTTGCCTTTACGAGGCCCGCACCGCTTTCTCCGGTTACTGTGATATTTTCAAGACCTTCTTGCATTTCTGCCATTTTGGTCTGCATTTCCTGGGCTTTTTTCATCATCCCGGCCATATCGCCGAGGCCACCTAGTCCTTTGAGCATCAGGGTTCTCCTGCTGGAAGCTGCGTTTGGTCTACATATTGCAGCGCTGGTGCGGCGCGACAAGGGTTGCGGGTGATTTTGCTGTCAGGAGCGGTGGAGCTCAGCCGTCTTCAAACGGGTCCCATTCGTCTTCGACCTCGGGGAGCGCTTCAAAGGCCGCTTCCTGAATAAGGTCTTCGGGCGTGCGAATTTCTGATATTTTTGCTTTCGGGAAAGCGGTGAATGCGGCCTGTACCAGCGGGTGCTCTGCGGCTTTTGCTTTCAGAGCGTTTTCTTCGGCGTCACGGTCTGCAGAAATTGTGGGCGCACCGCCTTCATTGACCAGGGTGACGGCCCATCGGTTTCCAGTCCATTGCTGGAGCCGTGCACCGAGGCGCTGGGCGAGATCGTTCGGGGCTAGCGGGGTCGGGACAAATTCGATGCGTCCGGGGGCATAGTTTGCCAGTTGGATGCAAGTTTCGACCTCTACCAGGAGTTTGACGTCGCGGTTGGTGCGGATCAGGTCGACGACGCTTTGGAAATTTGCGTAATGTGCGAGCGCTGTTTCGGGGTCTATGGCCAGCGCGGTTGCGCCGCCTGAGGACGTGATGCCCGTTGTGCGTGCTGTGACCGGGGTGGAGGATGCTCTTGCGGTGGTCATGCCGCCGCCGGACGGTCTGACACCGCCGCCACCCGGTGCCCTTGGTGCTGTCTCTTGTAAT
>CAYGQQ010000003.1:34188-79273 GCA_964352105.1 uncultured Rhodobacterales bacterium | reverse complement strand
TCTCGAAGCTGCGCTATCACAAAATCATCATCATGACCGATGCGGATGTTGACGGCGCGCATATCCGAACCCTGCTTTTGACGTTTTTCTACCGCCAGATGCCCGAACTTATCGAAAACGGGCACCTCTTCATTGCGCAACCACCCCTTTACAAGGTCGCGCGCGGAAAATCCGAGGTCTACCTGAAAGACCAGGCTGGGCTTGAAGATTACCTGATCGAAATGGGGATCGACGGGGCCATGCTGAAGCTTGGCTCTGGAGAGGAAATTGTCGGCCAGGACCTGAAACGTATTGTGAATGAAGCGCGGTCAATCCGGCGAATTTTGCAAGCCTTTCCAACGCATTACCCGCTTCATATTCTGGAGCAATCTGCGATTGCCGGCGCATTTGTCATGGGCCAGCTTGACGCAGATCTTCAGGGTGTTGCCAATATCGTCGCTGAACGCCTCGATTTGATCGCGCTTGAATATGAGCGCGGTTGGCAAGGGCGGCCGACCCAAGACAAAGGCATTCGCCTTTGGCGAGTCCTGCGCGGCGTCGACGAAGTGCGTGTTCTTGACGGCCCGGTCTTGAGGTCTGGGGAGGCCCAGCGATTGGGGTCCTTTACTGAAAGTTTGAAAGAGACTTACTCCACAAATGCAAAGCTTGTGCGCAAAGATCGCGAGCAGCCGGTTTATGGACCGATCGATTTGTTGCAATCCATCCTCGAAGAAGGCGAAAAAGGTCTGTCGCTGCAACGATACAAAGGCTTGGGGGAAATGAATCCGGATCAGCTTTGGGAGACAACCCTGGACCCTGAAGCGCGAACGTTGTTGCAAGTTAAGGTCGAAGATATGGCCGAAGCAGACGACATTTTCACAAAACTGATGGGCGATGTGGTAGAGCCGAGAAGAGAGTTCATACAAACCAACGCGCTAAGTGTTGAAAACCTGGATTTTTGATCTTGCCCTAATGAAATTTCCATATGTGCCCGTAAAACTACGCGGGCGCATATTCCGCATTTTGCAGGATAGCATCCGCAATTTTTCCCAACGAAAGACTATAGGTCAGCCCGCCCAACTCTTTCGCTGCGCGCGGCATTCCATAAACCACGCTGGTTGCTTCATCTTGGCCGATAGTGATGCCACCAGCCGCGCGAATTCGCGTAATCGCTTTGCTTCCGTCCTGGCCCATACCAGTTAGAAGGACTGCAACCGTTTCAGAGCTGTAAGGAATAACGGAATCAAAGAGCATCCCGATAGATGGTTTGTGGCCCCAGACAGCCTCCCCGCTGACGAGCTTGCATTTGTATTCCGTATTCTTGGTTAACGTCAGGTGCGAATTACTGCCTGCCGCAATGCATACCATACCGGGAGTAATCGTCAGGCCGTCGCATGCCTCAACAACGTTTGCCGGACTGCGTTGATTGAGAAGTCTCACGAGGCTTTTTCCAAAGCCGTTTCTCGTATGCTGGACAATCGCAGTGGGCGCACAATCGCTTGGAAACTGCGAAAGTATGGTAATCAGCGCATCGATCCCACCGGTAGAAGATCCCATTACGACCAATTTTTGTGATCTCCGTCGCTTCCTTGGTGTGGAAACGGGAGTGGGTGCGCGCCGTCTTCCGGCTCTGCAAACTGTCCGAATTTGATCTGGCAGGTCAGCGATCGAAGATCTCAGATCTATCGAAAAGAGGTCAGATTCGAGATTCCTGTTAAACGCTGAATGCCGTGCTTCATCATCGATGAAACTTAACCACCTGATATCCATGGTCTCAAGATATGCGTGTGTGATTTGAAAATCAGAATCTTGCGTAAGGCACTGAGAAATAATTACAATATCAGGGTCTTTAGATTCGATTTGCTCCTGAAGTTCCACGGAATTGCGACACGTGCCGACAACGTCGAAACCAGGATCACGGGACAACGCTTTGCGGAGTTTCATACGGGAAACCACGCTTCCAGAAGCAATGAGAATCCTTGTTCTGTTCATGTAGCGGGCATCTCTTTTAGCGGTGCGCTGACGATGAGGTTAACCACCAATTTGCCAAATCCAGTGCCGAATTGGCTAAGAGCCTGCTCGTTAAAACATTTCGATGACTTCACCGGTATCTGATCCTTTTGTCTTGGCGTCGGCAGAACAATCGAGGCGCTTGCGCATTGCCGCCAAGGACAGACCTTCAATAGCGCCAGATGTATCGATATGAACTGTCTCAGAAAGCTCCGATGATACGTCTCTCAGATAGTTGGCTAGGCCTCGAAGTGTCTGCGAAAGAAGGTCAATTTCTTGCAGCTTCGACTTCTGTCCGGCCGATATTTCGAACTCCGTTGTTTGGATCAAGGCTACAAGCACATCCTCGAGCTGCTCCAAAAACGGCTCGGTTCTGTCAAGCTCGGCCGCGACCGCGCCCAAGACCTCACGCGCCGCGGGAAATGGCGGCTCATCCTCTATGATATCAAAGCCGCCCAACGACACTCTCGATGCATTGTTTCATAGCGGGGACCGTGAACGGTTTTTTTATGAGGTTGTTTAGACCTAACTTCTGGCCGCGCCCGATAACCTCTGGCGTCGGAGTACCTGTAACCAGGATAAACCCAATCCGGGACGTGGATTTGTTGTGGCGTAGCGCTTCCAAAAGGCCAAGTCCTTCGAGATGAGGCATATTCTGGTCAGAAATAACCAGATGTACGGGGCGGGCGACCAGTTTGGGAAGCGCATCGCGCCCATCCACTTCAGATGAGTAGTGGGAGATGCCGATCTCGTCCAGAGCCTGACAAATCAGCCCTCGACTGGTCGACATATCGTCAACGACCATTATATGCAGCGATTCTCTAAGGCTCATTGTTTCTGCACTCGCTCATAGGCTGTGACACCGACATTTCGGAACGTATTTGAAGCATCACCAGACAAGCGTTCTGAGTGCCCGATCAGCAAATGCCCCCCCGGTCGTATTTGGTCAGAGAATCTTTTCCAAAGCGTTGCTTGCGCAGATCTGTCGAAATAGATCGATACGTTTCTACACATAATCAAATGATACTTACTCCGTAGCGACCAGTCGGCTACGAGGTTTAGTTCAGCAAAGTTAACAAGTGCCTTAACGCTGTCTTTCACCTGATAACCACGATCAATACGGTTGAGGTAGCGATCCTTCGATTTGGATGGGATCGTTTCGGCATCTTCCTCAGAGTAAAGGCCAAGTTCCGCGGTTTTCAGAACGTTTGCGTCAATGTCAGTCCCGAAAATTTTTACGTCAAAGGACGCGACGTCCGGGAATGCATCAAGGAGTGCAAATGCGATGGAATAAGGCTCTTGGCCAGTGGAGCATCCCGCTGACCAGATACGAACCGGCAGTTTCGCCCGGGCAGCAGCGATCAGATCTGGGAAAACAGATTTCGCCAGAAAATCGAAGTGATGCGCCTCTCGGAAGAAACTCGTGACGTTAGTCGTCAGCGAAGACAGCAATATGCGCCGTTCGTTAAGGTTTCTTTCGTCCTCCAGAAGATCGCAATAAGCTTTGAAATCGTCGAGCTTGAGGTCTCGGACCCGCCGGGCAAGGCGGGAATAGACCAGCGTTTTCTTGGGTGCCGGAAGAAACAGGCCAAATTCACTATGTGCGAGGTTTGAGATCATCTCAAAATCCTCATCTGTGAACGCATAGCCGTCCTCAGTCAGGCCTTTCTGGGTTACTTGGTTCATCAAGCTGCAACCTCAGACACGGTGCGCGCAACGAATCTCAGATCGACAACGCGGGTCATGCCGTTATCAAGCGAAATGACCTCCGGTATCGATTGCCGCGTCGATTCTGAACTAATATCGGGAGTAGTCTGAATTTGATCTTCCGTAACGGAAAGGATCTCTGAAACGGATTGAACCAGCAAGCCGACAGTTTGGGTGCCCGTATTCGCGACGATAATCACATTGCGCTCATTGTGTTGGGTTTGTCCGAGGCCAAAGCCCTCTGCGAGATCAAAGATAGGGATCACTGCGCCGCGAAGGTTCATGACGCCCAAAACCGCCGTTGGTGAGTGCGGAAGAATGGTCACCGGCGACCACCTTCGGATTTCCCGTATGGCCATAATATCAAGGCAAAAACTTTGATTTGCTGCGGTAAAAGTCACAAATTCATGTGTCGATTTTTGTGAAAGCTGGTCGTCCTGGTCAGCCATGTGAAAGCTCCATTTGAGGATTCGCCACGTATTTGATCTCCGGCGCGGCTCTTTGCATCTGCGCGACGGCGTCTGTATCCAGAATCAAGGCGATTTTGCCATCTCCAAGGATGGTTGCTGCGGCAACTCCGGGGATGGATTGGTAATTTCCTTCGAGGCTTTTGATGACGACCTGCCTCTGATCGAAAATCTGATCGATACCCAAGGCGCACTGCCCGACATTTTCGGCTTCGATCAGCAGATAGACCTCCGGTGCCGGGCATGTGTCATATCGGGTCAGCCCCAATATTTCGGCAACATCGATAACTGGAACATATTGACCGCGTACCGAGATCAGCTGTTGGGTTGTCCCCAAAACGTGAAGATCAGAGGGCTCTGGACGGATCGTTTCGATCATTGCGCTGATAGGGACGACCATCGTCTGATCGGCGACAGAAATTACCATCCCATCCATCACCGCCAACGTGAGCGGCAGCGTTATGGAGAATTTGGTTCCAATACCCGGGGTTGAGGAGATAACGATGCGACCACCGAGCGCCGCGACGGAGTTTTTGACGACGTCCATGCCAACGCCCCGCCCTGACAGGTTCGTTATTTTCTCTACTGTCGAGAACCCCGGCAGAAAGAGCAGGTTGAATATCTCTGCATCGGAAAATTCCTGTTCGGCGGAAATGAGCCCCTTTTCCAAAGCAATCGTATATATCTTTTCTTTATTGAGGCCGCCCCCATCGTCCTCTACTTCGATAAGAATACTACCAGACCGATGGGCGGCCGATAGCGTGATCGTGCCTTCCGGATCCTTGCCGACCGCAATGCGGTCTTCTTTGAATTCGAGGCCGTGATCGACCGCATTTCTGACCATGTGGGTCAGCGGATCGGCCAGGCGTTCGATAATCGTCTTATCGATTTCAGTTCCTTCGCCTTTGACAGCCAGGCGTGCTGTTTTTTGAACCTCATCGGCAGATTCGCGAACGATCCGGGACATGCGCTGAAACAACGGTTTCACAGGCTGGGCGCGGATCGCCATCACAGCTTCCTGAATATCACGCGCAAGAAGCCTGTAGTTATCGAGATCATTGGCCAAATCGCTATTCAGAAGGGTCGCATGCTCCCCCATGCGCTGGGCGATCATCGCTTGATTGATGATCAACTCGCCAACGGTGTTGATGAGGCGGTCAACGCGGTCCAGATCAACCCTCAGAGTTGGTTTCGGACCAGTGGGCTTTGCCCTGTCTTGCGTCGCCGAGTCTGGCGTTGGCACTTGGTCCGCGGCGGCCATGGTTTCAATAGCGGCATTGGCAATTCCACCAGCTTCTGCGCTTTGAGCACCGGTGTTTGAAATTGGGCTGATCTCCAGATCACACAAGCCTTCGACAAATTCAAAGATCTCGTAGAGAACGGTTTCAGACTCTTCTGTCGTAAGGCGAATGTCCCAACTCAGGTGTGAGCTGTTTTTTGTCAGCTCCTCAAGTGTCGGGAGGGCCGTATTCCGGAGTGCTACGTCAATGCTGCCAATCTGAGACAAGGCAGTGAAAAGCAAAAACGGATCATGTCCATTCGCATAAAACGCCCAATGTGGTTTGAATGCGATCTCAAATCCGGAATGCTCCCCCATCGGGAGCGTGTCTAATATCGCATCATCTCCACCGAGAACATCAATCGTCATTGGCTGGAATTCGAATGCGCCATCCACAGTTTCTCCGGGCACCGTTGAAGGGCCCCAGGCTTCCAGCGCTTCGAGTGTGCTTTCCAAAGATGGATGTTCAAACACGGTCTCTGACCGAGCGGCTTCAATGATATTCGCGAGAAGGTCGCCCGACTTATGCAAAACCCGCATCAAATCGGGGGTCTGATCAATTGAGCCGTTTCTAAGACTGTCTAGAACAGTTTCGAAGCTGTGCGCAAAGGATACAAGTTGATCCAGTCCGAACGCTCCTGCACCACCTTTGACCGAATGCACGGCGCGAAAAACCGCATTTACAGTGTCAGAGCTGTCGTCACCACCGGCCATATCATTGAGGCCATCGGTCAATGACTCCAGCAGTTCTTCGCATTCCTCAAAGAACGTATCACGTATGGAATTGACGCTACTCATCCTAGGACGCGAAGCCAGTCACTCGTTTTAGTACCGAAATCAGGGTCTCGTCGGTGAAGGGTTTGACGATCCAGCCCGTGGCACCCGCATTCCGGGCACGGCTCCTTAGGTCGTCCCCGCTTTCCGTCGTGAGAACTAAGATCGGAACATGACGGTTCGCGTCTGACGCGCGAATGGTTTCGATGACGCCAAATCCATCCATATTCGGCATGTTGATATCGGTGATCACGACATCCGGTTTGATTTCGTTGAATTTCTCGCAACCAATCACCCCGTCTTCGGCACCGACAAAACGGATCCCGGCATCTTCCAGAGAAATTCGAAGCAGGTCGCGAATGGTACGGCTGTCATCGATAGCAAGCACAGTTATGGTCATGGTTTAGTGTCCATCTCGAAATGTCCGGGTTCGACCCCAAGCAATGCCAGGTCGGTGGCGCAATCGTTGGAAATATCGCAGACCTCAAAGGCGACCTTGTCACGCCGCCAGTGAGCATGCCCAACCAGCAAGGTCTGAAGGCGCAATGCGTCCAGTCGATCAACCTCAGCTAGCGAGACCGTGACAGGCTTGCCGATATTGCCTTGCAGGAACTCTAGCAGCGGATCGCAATCGGTCGGCCCCCTGCTGGCAAGTTCAAGTCTCGCAATGCTTTGATCCATTCAAGCGACCCATTGGTTAATTCAGTTCGGGCGCAGAAATGCCACCGCCCAAAGCCTTGGTTGCGGTTGTTGATAGGGTGAGGAGTTTAACAAATTGTGGATTTGCTTGAGAGGGAACCCCAGCGTTTACGAACTCTCGTTGGACTGAGGTGATAATTAAAATGTCTTAGTAACAATAATTTACCGATAAGTCCGCGCAATCAAGCCGTGAGAATTCTTTAAAACTTGCGCGTATTCTCGAAAGTTCTAGCCATCACCCAAGTGGGTCTCTCCGCGATCATGGGCGAGCCGAATCTGCTTTTGGCGGTCGCGGAACCTGCGCCGATCGGCATCGGTAAACTCATCTGTGCACTGATGGCATTGAACGCCAGCTTCATACTCAGCATGGCGCAGATCCTCCGGTGCCAAAGGTCGCCTGCACGCAAAACACAGCCGGTGCGTGCCTTCTTTCAAGCCATGTCCAACAGAAACACGACCGTCAAAAACGAAGCACTCGCCGTCCCAGCGGCTTTGATCTTCAGGCACATGCTCAAGGTATTTCAGAATACCACCTTTTAGATGGAAGACGTCCTCAACCCCTTGGCCCAACAGGAAATTGGTCGACTTTTCACACCGGATCCCTCCGGTGCAAAACATGGCCACACGTTTGTTGTGAAACCGGTCCTTATTGGCTTCCCACCAGGCAGGAAACTCCCCGAAACTTTTGGTCTGCGGGTCAATTGCGCCGTCAAACGTGCCGATGGCAACTTCATAGTCGTTTCGGGTGTCGATGAGGGCAACATCGGGCTGCGAAATCAGATCGTTCCAGTCTTCCGGGTCGACATAATGCCCAGTGCCTTGTGCAGGATCGACATCAGGCTGGCCCATGGTGACAATCTCGCGCTTCAGTCGCACTTTTAGCCGATTGAACGGCATCTCTGTCGCAAGGCTTTCTTTATGTTCCAGCTCAGTGCAGCCGGGAAGTTCCCGGATTGCCTGCAAAGCGGCATCAATACCCGCCCGCGAGCCTGCGATGGTGCCGTTGATCCCCTCTTTCGCGACCAGCAGCGTCCCTTTAGTGCCATGCGCGGCACAGATATCCACCAGCCCGGGACGCAGGGCATCCGGGTCGTCAAATCGGGTGAAATGATAGAGGGCGGCGACAATAAACATGGGACGGGATTTACGAGCGAATGCACCGGCATTCAAGTCCTAGCGCTTGACCCCTATGGTGCCGCAACGCAGAGTTTGTCTAAAGCTGAGAATTGGAGAAGACCGTGCGTGAGACATCCCAAGCCCTGATCATCATTGATGTGCAAAACGACTTTTGCCCCGGTGGCGCGCTGGCGGTCGAAGGTGGTGCCGACATCATAGATGGTATCAACGCGTTGATGGCTGAGTTTCAGACCATCGTTCTGACCCAGGATTGGCACCCCGCTGGACACTCTTCTTTCGCAAGTACCCATCCCGGACAAGACCCTTTCACCCTGATTGACATGCCTTATGGCCCGCAGGTTCTTTGGCCAGATCATTGTATCCAAGGCAGCGAAGGGGCGGCGTTTCACCCGCACTTGAACGCCGATCATGCTCAAATGATTGTGCGCAAGGGTTTTCGTCCGCAGATCGACAGCTATTCGGCATTCTTTGAGAACGACCACACCACGCCGACAGGTCTGGATGGGTATCTCAAAACCCGGGGCGTCACGGACCTGACAATTGTGGGCCTTGCCACGGATTTCTGCGTGAATTTTTCGGCGGTAGATGCAGCAGGTCTTGGATACAAGGTCAGTGTTGATCAATCGCTGTGTCGCGGTATCGATATGGACGGCTCACTTGCGGCAGCACAAACTGGGATGACGGGTGCCGGTGTCACCCTCTTGTAACTGCTGGACAATTGTTAACCCTTTGGTTTAGCTGGTCTTCGTCAAAAGGGAGAGCGGACCATGGTCGATATCGCCACGCGGGTCTACAATCACAAATGGAAGATCGATCCGATCGTCAGGTCGCTGATTGATACGGATTTCTATAAACTCCTGATGTGCCAATCAGTGTTTCGCAACAAACGCGACACAAATGTCACCTTCTCCCTGATCAATCGCTCCAAAGACATTAAACTGGCCGAGCTGGTAGACGAGGGCGAGTTGCGCGAACAGCTTGATCATATCCGCTCGCTCAAACTGTCGCGCGGCGAAAGCACCTTCCTGCGCGGCAACACGTTTTATGGCAAACGGCAAATGTTTCGGCCTGACTTCATGGAATGGTTCGAAAATTTCCAGATGCCCGACTACCACCTTGAGAAGCGCGACGGCCAATATGAGCTGACGTTCGAAGGCAAATGGCCCGATGTGATGCTTTGGGAAATTCCAGCGCTGAGCACCTTGATGGAGCTTCGTGGCCGAGCAGTCCTGAAACATATGGGCCGATTTGAGCTACAAGTTCTCTATGCGCGTGCGATGACCCGGCTTTGGGAAAAGGTCGAGCGTTTGCAGAAGGTTGACGGATTGCGCCTTGCGGATTTCGGGACCCGGCGCAGGCATTCCTTCATGTGGCAGGACTGGTGCGTCCAAGCAATGCAAGAAGGTCTGGGGGAGAAGTTTGTGGGAACCTCAAATTGCCTGATCGCGATGCGCCGGGAGGTTGAGGCGATCGGAACCAACGCCCATGAACTTCCCATGGTTTATTCCGCACTCGCCGAAAGTGACGAAGCCTTGAAGCAAGCGCCTTATGATGTTCTGGCCGATTGGCATGACGAACATGACGGCAATCTGCGGATCATTTTGCCCGACACTTACGGGACAGAAGGGTTTTTGAAGGACGCGCCCGATTGGCTTGCGGGTTGGACCGGGATCCGGATCGATTCCGGTGACCCCGCAACAGGCGCTGAGACGGCAATCAATTGGTGGCAATCTCGGGGCGAAGATCCCCGCGAAAAGCTCGTCATTTTTTCAGATGGGCTGGATGAGGCGAAGATCATCGAACTTCAAAGCCAGTTCCACGGTCGCGTGCGGGTCTCGTTCGGCTGGGGCACATTGTTGACCAACGATTTCCGTGGGCTGGTTCCAAACGACGGATTGGCTCCGTTTTCGCTGGTGTGCAAAGCGGTAGAGGCAAACGGCAAGGCAACGGTCAAACTCAGCGATAACCCCCGAAAAGCGATGGGTCCCGCCACCGAGATCGCGCGCTACAAACGCGTGTTCAATCTCGGCACTCAGGAAGAGCACGAGGTCGTGGTTTAACCTAATTGACCAGTTTCGAAGCGAGCTAAGCGGACAGATACGCCGCCGCGCAACTCAGCGCGCGCTCCGCATAAAATCGCTGTCTTGGGTCAGACTTTTTGGCCCGTAACATGATCCACCCGCAAGACGCCATGCTGCGCAGCATAATAAAGCGTGACACGTCAGCAAGACTTACCCCCGCATCGGGATGCTGCGCAGAATACCCGCCCACCAAAGCCTCTTTCAACTCAGGTAGTCGTGGCGATTCTGCATGTTGAATCAGCGCAGTACCTAGATCATACCCCGGATATCCATAACCACTATCATCAAAGTCGATAAGCCATAGCCCCACGGTATCTTGCAAAATATTCTCTTGCAAAAGATCCGCATGTATCAGCTGTATCGCCTCGGGTTTCTGTAAAAAATGCTGCGCAGCATTTTTGCGCGCTTCTTGCAGAAAATCCGCCTCTCCTGGGCTCAAAGACGGGTTCTGCCAGAACCGGCCCCAATGTGGGTTTTCCCCCAGCAAGCCGTTTGCATCCCAAGACGGGCGCTGCAAGTTTGGTAACGTCAACGCCGCTGTTTTGCGATGCAACTTCCCGATAAGACCACCCAGATTTTCATAGAGCGATGTTGGCCCAAGATAGGGCACCCCATTCTCGCCAATCGGCTCTGCATCGATCCAGGACACCAACGATACTACCGGTCCGTTTTCTAAATCCACTACGCGTGCGCCAGCATCTGTCAGAACCGGTCTGGGACATGGAAAGCCGTCACGGGAAAGCGCCTCTGTCCAGATCATCTCTGCCTCGATCGCCTCGACGGATTGATAGCCTTGACGGTGCAAGCGCATCGCCGCTTTTTGTCCGGTTCGCAGCTGAACTTCAAAAACGACATTCTCGCGATTGCGGATGAGTTTTGGCGGGTGAGCCAACCCACCCCAAGCTTGGCCCGCCTGATCCGCCAATTCCAACACTCTCGCGGGCGTCAAAACGGTGTCTCCGCCAGAACCTCTTCAAGCAGATCGAGAGCGAAAACCGCGTTCGCAACAGAGAACGGCATAGGGGGTCGCATTTTCAGCGTGTTCATATCCCGCCCGATCCGGTTCATCAAAACGCCCCGCTGGCGCATCGTTTCGACGACCTGCGCGGCAAACTCTGTGGCAGGCCCGCCGTCTCGCACAAATTCGATCCCGAAAAACAGACCTTGGCCACGGGCTTCAGCCTTCAAGTCATGCTGAATTTTTTCCAGCCGCTGCAGCGCAAAATCACCGACAGTTTTTGCATTCGCAATCAGATCATCGGCTTCGATAACATCCATCGTGGCCATTGCCGCTGCGCAACTGACGGGGTTGCCACCGAAAGTATTGAAATAGCCGAACGCCTCGCGGAAGGCTTGCATGATATCCGGGCGGGTCAGCACCGCGGCGACAGGGTGACCATTGGCCATGGGCTTGCCGACCGTGACCACATCGGGTGCAACACCCAAGCAATCATGCCCCCACCAACCGGTCCCGGTGCGCCCAAAACCGGGTTGCACTTCGTCACATAAAAGCAGTCCGCCTGCATCCCGGATAATCTCAACGGTTGGATCAAGAAACCCCGGCGCGAGCGTTGGGAACCCTTCATTCGCGAAAGAGGGGCAGAACATGAAACCTGCAAAGCCGCAGCCCTCTGCCTCCAATTCGGCAATCGCGCGGGCGATATTGGCGGCAAACGCATCTGCCTGACCGTCCGGTGTGCCGCCGACCGGGCGCACACTGTCAGGGGCGGGCACCAAACGCACATTGCGAGGATATCCGCCAATCGGTGGTCTGCGGGTCGACAATTGTGCGGTTGCCAGCGTGTTCCCGTGATAGGTGTTGTCGGTCGCGATAAACCCGGTTTTGCCGGTTACCGCCTGTGCCATCCTGAGCGCAATGTCATTGGCCTCGGATCCGGTGCAGACCATAATCAACTGGCTAATATCATGGGAGAACTTTGCACAGAGTCGCTCCCCATATTCCACGATACCGTCATGCAGGTACCGCGTATGGGTGTTCAGCGTTGCGGCTTGCTTCGTGATGGCGCCCACCACGTGAGGGTGGCAATGCCCGACATGTGGCACATTGTTATAGCAATCGAGGTATTTGCGGCCCGCGCTGTCCCACAACCACACCCCTTCACCCCGCACCAGATGCACGGGGTCGTCATAGAATGTAGGCACATTCGGCCCAAGAACAGCCCGTCGCCGCCCGATCAAATCACTCGTCATCGCTGACCTTTCCACGCAAGGATTTCACGGCACCCCGCTGTTTTTTCGCCGCGATCCGGCGCCGTTGGGACCCCAATGTCGGCCGCGTTTTCAGCCGTTTCTTGGGTACCTCCAGAGCTTTCTGGATCAACTCGACCAGCTTCTTTTCTGCGATTTCGCGATTGCGCAGCTGGGACCGGGTTTCTTGCGCTGTTATGATCAAGGCACCATCGGTCGTCCATCGCCGCCCGGCCAACCGTTTCAGCCGGGTCTTCACATGCGCGGGCAGGTTTGGGCTGCGGGCGGCTTCAAACCTCAGCTCCACGGCGGTTGCGACCTTGTTGACGTTCTGCCCACCGGGACCCTGTGCGGTCGTGAAGCTTTCAGAAACCTCCCAAGCCTCCAAACTGATCTGGTCGTTGATCCGGACCATATCTCAAAGCTTGGACAGAAGCGCGCGCGTCGGCCAGGCATCAGCTGGAAGCCCAAGCCGGGCTTGTTCCTTTTGCACAGCCGCACGAGTTTTGGCTCCAAGGATCCCGTCGACCTTGCCAACATCATGTCCGCGCTGTTTCAGCTTGGTTTGCAGCGCTTTCATATTCGCATCATTCAGTCCCGGATCGGGATTGCCCGCTTCATAGACCGGAGCCCCGGTGAGCCGCGTTGCGAAATAGGCGGCAGTGGTGACGTAGACGAAGCTTTTGTTCCATTCGAAATAGACTTGGTAATTTGGATAGGCGAGAAAGGCGGGCCCTTTGCGCCCCATTGGCAGCAAGACCGACGCTTTCGCGTTGGATTGGAAATTACCGGATCGCGGTTTCACGCCCCATTTTGCCCAGTCAGACACAGGATAGGATTTGTCGAGTCCGGTTTTTGACCAGTCCAGATCCGAGGGTACGACGATTTCCTGCATCCAAGGTTGACCTTTTTGCCAGCCGAGCCCGGACAACATCTTGGCCCCTGAGAGCAGCGCATCGGGAGGCGAGGTTTTCAAGTTGACCTTGCCGTCGCCATCCCCGTCGACACCGTTTCGCAAGATATCTTCCGGCAACATCTGCACCATGCCGATTTCACCTGCCCATGCACCTTGGGTGCGGCGCGGGTTGAAATTGCCTTGCTCGTACAACTCCAACGCGGCAAAAACCTGCGGTCGGAACAGATCAGGGCGTCGGCAGTCATGAGCCAGCGTCACCAGCGAGTTCAGCGTGTTGAAATCCCCCTGAACCGCGCCGTAATCCGTCTCTAACGCCCAAAACGCCAGCAAAACACCGCGCGAGACGCCATATTGGCGCTCCACCTGATCAAACACGCGTGCGTATTTCTTGGCGTTGCGCCGTCCGTTATCAATCCGGTTTTGGCTGATCACCCGGCGGGAGAAATCGATAAAGTCCCGCTTGAAGACCCCTTGCGACCGGTCAGCCTTCAATGTGCGGCCATCTTGCGACACGCCGCTGAAGAATGTGTCGACGTCGCCTTGCGAATGCCCTTGCGCGACCGCTGCGGCTTTCATCTTGCCGACAAAGCTTGAAAAACTACCGCCACAGGCGACTTGGGCGCTTGCGATTGCAGGGGCAATCATCAAGCAAAAGGTTAATGGCAAAAGGCGCATGGCAGCTCTCCAGTATGAGTTTTGCCAGCTATACCATCCAGCTAAGGGCCATGGCCAGAAGCAGTGTGATCCCCCAAGCGCGCCAAAGGACGGAGACGGCACAGTCAATGTCATCTGGTCCCGGCGCGCGGCCAGCTTCGTTGACGTAGGGCTCGTCCCGCAACGTACCCTCATAGCTGCGCGGCCCGCTGAGCGAGATACCCAAAACACCGGCCATTGCAGCCTCAGGCCAACCGGCATTCGGCGATCGGTGCAACCGGGAATCGCGTTGAACGATGTCCCAGACATCAAACCGTCCTTGACCAGCAAGGATCAGCAAAGCCGTCAGCCGTGCCGGTACCCAGTTTACCAAATCATCAAGCTTCGCGGCGGCCCATCCAAACTCCTGATGACGGGGCGTTTTGTAGCCGATCATGCTGTCGGCGGTGTTGATGATCTTGTAGGCGAGGATACCGGGCAGACCCAGAACGAAGAACCAGAACGCCGGCGCAATCACACCATCGGACAGGTTTTCCGCAGCGCTCTCGATGGCACCGCGGGAAACGGCATCGGCGTCCATCTCAGCCGTGTCGCGCCCCACAATCATCGCAACTTTGCCGCGCCCTTCCGCAAGCGAGCTGCGCAGACCCGCCGCAACATCTGCGACATGATCCACAAGCGATCTTTGGGCAAGCAGTATTGCAGCAAGGGCGATCTCAATCAGCTGTCCGAATGGTAACCCACGTAAGACACCACCCAGCCAGAATGCGCCAAAAGTGAGCGCGGAAATGACAATCATACCCACGACCTGACGCGAAGCCCCGGTATTAAAGGTCTTGTCGCACCAAGCGATAAGGCGCCCCATCAGAACGGCAGGATGGGGGACGCGGTCAAAGAGCCATTTCGGCTCCCCCAATGCCGCATCCAAAAGCATTGCGATAAACAGGCTCACAGGCAGTCTTCCAGTTGTGCCCACCGATCGTGCCGGGGCAGACCCAGCCGCACCCAACTGTCGGAATAAGGAAAGACGCGCGACCAAATATGGCCCTTCGCAAGGCGGTCCTGAAATGCAATCGCGTCGCCAACATCGTAGAGGCGGAACAAATCCGTCCCGCCGACAAATATACCGTGGCTGCCCATTAGCTCATCCAGATGCGCCGCATCTTTTGCAAGCCTTGCGCGTGTTTCGTAGGCCCACACTTCGTCACCCAAAGCGCGTGCACCTATATGCAGTGCAGCGCCAGACACAGCCCAAGGGCCGAGCATGTCGCGCATTGGCGCAAGCGTCCGTTCCGTGCCGATTGCAAACCCAAGTCGCAACCCGGCCAGCCCCCAAAACTTGCCGAAGCTTTTGAGCACCACAAAACCGTCCTCAGCCGCGCGCGCAATCTGGCTGGCATCCGGGATCACGTCGCAAAAACTTTCGTCGATCACAGTCAGGCTGCGCGCTGTCTGAGTGCCGTCCCAAAACCGCCCGTCAGGGTTGTTGGGATGGACGTGAATATGAACCGGCAAATTATGGTCTGTATCGCTGACTGGCCGCCCGCTAGACCGAAACGCAGCAGCATGTTCGTTGTAGGTCGGTGTGGGGATATAAGCACCATCGCCGTCCACAAGGGCAGGCATCTTCGCAATCAGCGCCGAGGCTCCGGGTGCTGCAAGGATTTGCGCGCTATCCGGAACGTTCCAGAACGCTCGCGCCGCGCCGATCAACGCATCCTGCGCCGTCTGGTCCGGTAGCTCCGCCCAAGCTGACGCGGGGACATTTCCAATCGGGTAGGGGTCTGGGTTGATGCCGGTCGAAAGATCCAGCCAATCCGCACGATCCCCGCCATATCGCGCTATCGCAGCGTCTAAACCGCCGCCATGGTCGCGCGTTTCAGTCATGTCTGGTCGGGATCTGGCAATGGAGGGTGCCTGGTCACAAAATGTCCTTTGATCGGTTGCGGCCATTGCCGGTAAGGCACTGTTCCGCTGTCGCTTTGCGCATGCAGGGCGGCATATTCGATGATCGCGGCGGCGGCCTCGGCGTCAGGCTCAAAATTACCCAATGTGTAATTCAGCTTCCCCGCGCCCTGAATGGCAATGTTGCACCCATGCGCGCAACCCATCAGGCAGGAATGTCGCCTTGTTTCAACATGTTGAGAGCTTTTCGCGGCATCTTCTATCAATTCTGCAAACCGTTCGCCATCGGTTTGGGTAAGCCCTTTGGCCTCCCAATCTTCACGTTTGCACGTGTCGCAAATCGTTACAATGCTGCGCATCAGGCCCCTCTGAATATCGTATCCGAATGCCTATCAATCCGAATTTCCCAAAACAAGCAAGGTCCCGCTCAAATTGAAAAAGTTTACCAAAAGTTCAGATTCTTTACGTCCGCGTTAACCTTCTATTAGGACTACGAGCGCAAAAACAGAGCGGTAAATAGGACTGGGAAGCGTACCGGCCACACTTTCACTCGAAAGGTCGGAAATATGATGAATGTGTTAATTGTAGAAAACGACATCGGCTTGGGTGGACTCTGGGCAGATCATATTCGGCGTGTTGGGCTGTCTGCGGAAGTTGTACAATCGCAGGTTCAAGCTGTCGAAGCGATGCAATCGAACGGCTATGACGTTCTGATTGTAAATTTGAACTTGAAATCAGGCAGCGCTTTGGCTGTCGCTGATTTTGCGAGTTACAGACTGCCAAAAACAAAGGTCATTTTTGTGACCAGCAATAGTTTCTTCTCGGATGGATCTATCTTCAGTTTCATCTCAAACGCCTGTGCATTGGTCCCCAAAGGCACACCACCTGGCGATCTTGCTGCGCTCGCGGATTACCACAGCCGTTAAGAAAATCGCATGGGCGTTATCGCCCATGCGGCGCTGTCCAATCCACAATCGGATTGATCGGGATAATCCGATGCGGATTTATCGATTCGTGGCTGTAGTGGTAGTGGCGCACGATATGTTCGAAATTCACCGTCTCGGCGACGCCTGGCCAGTTATATAACTCGCGCGCGTATCCCCATAGATGGTCGTAATCTATGATCCGTTTGCGGTTGCACTTGAAATGCAGGTGATAGACTGCATCGAACCGGACCAAGGTTGTAAACAACCTCCAATCGGCTTCCGTGATGCGCGAGCCCATCAGGTAGCGGTTTTCGCCCAGCCGTGCGTCCAGCCAATCAAGACTTTCGAACAGCTCGGTCACAGCTTTCGTGTAGGCCGTCTGAGAGGTCGCAAAGCCCGATTTATAAACGCCGTTGTTCACGGTAGAGTAGATGCGCGCATTAACCTCTTCGATGGCGCTTCGCTGATCTTCCGGCCAGAAATCCATCGTATTTCCGGTTATGCCGTCAAATTCCGAATTGAACATCCGGATAATTTCGGAGCTTTCGTTGGATACGATGGTTTCACGCTCTTTGTCCCATAAAATAGGAACCGTCACGCGGCCGGTCATGTTGGGCTCTGCCTTCAAATAGATATCTCTGGCGTAGGGTAAACCGTACAAAGCATCGCCGTTCGCGCCATGCGCGTCGGTCTCAAAGGTCCAGCCATCTGACAGCATATCGGGGTGAACCGCAGAGACCGAAATCAAGCTTTCCAGCCCCTTCAGCTTGCGGAAGATCAAAGTGCGATGCGCCCATGGACAGGCATAAGAGACATAGAGGTGATACCGGCCATCCTCCGCCTTGAAGCCGTCTTCACCGGACTTGCCGGCGCGTCCGTCTGCGGTAATCCAATTGCGAAACTTCGCCTCGCTGCGCTTGAAAGCGCCATCGGTTGAGGATGTATCATACCACTTGTCGTGCCAGACGCCGTCTACCAAAAGTCCCATCATACTGCTCCATTTTGAGGCTGTACGGACCATATTGCAGTTCTTGATTGGAGAACATGACAACTGGCGCGCAGGCTCTGTGCAGCAAATCTCACTTGTCGTTTTTGAAGCCCACGGCTTCGCTTCCCCCATTGCGGGTCTTTCCGCCAACCAATATAGATCGCAAAGGACGAGGCTTCCCAAACCGAAGCCAGAGAGGTTGGCCACACCGGCAATCGACCCAAACAGGGGGTTGTTTTGTGGCATCGTCACGCGCGACGGCGGGCTTTGCCTGTCCTGCTTCTCATTCTAGTGACGGAGAAGACAACGCGATGAAACTGATTTCTTTGACGATGATTGCCTGCTTTGGCGCAACAGCAGCGCTGGCGCATGTTGGCCACCTAGGCGGAATGGCTGCCCACGATCATTGGGTCGCGGGTGCTGCGATCGGAGTTGCCGCAGCGATCACATTGTGGGGTGTAATCAAAGGCAAATCAAAGCAAGCCGAAGAAACCTCTGACGAGGCCGAACCCGAAGAAGAAACAGCATGAGCAAAATCGGTGTCATGATTTGCGGCCACGGATCGCGCAGCCAGGCGGCCGTTGATGAATTTTCGGTTTTGGCTGAAAAGCTGCCGGCGCTACTGCCTGAATGGCCGGTAGAATATGGCTATCTGGAATTCGCAAACCCGGTCATTCGTGACGGGCTCGATAAGTTGCGCGCACAAGGATGCGACAAAATCCTCGCGGTTCCGGGCATGTTGTTCGCCGCGATGCATGCGAAAAATGACATCCCGACGGTTCTGAACACCTATGCTGCCAAGCACGGGATGGAGATCAGCTACGGCCGCGAATTGGGCGTTGACCCGAAGATGATAGCTGCCGCTGGGGCGCGCATTCAGGACGCTCTCGATCAGGCCAACGCCGACCACGGTGTTCTGCCCAATGAAGAGGTCTGTCTGGTCGTGATCGGTCGTGGTGCCTCTGATCCTGACGCCAATGGCAACGTCGCAAAAATTGCACGGATGCTGCATGAAGGCATTGGCACTGGGTGGGTCGAGGTCGGCTATTCCGGAGTGACCTTCCCCCTGGTGGAGCCCTGCCTGCAACATGTCGCCAAACTTGGCTACAAGCGCGTCGTTGTGTTCCCGTATTTTCTGTTCACAGGCATTCTGATTGACCGGATTTACGGCTTCACCGATCAAGTCGCGGCCCAATTCCCGGATATCCGGTTTGTCAAAGCGGGCTACCTTAACGACCACGAACAGGTGCTTGCAACTTTCGCCGAACGCATCACAGAACAGATGAGTGCGACACCTCCGCCGAACTGCGGAATTTGTCAGTATCGCACGCAAATCCTCGCCATCGAAGGCGAAGAAACTCAGTCAATTACCCCAGCGGAGCGCGCAGCTATTGCAGCCGAAAAGGGCCGCGATCATCCGGCGTTTAGCGATGTGCCGCCACCGACATGTGTCTTGTGCAAATACCGCACGCAGGTTCTGGGGTTCGAGGCCGAAGTAGGGGCCGTTCAGGAATCGCACCACCATCATGTGGAGGGGCAGGGTGCCAACGCGCCGGGCTCCAACGTTGCCGACTGCGCCTTATGTGATACCTTCTGCACCGGGATGTGTCGTCTTCAGGCTGCTGATCACCACCACCACCATCATCACGACCATGACCACCATCATGATCATCACCATCACCACGATCATGCGCACCCCGAATACCCCCATGCAAAACATCCGCATGGGCCAGAAAGTGCGCGGAAATCTTAACACCTCAATGGCGACGCGGCCGATACGACGCCTGAAAGATCATTTGTGAGACCTTACGAGAAAGACCCGAAGGCAATCTACGCCCAGAGCTTTGCGACCGTCCGTGACGAAGCAAACCTGGCGCGATTCCCGAAAGGTATGGCGCGGCTCGCAACCCGGGTCATTCATGCCTGCGGTATGGTTGAGACGGCGGACCGGCTGGCTTACTCAGATGCCGCCTACGAGGTCGGTGCCATCGCTTTGGAAAAAGGCGCGCCAATCCTGTGCGATTGCGAAATGGTCGGCGCGGGGATCATTCGCCGCTACCTGCCTGCGAATAACAAAGTGATTGTCACCCTGAACGATGCGTCCGTTCCCGACCGCGCCGCGCAGATTGGCAATACAAGATCAGCAGCCGCCGTGGAGCTTTGGCACGATCACCTTGAGGGTGCGGTTGTTGCGATTGGCAACGCCCCGACTGCACTTTTCCACCTGCTGGACCTGCTGGATCAGGGATGGCCAAAACCAGCTGTCATTCTTGGTTTTCCGGTCGGATTTGTCGGCGCTGCAGAAAGCAAGGCAGAGCTTGCCAGCAACCCGCGTGGTTGCGATTTCGTGGCATTGCGCGGACGTCGCGGCGGCTCGGCGCTGGCCTCGGCGGCTGTAAACGCCTTGGCCGCCGGTCTGCCGGAGGAAAACGCATGAGCACCCCTTGGCTTCATATCGTTGGCATCGGTGAAGACGGTCTGGACGGGTTGACCCCCGCCACCCGCGCGGTTGTTGAGGCCGCCGAGATTTTGATCGGCGGGGATCGCCACCACCAATTGTCCGGTGCGATCAAGGCGACCCGTGTTGCTTGGCCGTCGCCGTTTGATGCGCTGATCGACAAGCTTATGGAATTCAAAGGTAAACGGGTCGTCGTGTTGGCGACTGGGGATCCTTTGTGGTTTTCCGTGGGTGCGCGGATTGGGCGGTCGATTGATCCCTCCCAGATCGTCTATCATCCGCAGCTGTCGGCCTTTCAACTGGCTGCTGCGCGGATGGGATGGAGCCTTGCCGACGTCGAGACCCTAACCGTCCATGGCCGCCCGGTTGAGCAGATGGTCGCATTTATTCAACCAGATCAAAAACTTATCATTCTGACGACGGGCGCTGAGACACCAGCCAAAATCGCAACATTCCTGAGCGAGCGTGGCTTTGGTAAATCCACCATGACGGTGCTTGCCGCGATGGGCGGTGAAAACGAGCAACGGTTTGACGGTATAGCAGACGCGTGGTCGCATGAGGTTCCTGCCTTCAACACATTGGCGATAGATTGCGTTGCGGCACCTGATGCGGCGTTGCTGCCACGCGTTCCCGGACTTGATGACACGCTGTTTCAATCTGATGGCACGATGACAAAACAGGAGGTCCGCGCGGCCACGCTTGCCAAATTGATGCCAATGCGCGGTGCGTTGCTTTGGGATATCGGGTGTGGTTCAGGGTCGGTGGCGATCGAATGGATGCGCGCGGCACGCTATGCCCGCGCGATCGGGATAGAACCGCGCGATGACAGGCGGGCAATGGCGGCGGCAAACGCGCTTGCACTCGGCGCGCCGAAATTGGAATTGGTAGACGGTGAAACTCCTGCTGCTTTGGACGGTCTTGCCGCACCGGACGCGATTTTCATTGGCGGTGGGCTCAGCGAGGAAACTTTCGAAATCGCGTGGGAGAATCTGCGTCCTCTGGGGCGCTTGGTGGCCAATGCGGTGACGCTTGAAAGCGAAGCGATCTTGATTGCGTTGCACCGGAAATACGGCGGACAGCTTGCCAAAATCAGTGTGCAGCGGGCTGAACCGGTTGGCAAACTTACGGGCTGGCGGCCGTTCATGACCGTGACACAATGGAACCTCGTAAAGCGATGAGCGGGACACTTTATGGCGTTGGCTTGGGTCCGGGTGATCCGGATTTGATCACACGCAAAGCTGCGCGTCTGATCGAAAACGCCGATGTCATTGCCTACCCCACACTTGCGGGGGGTGATAGCTTCGCGCGCGCGATAGCCGCCGACCTGATCAAGGATGGCGCACAAGAGATCCGCATGGACGTGCCGATGACCACAGAGCGGGCGCCAGCGCAAGCGGCCTATGATCTTGGTGCCGCAGAGATCGCCTCCGCTTTGGAAAACGGCCATGATGTGGTCTGTCTTTGTGAAGGGGACCCCTTCTTTTACGGATCCTTCATGTATCTTTATGCGCGGTTAACGCGAAATTTTGACGTCGAGATTGTTCCGGGCGTCACCTCGATAACCGCCTGTGCGGCCCGCGCGCAGATGCCTCTTGCTGCAAGAAACGAGCGTCTGACGGTTCTCCCGGGGCCATTGCCGGAAGCAGAGCTGAAGGTGCGCATCGAAGGGGCGGAAAGCGTCGCGATCATGAAGGTTGGCCGTCACCTGGCCAAAATCCGGGCAGTATTAGACGAGTTGAATCTGACCGAGCAGGCGATGTATGTCGAACGCGCCACTCTTCCAGAAGAGGTTGTGCTGCCCTTGTCTCAAGCACCTGAAAAAGCGCCGTATTTCTCGATGATCTTGCTCACGAAAGGGGCTGACCCATGGCTCTAGACCCAATTGTTCTGTGCCTCAACAAAGCGGGCGAGCCGACCGCGCGGCAGGTCGCTGCTGCGCTGGGCTGCAAGCTACATGGCCGCGAAGGTCGGGTAGAGGCCGCCGACAGTTACTTTGCCAACGCGCTCGACCATACACGCGATCTTTTCGCGGCCGGTATTCCGGTGATTGGAGTGTGTGCGTCAGGTATCCTGATCCGTGCCGTGGCCCCGCTGTTGAGTGATAAGAAGACAGAGCCGCCGGTGCTGTCCGTTTCCGACGATGGCTCCGTCGTCATCCCACTATTGGGCGGCCATCGCGGCGCTAACCGTTTGGCCACGAAGATTGCCGAAACGTTAAACGCAAAAGCAGCTGTCACCACGGCAGGGGATGTCGCCTTGGGTATCGCCTTGGATGAGCCGCCTTTGGGTTGGAAGCTGGCAAACCCAGAAGATGCAAAAGACGCGATGGCTTTGATGCTTAACACCGGTGCTCCACGCATCGAAGGGCAAAACATCTGGGGAATTGCAGCAGGCGACGGACCGGTCGCGTTGTCGACGGGTACCAGTCCCGTCGAAACGGGGCCGCAGAAACTGGCCTATCATCCGCAAAAGTTTGCGCTGGGCTTGGGCTGCGCGCGCGGTTGCGATCCAGATGAAATGTGGGATCTGGTCCAGGATACGCTGTCAAAAGCCGCGCTTGCTCCAGAGGGTATTTCCTGTGTCGGTTCTCTTGATCTGAAGGCAGATGAGCCCGCCATGATCGAGGTCGCGAAGCGTCTGCAAGTGCCTTTCCACGTGTTTTCGGCGACGGAGCTTGATGCCCTGTCGGATCGGCTGGAAAACCCCTCGGACGTTGTCTTTCAGGAAGTCGGCTGTCATGGCGTCAGTGAAGCGGCGGCGTTGGCGCTCGCGGGCGCACAAGCCAACCTGATTGTTCCCAAGACAAAAACCGCAAACGCCACCTGCGCGATTGCGCAAGCAGAGCAACCGATCGTCGAATTCACCGGCAGGTCACGTGGTCGCCTGTCAATTATTGGGATCGGCCCGGGGCAATCCAGCTGGCGCACGCCAGAAGCCTCCAAGCTGGTTGCCGAGGCGGAAGAACTTGTCGGCTACGGTCTTTATATCGACCTTCTGGGCCCGCTCGCCCATGGTAAAACCCGCTCCGATTTCCCGCTTGGGGGGGAGGAGGACCGGTGCCGCTACGCGCTGGAGCAAGCGGGACAAGGCAAGAATGTCGCGCTGATTTGTTCCGGTGATGCAGGGATATACGCGATGGGTGCTTTGGTATTTGAGCTTCTGGACCGTGGCCCCGAAGCGCAAGGGGTCAGCGATGCCGCACGGCGCGTCGATGTGATTTCCACCCCCGGCGTCTCTGCTTTGCAAGGGGCGGCGGCGCGGGCGGGTGCGCCATTGGGGCATGACTTCTGCGCAATCTCGCTCAGTGACCTTTTGACCCCGCGAGACGATATTCTCAAACGTTTGAAAGCGGCGGCAGAGGGCGATTTCGTGATCGCCTTTTACAACCCAGTCTCCAAACGCAGGCGGACTTTGCTGGCCGAAGCGCGCGACATTCTGTTGAAACACCGCCCAGCGGACACTCCGGTGATGCTGGCAAGTTCGCTGGGGCGGCCCGAGGAATATGTCCGCTATCGAAAGCTCAGTGAACTGGACGTTGACGAAGTGGATATGCTGACGGTGGTTTTGGTGGGGTCCAGCCACTCAAAACTCGCGCAATTGGGCGAGGGGCCTAGAATGTACACACCACGCGGATATGCCCGCAAAATTGATGGGGACTTGGCGGCAGAATGAAGGTTTTCTTTATCGGAGCAGGCCCGGGTGATCCCGAGCTTCTGACGCTCAAAGCGCAGCGGATCATCTCCAACTGCCCTGTGTGTTTGTACGCCGGATCGCTTGTACCAGCTGAAGTTGTGGACTGCGCCCCCGATGGCGCGCGGGTGCTTGATACCGCACCGATGACGTTGGAGGACACCCATGGCGAAATCCTTGCCGCGCGAGACAAAGGCCAAGACGTGGCGCGCGTGCATTCCGGCGATCCGTCGCTTTATGGCGCAATCGCGGAGCAGATCAGACGCCTGAAAGCCGACGGAATAGACTACGAGATCATTCCGGGCGTGCCTGCCTATGCAGCGGCTGCTGCCGCTTTAGGGCAAGAACTGACCGTCCCGGAGATTGCGCAATCCATCGTGCTGACCCGTATGTCGATGAAATCCACGTCAATGCCTGCGGGCGAAACACTGGAAAATTTCGCCAAGACCGGCGCTACCCTTGCGATCCACTTGGGGATACGCGCTCTACGCGAGATAGAGCGGCAATTGATCCCGTATTACGGGGCTGATTGTCCGGTTGTCGTGGCCTATCGCGCGTCCTGGCCTGACCAGCTTTTCCTGCGCGGAACACTTGCCGATATTCGGGAGAAAGTGCGCGCCGAGAAGATTACCAGAACAGCTTTGATCCTTGTGGGGCCTGCTTTGGCGGACATAAAAGACTTCCGCGATTCCGCTCTTTACGACCCCCAAACACCACATGTGTTAAGGCCAAAGGTCAAAATTTAGGCAGAAATTCGATAGGCTTTACAGACTGTTTACAACGAATCTGTTGATTTGCGGCCAAAGCTCGCCATGATGGTTGAGTAATCGTTAACAGACTGGATCTGCCCCATGTCGATGTTTCTTAGTAAAGAGGTCCGTGAAGGACTGGAACAAGCCCAAAAAGCCAGCCGCAAAAAACGGTCGCGTCTGCGCGTTCAGGCCGGCGACAAGATGATCCCCATCTTGCGGTTTGAAGACTCCTCGTTCGCCGTTGACCTTGATGAAGCGCCGCAGCTGCGCGGTCTTGTCGATATTTTCGATGGCTCGCGGCACCTTTATCAGGCGTTGATTGTCGCATCGGAAATCGACGGTCCTGAGATGCGGTTTGACTTCAAACGCAACACGCTGACCACCAACGGGCCCGCCGTCGATTTTGAGCGTGATGAGTTTGCGCCAGCCGGTTTGCTGCCCGCTTTGTAAGCAAATCTCCTCCGAATATTTGGAACGAGGTACCGAAAACGTTTGCCTCTTGAAAAACTGTGCCTAATCTTCCTGAGCGAGGAGAGGATCATGGACGCTAGTTTTTCACGCCGCAAACTGCTCACTCCGGCCGAGTTGAGGGCATTGACCGAACGCTCTGACGCCTATGGATGGGCGCAGATGGCAAGCCACTGGGCGGCTATCGCTGCTTTTGGCGTCGCGCATTATTACGCCATGGGCAGTGCGTGGGTCTTGCTGACCGGCGCGGGTTTGGGGATTTTGCTGAACTTCCTCTATGCCGCCCAGCATGAACTGAGCCATGCGACCGTGTTCAAAACCCGCAAGCTGAACGAAATTTTCGGCCGTATCATCGGTTTCGTGCAACTCTTCCCGCGCGATTTCGATCAGGTCATGCATTTCGCGCACCATCAGTACACGCAGGATTGGGAACGCGACGGCGAACTGGTGCGCGAACCTTACACACTGACAACCTATCTGCTTTGGCTGTCGGGGATCACCTATTGGCGCAACCGCGTGTTCGGCTTGGTGCGTCGCGCGCGCGGGATCATTGTTGAGCCGTTCATCAAAGAAAACGAAGAGGCCAAAATTATCCGCGAATCGCGCATTCATGTCGCGATCTATGCGGTGCTGATCCTTGCTGAATTGATTGCGGGCAGCGCTTTCCTGCTGACCTTTTGGATTTTGCCCATGGTGCTGACAAAGCCAGTGCATCAGCTGCAAAACACCATCGAGCATCTTGGGCTCAGCCATGAAGATGACATTCTGGAAAACACCCGCTCTACCCGGACCAACGCTTTGATCCGTTGGCTGTGCTGGCAGATGCCCTATCATACCGCGCATCATACCTTCCCAGCCGTGCCGTTCTGGAAGCTCAGGCAGCTGAACGAAAAGATCGAAGACGCCGCCGGGGAAGTGCACCGTATGGGCTGGGTCGAGTTTCAGGTCGAAGTGATCAGCAAGCTGCGCGCCAAAGATGAAAGCCAATATCCGATGAATGAGGTTTGGGTGGTTCCAGCATCGGGCGGGCGCACCACGCGCGTGCCTGCTGAATGAGAAACCTCAAGCTCTATACGTCCCTTTGGGCGATGCAGCCCCATGATCAAACTGGCGTGAAACTGCCCTACGACCAAATCTGCGAAATGGTTGCGGGCGCTGGTTATGACGGAATGGCCATCGATCTGGGCGCGTCAGATGTGGCAACCGCCCATGCCGTCAGGCCCCATATGGAAGCGAACGGCCTGACCCCGTTGATCGTGGCTTTTCCGAAAACCATCGAGAGCCTTGAAGACACGTTGATCATGGCAAAAGACTTCGGCGCACCGTTTGTCGACGTCATCGGTCAGGTCATGCCAATAGCGTTGGATGACATGGTCCCTGTTATCGAAACCTGGTTGGAGATGTCCGAGCGGATTGGCATGCCAGTTCAGTTCGAAAGCCACCGAAACTGCATCACCAACGATCTTTATACGATGCTGCAGCTGCTTGACCAGATCCCTCAGATGCGGGTCTGTGCTGATCTGTCCCATTATGTCGTCGACCGAGAGTTCTGGTTTCCGCTGTCTGACCATGACAGAGGATTGATCAGCCGGGTGCTTGAGCGCGCCGATAGTTTTCAGGGCAGGGTCGCGTCGCGCCAACAGATCCAGCTGCAACTGGACTTTCCGCAAAACCAGAAATGGGTTGAGTTGTTCAAGGAATGGTGGCGCGAAGGGTTGGCCTCATGGCGGCAAAGAAACGCGACGGGCGATTGCATTTTCCTGTGTGAATTGGGTCCGCCTGAATACGCGATGACTGGCCCCGATGGTCGTGAAATGTCGAACCGCTGGGAAGAGGCTTTGAAGATCAAATCATGGATCGAACATATCTGGGAAGACTTGGAGCGAAGCGGCAAATAAAGTAAATAATCTTTCAATATTCTTGAGTTTTTTCGGAGAAAATTGCAGGAAAACCGATCGAAACTAATTTTTTCGCCAAATCTTCTATCTAGGCTCTGGTAAGTTCCGCGAAATAACAGATTCGTGCCACAGGGGAGCATGCCATGATCCAGACACCATACCTTCTTTTCTTGGGCGACGCGCCTGACGCACTTGCCGCAAAAGTGGCGCAAGGCATCAAGGATTGGCGTCCCGATAATGCGGTTGGTCAGTTCCGTTTGCCGGGCTGCGGCACCACGGTTGGTCTGGAAGACATGACTTTGCAGCAAGGGTTGGACGCAGGTGCCAAGACCTTGGTGATCGGTGTTGCGAACCGCGGTGGGATTATCTCGGAGGCGTGGAAGAAGGTGCTCGTTGAGGCACTGGAAATGGGCTACGATATTGCATCCGGCCTGCATAACCTTCTGCGTGACGAGGATGAGTTGCAGCGCGCCGCAAAAGTCCACGGCCGGACCCTGCATGATGTGCGCATTCCATCCGTGGCCTATCCGATTGCAAATGGCAAGAAGCGCACCGGAAAGCGGTGCTTGGCTGTTGGAACCGATTGCTCCGTCGGGAAAATGTATACTGGACTTTGCATGGACGCAGAGATGCGCAAGCGGGGGATGAAATCCACCTTCCGTCCAACAGGTCAAACCGGAATTCTGATCACTGGCGGTGGTGTGCCCCTTGATGCCGTGATCGCTGATTTTATGGCGGGCGCGGTTGAATATCTGACCCCGGACAATGACGCCGATCACTGGGACCACATTGAAGGGCAGGGCAGCCTGTTCCACGCGTCATATTCCGGTGTGACAATGGCACTGGTTCATGGTGGCCAGCCTGATGCGCTGGTATTGTGCCATGAGCCGACCCGCAAACATATGCGCGGCCTGCCAGACTACCAACAGCCCGCTTTGGAAGACCTGCGGGATGTGGCGTTGCGGATGGCCCAAATCGTTAATGCCGACTGCAAGGTCATCGGCATATCCGTGAATACGCAGCATTTGGGCGAGGCAGAGGCAAAAGCCTATCTGTCAGAGGTTGAGGCGGAAATGGGCTTGCCGACGACGGATCCGTTCCGGTTCGGGGCCGAACGTCTTGTTGACGCTCTGGAAGCGATTTAGGTGAGCGGCCCTGCGGGGCAGGTATTTTTGCCAAAAAGAAGCCGGGGAGGCGCGCGATGATCACAGTGTCACACGATGTGTTTCAACTGGCGGAAGTGTTCACCATTTCGCGCGGCTCGCGAACCGAGGCAAAGGTGCTTAGTGCGCGGGTATCACGAGACGGCGTAGCGGGTTGGGGCGAATGCGTGCCTTACGCGCGATATGACGAGACAATGCAGAGTGTCACGGAGCAAATCAAAGGCCTGCCGTCTGAGATTTCGAGGATAGAGCTTCAGGGGGCGCTGTCCGCCGGTGCCGCGCGAAATGCTGTTGATTGCGCGCTGTGGGATCTTGAGGCGAAGGCAGCAGGCAAGCGGGTTTGGGACTTGCTGGGCCTGCCTGCGCCAAAGCCCGAGATCACGGCGTTTACCTTGTCGCTTGCCAGCCCGGACGAGATGGAGGCAAGCGCACGCAAGCACAGCCATCGCCCGCTTCTCAAGATCAAACTGGGGACTCCGGATGATATGGGGCGTTTGGAGGCTGTACGGCGTGGTGCGCCTGACACACCAATTATTATTGATGCCAATGAGGGCTGGACCGCAGAGGTCTACACTGAGCTTGCGCCCCATCTTGTCCGTCTTGGTGTTAAGCTTGTGGAGCAGCCGCTTCCTGCCGGTCAGGACGATATGCTGGCCGAAATTGTCCGTCCGTTGCCGGTTTGTGCCGACGAGTCCTGCCATGACCGCGCCAGCCTGCCCGGATTGAAGGGCAAATATGATGTGGTGAACATCAAACTGGACAAAACCGGCGGGCTGACCGAAGCGCTCTCCTTGAAGGATCAGGCGATCGCTGAGGGCTATGGGGTTATGGTTGGCTGCATGGTCGGATCGTCGCTGGCCATGGCCCCGGCCACGATTTTGGCGCAAGGCGCTGCCTTTACCGACCTTGACGGGCCGCTGCTTCTGGCAGAAGACCGGGAGGAGCCTTTGATATTTGACGACGCTGGTGTCCATGCGCCCAGCGCTAAACTTTGGGGATAACGCCATGAGCCGCACAGTCTATTGCAACGGAGAATTTCTGCCCGAGGGCGAAGCGAAAGTATCGATCTTCGACCGTGGCTTCCTGTTCGCTGATGGTGTCTACGAGGTTACGTCCGTGTTGGGCGGTAAGCTGATCGATTTCGACGGCCATGCCAAGCGGTTGCAGCGGAGCCTGAACGAGCTTCAGATGACCTCACCCGTCACCACGGAAGAATTGCTGGACATTCACCGGACTCTGGTCACGGAGAACAATATCGACGAAGGCATGATCTACTTGCAGATTACGCGCGGTAACCCGGGTGATCGGGATTTTGCGTTTCCGCCAAGCGATACCAAGCCAACGATTGTATTGTTCACGCAGACTGCAAACCTGTTGAACAACCCGAAAGTGGCCAAAGGGATGAAGGTTATCTCCATCGAAGATCAGCGCTGGGCACGGCGCGACATCAAGACGGTACAGCTTCTCTATCCGTCGCTTGCCAAAATGGCCGCGAAAGCCGCTGGTGCTGACGATGCCTGGATGATCGAAGATGGAGCGGTCACCGAAGGATCGTCCAACAACGCCTATATCGTGAAAGACGGCAAGATCATCACGCGGCATCTGGGCAATGAAATCCTGCACGGTATTACCCGCGCCGCGGTGCTGCGCTTTGCAAAGTCAGCGCAGATGGTGGTTGAAGAGCGCGCCTTTACTCTGGACGAAGCCAAAGCCGCCGATGAAGCGTTCGTGACGTCTGCGTCAACCTTCGTTATGCCCGTCGTCCAGATCGACGATGCAGAGCTTGGCGGTGGCAAGCCAGGATCCGTCGCATTGCGCCTGCGCGAAATTTACCTTGATGAGATGAAAAAGGCCGCGGTCTAGTTCGCGGGCTCGCGCCCCAAGATTGCCCCGATTGTACCAGTGATTTGCGCAGTGCCTTTGTTGCTGTGCAAAAGCTGGGAAATCTCGGCCAATTGCTCGGGGCTTAACTCCGTCACATCGACATCGCCATATCCATAGCTTTGCAATTCTGTTGAAACACTGCGCTGCAGCGATGTCAGGTCATCTGTTGAATACTTTTTCATAACGAAGACAACGACCGCGAAGGCGATCAGGATCAAAATGATTTTCTGCGACATATCCAAACCTACTTGAACAGCGTTTTGAACAGGGAATCGCCAAGCACCGCGCCAATATTTCCGCGGATCTGAGCGACCGATTTATTGCTGTGGATCAAGTGGTTGATATGCATAATCTTGTTGTTGCTTAGCGTATCGAGATCAACATCGTCAAAGCCGTATTTCGGCAATTCGCGGGCGAGGTTTGTTTTGACGGAACTCTGTGGGTCGCTGGCCGCCGCTGGCACCGCCAAGCACAAAGCGACGAGCGCGACTGTAATTAGTTTTTGCATTCTCTGACCTCTTGTTAGGTGGCGTCTTTGTGGGACACTTCGAAAGCTGCTTTCTGCGCATCCGAGGCGTCCGTTTGGTATTTTGCGCGCCATTCGTCGAACGGCATACCATAAAACAGCTCACGCGCCTCCATTTTATCAATGACGATGTCGCGTTCAGCGGCAGCTTCCTGATACCAGCGGCTCAGGCAGTTCCGGCAGAACCCAGCAAGGTTCATCATGTCGATATTCTGGACATCCGAGCGCTTCTGCAAATGTGCGCGCAGCGTGCGGAAGGCTGCAGCTTCCAATTCGATCCGGGTTTGGTCGTCCATGAAGGGCTCCTGAGAGTTTGGGTCATACGGGCGTTACATTTGCCGCAAAGATAGGCATTAAAAGAACGAAGCGCCAGTTGCCCTCACGAAGATCTTGAGCCATATGTGCAACCGGCCCAACAAAAAATTGAAGCAACAAGAGGACGCAGGCAGGATGAGACGCCTTCGCAGTGTAAAAATCGTGGCCACGCTGGGCCCAGCATCAGACACATATGAAATGATTTACGCGCTCCATGAAGCGGGGGCAGATGTCTTCCGGCTGAATATGAGCCATGGCACCCACGATGATATCGCAGCACGCCACGCCATCATTCGCCAGATCGAAAAAGATACCGGCCGTCCGATTGCTATTCTCGCCGACCTGCAGGGTCCTAAACTTCGCGTTGGGCAGTTTTCCGAAGAGTCCTTTGACTTGGTGGAAGGCCAGATGTTCCGCCTTGATCTAGATGCTGCGCTGGGCGACGCAACGCGCGTACAGCTGCCACATACCGAGATATTTGAGGCGTTGGAGCCCGGATCATCGCTATTGGTCAATGACGGAAAAATTCGCCTGACCGTCAAAGACTGCGGCAAGGATTTCGCCAATTGCGAAGTTGTCGTCGGGGGAACGATTTCCAACAATAAAGGCGTCAATGTCCCTGATGTTGTCCTGCCGCTCGCCGCTTTGTCGGACAAAGATCGCAAGGATTTGGAATTTGTGTGCGAGCTTGGCGTTGACTGGCTGGCACTTAGCTTCGTACAACGCGCAGCCGACGTTGAAGAGGGCAAAGCCCTGGCCAAGGGTCGCGCAGCGATCTTGTCGAAGATCGAAAAACCAGCGGCGATCAAGGAATTTGATGCGATTCTCGCGGCCTCCGACGCGATCATGGTCGCGCGCGGCGATTTGGGTGTCGAACTTCCAATCCAGAACGTCCCACCGCTGCAAAAGCGCATGATCCGCAAGTGTCGCGCTGTTGCAAAGCCGGTTATCGTTGCCACGCAGATGCTGGAGAGCATGATTGACAGCCCAATGCCGACACGGGCGGAGGTCTCCGATGTTGCAACGGCGATTTATGAGGGCACGGACGCGATTATGTTGTCGGCTGAATCTGCTGCCGGCAGCTATCCGATCGAAGCTGTGACGACGATGAACAATGTCGCCATCGAAGTTGAGAACGATCCAAACTACCGCGACATCATTGCGGCCCAACGGGGTGGTAAAAAAACCTCCGTTGCAGATGGCATCGTGGTTGCCGCGCGCGAAATCGCGGAGACAACCGATATCAAGGCGATCTGCTGCTTCACGCAATCTGGCACGACCGCCTGGCTGGTTTCACGTGAGCGGCCTCACGTGCCGATCATTGCGTTGACCTCGGTTGAACGCACCGCACGTCGTCTGGTTCTTAGCTGGGGCACGCATTGCGTTATTACTGGCAAGGTCGAACGGTTCAAAGCAGCGGTAGTCGCGGCAGCGAAGGCCGCGCGCGAAGACAAGTTTGCCGAAGAGACCGATCAGATTGTTGTGACAGCTGGCGTTCCTTTCAACATTGCCGGCACCACAAACATTCTGCGCGTCGCTCCATGCAAAGAAAGTTTGATTTTCGCGTCAGACCCCGGATAGAATCTTCACGCGTGGGGGCGTGAAGGGACGAGTTTGATGAATACCGACCTTATTCTTGTCATCGGCATTATTATTGGTGTCTTGACGGTGCCGTCCATCCTGTCTGCGGTCATGGAAGGATCAGCCCCTCGGGCGGCGTCCGTGTCTGCAGTTATCTCTGGCGGTTTGATCGTCTACGCGGTCTATACCAACCCCGGCGGCTATGACGTAAATGATCTGCCGCGCTTGTTCCGTGGCGTATTCTCGTCCTTTGCAAATTAGGCAGACAAACAACGCTTGCATTCATGCAAAGCGCGTCCTAGAAGGCGCTCTCTGATGTCCTTGGGCCGGCGAATGGCATGCCGAGTCGCGAGGTTAACCACTCAAAACTCTTGAGGAGATGGAAATGCCGAAGATGAAGACGAAGTCAGGCGCGAAGAAGCGCTTCAAGATGACGGCCTCTGGTCGCGTCAAAGCAGGTCAAGCGGGCAAACGCCACGGTATGATCAAACGCTCTACCAAATTTATCCGTACCGCACGCGGCACGACGATCCTCTGCGCAGCAGATGAGAAAATCGTGAAAAAATACATGCCCTACGCGCGCTAAGGAGACCTGAAAAATGTCTAGAGTTACATCCGGGAAAGTCACCCACGCCCGCCACAAGAAAGTTATCAAGGCAGCGAAAGGCTATTACGGCCGCCGCTCCAATGTCTTCAAGACCGCCACGCAGGCCGTCGACAAGGCGAACCAATACGCTACCCGCGACCGCAAAGCCCGCAAGCGCAACTTCCGCGCTTTGTGGATCCAGCGCATCAACGCGGGCTGCCGCTCCATCGATGAGACGCTGACATATTCGCGCTTCATCAATGGACTGTCACTGGCTGGCGTCGAAGTAGATCGTAAGGTTCTGGCCGATCTTGCCGTCAATGAACCAGAGGCATTCGCCGCCGTGGTCGAAAAAGCAAAAGCAGCCCTGGCGTAAGATCAGGCACCTCTTTTCTGAGGGACAAGAGACGCCGCGACGGGATCCCCCTCGCGGCGTTTGCTATTTTAATGGAGCGCCTGTCGGCGCGCGCCATCTGACTTGCCCGTCTGCTTTGCAGCCCGGCGCGGTGCCGCCTCTTGCAATCAGGTCGCGCCATGTTAGGACAAGGTCCGAAGAAGCACGGAGTTGAACATGGACGGCTTGGACGCATTACGCGCAAAAGTTATGGACGCAATCTCAGGCGCGGGTGACGAAGCAGCGCTGGAAGATGTGCGGGTTTCAACGGTCGGTAAGAAGGGCGAAGTGAGCCTGAAAATGCGCGAGATGGGTAAGATGAGCCCTGAAGAGCGTCAGGTCGCAGGTCCGGCTTTGAATGCGCTGAAGAACGAGGTTAATTCCGCCCTTGCCGCGAAAAAGGCAGCGCTGGCGGATTCTGCGTTGGATGCGCGTCTGCAAGCTGAATGGCTCGACGTCACTTTACCCGGCCGGACCCGTCCAGGGGGAACCATTCACCCGATCAGCCAGGTTTGGGAAGAAGTGACGGCTATTTTTGCCGACCTTGGCTTTGCAGTCGCCGAAGGTCCGCAGATCGAAACTGACTGGTATAATTTCGACGCGCTCAACATTCCCGGACACCACCCGGCACGCGCCGAGATGGACACGTTCTACATGAAGCGCGCCGAGGGTGACAATCGCCCGCCAAACGTTCTGCGTACTCATACCAGTCCGGTGCAAATCCGCTCCATGGAGGCGCAAGGCGCGCCGTTGCGGATCATCTGCCCCGGCCGCGTTTACCGTGCCGACTACGACCAGACCCACACGCCGATGTTTCACCAGATCGAAGGGCTCGCCATCGACAAGGACATATCAATGGCGAACCTGAAATGGGTGCTGGAGGAGTTTTTCAGCGTCTTCTTCGGCATCGAAGGGATCAAGACCCGGTTCCGTGCCTCGCATTTCCCGTTCACGGAACCGTCTGCCGAGGTCGATGTGCAATGCAGCTGGGTCGACGGCCAATTGCGCATTGGTGAAGGCGACGGCTGGATGGAAATATTAGGATCAGGTATGGTTCACCCCAAGGTCCTGCAGGCCGCGAATGTCGATCCTTATGAATATCAGGGCTTCGCTTTCGGCATGGGGATCGACCGGATTGCGATGCTGAAATACGGCATTCCTGATCTACGGGCTTTCTTCGATTCCGATCTGCGCTGGCTGCGCCATTACGGCTTCGCGTCCCTCGATCAACCAGCAATTCACGCAGGCCTAAGCCGCACTTGATCTAGACAACAAAAAACCGCCACTCTGACCAAACAGAGCGGCGGTTTTTTTGTATCCACCTGTTGGCGGGCTCAGATCAGAAGGACGAGCCGCCGCAAACTGGTTTCAATAATCCCTGACATCCAAACTCCGACAGATTGATCGTACCACGGCTCACCGTGTTTGGAGATTTATCAATCGTCACGATCGCAACAGCCATCGCAATAGAGAGTGCCGCGACAGAGGGGCGGAACACGTTTTGGACTACTTCACTGATAAGCATCATGAGACCTCATCTTTCTAGAACAGGGACACTTGGAATGAACAACTTATGTTCTTTATGCCGCCAAAATGTGGCTGAAATTGGGCAGAATTCGCAAATGGGTCAACTTTGCCTTATTTTGCGTTTTAGCCATATTTTTAAGGGGGTCTTCCCCTTATGCCTTTGATAGGGTAGCACAAAGTCCGGAAACAATCTCAGCGACCTAGGCAGTTTGTAAATGAAGTTCACACTTTCATGGTTGAAAGACCATCTTGAGACGGAATCATCTCTCGACGAGATTCTCTACGCCCTGACCGATCTTGGTCTGGAAGTGGAAGGCGTTGAAAACCCTGCGGAGCGTCTGAGCGCATTTACCATCGGTTATGTGAACTCTGCCGAAAAGCACCCGGACGCTGACAAATTACGTGTGTGCCAGGTTCAAACCGATGATGGCGAGCTGCAAATTATCTGTGGTGCTCCGAACGCGCGTGCAGGCATCACAGTGGTCGTGGCCAAACCGGGGACATACGTGCCCGGCATCGACACGACAATTGGTGTTGGCAAAATCCGCGGCGTTGAAAGCTGTGGGATGATGTGTTCTGAGCGTGAGATGGAGATGTCGGACGAGCATGACGGCATCATCGAACTGCCCTCGGGCGAGGTTGGCCAAAGCTTCACAGATTGGCTGGCGGAGCATCAGCCGTCCAAGGTTGAAACCGTGATCGAAATTGCGATCACACCGAACCGTCCTGATGCACTAGGCGTGCGCGGGATTGCCCGTGATCTGGCGGCGCGCGGTTTGGGGACGTTGAAGCCGCGCGAGACCGATCCGATCAAAGGCAGTTTCCCCTGTCCGATCAATGTGACAATCGAAGATCAGGCGGCCTGTCCCGTTTTCTACGGCCGTGTGGTACGTGGCGTCAAAAACGGGCCAAGCCCGCAATGGCTGCAAGACTGCCTTAAAGCCATCGGGCTGCGTCCGATCTCGACCCTTGTCGATATCACCAACTTCTTCACCTACGACCGCAATCGGCCGCTACATGTGTTTGACGCCGATAAGGTCCATGGCGATCTGCGCGTGCACTTGTCTGAGGGGGGCGAGACGATCCTTGCCCTTGATGACAAGGAATATAAACTGGAGGCCGGGATGACCGTGATCTCCGACGACGATGCGGTCGAAAGCCTTGGCGGCGTGATGGGTGGCATTGCATCGGGCTGCACGGAAGACACCACCAGCGTGTTCATCGAAGCCGCCTTCTTCGACCCGATCCGGACGGCTTACACCGGTCGTAAGCTGAAAATCAATTCCGATGCCCGCTACCGGTTTGAACGTGGTATTGATCCGGCGTGGACCCCGATTGGACTGGAGCATGCCACGCGCATGATTCTTGATCTCTGCGGCGGTGAAGCGTCCGACGTTGTTGTCGCGGGCGAAATCCCTGATCACTCCCGTGTCTACAAGCTGGACACGGACAGGGTACAGTCTTTGGTCGGTATGGAAATTCCAGCCGATACCCAACGCGAAACCCTGACCAATCTGGGCTTCACAATGGACGGCGACATGGCCTCTGTTCCCAGTTGGCGTCCTGATGTGCAGGGGGAGGCTGATCTGGTCGAGGAAGTGGCCCGTATAGCGTCCCTGACCAAGTTGGAAGGCCGCCCAATGACGCGCGTAAATCCGGGCATCCCAAAACCGGTTTTGACGCCGATGCAGCGCCGCGAACAGATCGCACGTCGCACGATTGCGGCCTTGGGTTACAATGAATGCGTGACCTACTCGTTCATCGATCAGGCGACAGCTGGGCTATTCGGCGGTGGCACCGACGCAACCCGTCTGGAAAACCCGATCTCTGCTGATCTTAGCCATATGCGCCCAGCGCTTCTGCCGGGACTTCTGCAAGCCGCCGCGCGCAATCAGGCACGCGGTTACGCGGACATGGCGTTATTTGAAGTAGGTCCCGCGTTCCACGGTGGTGAGCCGCAAGAACAACATCTCTTGGCGTCAGGCCTCCTGATCGGCCATACAGGCCCAAAAGATGTGCATGGTGCCAGACGTGCCGTTGACGTCTATGACGTCAAAGCGGACGCCGAAGCTATTCTCAACGCAATCGGAGCGCCAGGGAAAGCGCAGATTTTGCGCGGAGCAAGCGATTGGTGGCATCCCGGACGGCACGGCAAAATCTGTCTCGGGCCCAAGAAGGTGCTGGCTGTGTTCGGTGAAATCCATCCGAAAATTCTCAAGGCAATGGATGTCAAAGGGCCGGCGATGGGCTTCACCATCTGGCCTGCAGAAATTCCGTTCCCCAAAAACACAACAGCGACCCGCCCCGCGCTTTCCATGCGCGATTTGCAGGCGGTGGAGCGGGACTTCGCCTTTGTCGTTGATGCCGATGTCGAAGCGCTGACCATCGTGAATGCAGCAGCCGGATCAGACAAAGCGCTGATCGAAGATGTGCGGGTCTTCGACGAATTTATCGGCGGCGCATTGGGTGAGGGCCGAAAGTCGCTGGCAATCACCGTGCGTATGCAGCCGGTTGAAAAGACACTAACCGATGAAGAAATTGAGGCCGTCTCAACCAAAATCGTCGAAAAGGTCACCAAAGCGACCGGCGGCGCGTTGCGCGCATAGCCGCCCGCAAAGCGGAACTGAAAAGGGAACTGATATGAGCTTGAACGTCTATCTGTCCGGAGAAATTCATACTGATTGGCGCGAGCAGATCACGGACGGGGCCAAAGGGCTCGACGTGACGTTCAACAGCCCCGTGACCGATCACGATGCCTCTGACGATTGCGGCGTGGCAATCTTGGGGTCCGAGGATCAGAAATACTGGCACGACCACAAAGGCGCTATGGTCAACGCGATCCGAACCCGCAAGGGTATTTCGGATGCGGATGTTGTCGTGGTTCGTTTCGGGGAGAAGTACAAGCAGTGGAACGCGGCATTTGATGCAGGCTACGCCGCGGCACTTGGCAAATCGCTGATCATTCTGCATGGGCCGGAACACCAGCATCCTCTGAAAGAGGTTGATGCAGCCGCACTGGCCGTGGCCGAAAAGCCTTCCCAAGTCGTTGAGATTTTGCGCTACGTGCTTACCGGCAAATTGCCGGGCTAAGCAGCGTACGGCCCCAAACGTGTCGGGGCCGTGGTGCTTCAAATTTAGTCGCGTGGCGGGGTGACCAACCCCTTTTGAACGGCAGGACGTTCAAGGAAGCGGTCGAGATAGGCCACAAGGTTCTTGTGGTCGTCCCATGCCAGAGCATCCCGCGTTCCGTAGAAATCCAACGCCCGCAGCCACGGCGCGATGGCGATGTCCGCGATGGAATACTGACCGGTGATCCAGTCTTTGCCGTCCAGCTCTTTCTCAAGAACCGCCATCAGCCGCTTGCCTTCCGCCAGATAGCGCTGTTGTGGGCGTTTATCTTCCCACTCTGCGCCCGCGAACTTCGAGAAAAACCCAAGCTGGCCAAACATCGGGCCAAGCCCACCCATCTGGAACATCAGCCACTGGATCGTCAGTGCTTTTTCAGACGCGGTTTCCCCGATCAGCATGCCGGATTTTTCTGCCAGATAGATCAGGATCGCACCGGATTCAAACAGAAAAACAGGCGCGCCATCCGGCCCGTTGGGGTCAATAATCGCCGGGATTTTGTTGTTCGGGTTAAGCGACAGGAACTCCGGACTTTTTACATCCGCGTCCGATAGCGTCACCTTATGCGCCTCGTAAGGGATCTGCATTTCTTCCAATGCGATGGACACTTTGACCCCATTGGGGGTCGGGAAAGAATATAGCTGCAACACGGAAGGGTCCTGCGCTGGCCATTTCGCGTTGATCGGGAAGTGTGTGAAATCGGTCATTGTTTATCCTAAATTATTATTCCCCTTAACCTAGTTACTCACATTAAGTATTAAAGCGCTGCTTCTCTCTTGGGACAGATTGCTCCCTATGCGCGAACGCACACAACGACAAAATACTCTGTAGCCAAAGGGACTGGGAAATGATTCAAGAATTCAAGGACTTCATCGCCAAGGGCAATGTCATGGACATGGCCGTCGGTATCATCATCGGTGCGGCGTTTACCGCAATCGTCGGGTCATTGGTGGAGGACCTGATCAACCCGATTATCAGCCTGTTTATGGGTGGGATCGACTTCTCCTCCATGGGCATCCGTCTGTCTGACGGCGAAGATGGCGCTGTATTTGCGTACGGTAACTTCATCATGGCGGTCATCAACTTCCTCATCATTGCCTTTGTGGTCTTCATGCTTGTCAAAGCCGTGAACGCTGCAAAAGCCGAGGAAGAAGAAGCCCCTGCCGAAGATCCGGGCCCATCCGAGTTGGATATCCTGATGGAAATTCGCGACGGTCTGGCAAAGAAGTAATCTTTGCCCGGAATTGAAATAGGAAAGGCCCGCAACTCTAGCGGGCCTTTTTCGTTTCTGGCTTAGGACTTCAACGCAAGGGACGGCGAGATCACATCGATCCCCAAAGCTTTGCCAACCGCATAATAAGTCAGCTGTCCGGCATGAACGTTCAAGCCATTGAGCAAGTGCGGATCATCCTCGCAGGCCGTTCGCCACCCTTTGTCGGCAAGCGCCAACATGAACGGCATCGTTGCATTGCCAAGCGCAATCGTAGACGTGCGCGCAACAGCGCCCGGCATGTTTGCCACGCAATAATGCATGATCCCGTCAACGTCATAGATTGGGTCCTCATGGGTCGTGGCTTTGGACGTCTCAAAACACCCACCTTGGTCAATTGCCACATCGACAATGGCCGCGCCGGGTTTCATTTCTGAAAGCTGCGCACGCGTGACCAGCTTGGGCGCTGCGGCGCCAGGGATCAAGACTGCACCCACGACCATATCGGCCTGCATCACAAGTTCTGCGGTGTTGCCAGCGCTTGCATAGCTGGTCTTGAACTGCCCGGCGAAGACATCATCGAGGTAGCGCATCCGCGCAAGCGATCTGTCCAGCACAGTGACATTTGCCCCCATGCCAGCCGCCACACGCGCAGCATGTGTGCCAACAACGCCGCCACCGATCACGACGACATTGGCGGGCCCAACACCGGGAACGCCGCCCATCAACACGCCACGCCCGCCATTGGCCTTCTGCAACGTCCAGGCCCCAACTTGCGGGGCAAGCTTTCCGGCAACCTCAGACATCGGGGCCAAAAGCGGTAAGCCACCAGCTGCATCCGTGACCGTCTCATAAGCAATCGCCGTACAACCTGAGGCCAACAGATCCTTCGTCTGCTCAGGGTCCGGGGCCAGATGCAGGTATGTGAACAGCAATTGCCCTTCGCGCAGCATCTTGCGCTCAGCCGGTTGGGGTTCTTTCACTTTGACAATCATGTCGGCTGTGGAAAAGACCTCCGCGGCGGTCTCGACAATCTGTGCACCGGCCTCGAGATAGGCGGCATTGTCGAACCCTGCGCCATCACCGGCGTTTGTTTCCACGACAACCTTATGGCCATGCGCTATCGCTTCACGCGCTGCGTTAGGTGTCAGGCCAACCCTGAACTCCTGCGGCTTAATTTCTTTCGGGCATCCGATAAGCATCTTTAATCTCCCTGTTTCCCAATGGGACGATGGCATACCCATCTGCGAATTGGATTGAATTCTTACCCATGCATCCACTATCAGTCAGAAGGTAATTCGAATTTATTGCAATCTAGTCGAAGGATCTTGCATCATGAGTGATCTGGACAGTACAGACAGTCGCATTTTGAGAGTTCTGCAAAAGAGCGGTCGGATGTCAAATGCCGACCTGGCCGAGAAAGTGAACCTGAGCGCTTCGGCCTGCCACAGACGCGTTCAGCGCTTGGAGAAAGAGGGGATCATCCGCGATTACGTGGCAATGCTTGATCCGCGCAAGGTGAACCGACCAACAACCGTTTTCGTGGAGATAACGCTGAGCGGTCAAGCCGATGAAGTGCTGGACGCGTTCGAGCGCGAGGTTGCCCGCATCCCTGACGTTCTGGAATGTCACTTGATGGCGGGCTCGGCGGATTACCTGTTGAAGGTCGTGGCAGCCGATACGGAAGACTTTGCGATGATCCACAGACGTTCGCTTGCGCGTTTGCCAGGGGTCGCACAGATGCAATCCAGCTTCGCACTGAGAACAGTATTCAAAACCACGGCTTTGCCGGTCTAACCCAGTAGATATTGCGCGGAATACAAAACGACCGTGCCTGCGATCATCGCCCAGACAACGGCTTTGAACCGGTAACCAATGATGACAACGGCCGCGGCGGCCAGCAGCCGGGCGGGATCAAGCTCTCCGTTGGTGGCGTTGGGCCAAAGCACCAATGGGGCGACCAGCCCCGGCAATATGGCCACCGCAGTATAGCGCAGATGGCGCAACACCCATTCGGGCATCGGGCGCGCGCCAATCAGGCCAAGAAAGGAGAATCGGATCAAAAAGGTCCCGACCCCCATGATCGCAATAATCCACCAAATCTCAGCCGTACTGTAGCTCATGCCATGCGCCTTTCGATCTCAGCGCCGGTCATCATGGCAGCAATGGCCGCGACAAGCAGCCCTAGGTTGAACGGGATCCAGAACAACGCCAAGGCCAGCACAATGGACACAAACGCAGCCGCTATATGGGCAGGTGTGCGCAACGCAGGGGACACCATCGCCAGAAAGGCAATCGGGACGATGAAATCGATGCCGAGGCTCGCAGGGATCTGCTCTCCGACAACTGCTCCGAGCCAGGTGAACACATACCACATCGGGCAAATCGGGATCATACAGCCGAAGAAGAACGCAGCTTTCTGCGCCGGGGTTTGATCCGGATGATTTTCATACTCAGACACCGACAGCAAATAGGTTTGATCAACCAGAAAATAGGACAGCAGTACCCGCTTCCACAGCGGCTGTGTCCCCAGATGCGGCGTCAAGGCTGCGGAATACATCACCATGCGCAAATTCACGGCCAAGGCAGATGCCAAGACGACAATCGTAGGCGCATTCTCTGACATGAATTGAAGTGCCGTAAACTGCGACGCGCCCGCAATGACCAGAAATGAGAACCCCATAACCTGCGACAAGGGCAAGCCCGCTTCCGTCGCAACAACACCAAACAGCATCGCAAAGGGTGCAACAACGATGATAAAGGGCAGGCCCGCGAGGAACCCGCGCCAGAAGCCAGAATTCTCGATGGCAGTGGGCATTGTGACGTCCTAAATTTCAGCCTAGGCTTACCGCGCGCGCAAGGAGGGTTCAAATGGCAATTCGTGATCTGAAAGATCACAGCTACCTGATCGCACCCACTCCGGAAGGGGACGGGTTGACCCGTGCTGTCAAAGGGGTTGATCAGGAGGGAAATTCTCAGGAAATCCGGGTGGTTGAGGAGCGTCCGCTCACGATCTACCTCAATTCCCGCGAGATCGTCACAGCCATGACAATCGGTGATCATCCAAACTATCTCGCGGTCGGGTTTTTGCGAAACCAAGGCATGCTCAGCCCGTCAGATCGCATCACTGGCATCGATTTTGATGAAGAATTGTCTGTGGTTGTCGTGCGCACCGAGGTGGAGACTGACCACGAAGAAAAACTGAAGAAAAAGACCCGTACATCAGGCTGCGCCGTGGGCACCGTTTTCGGCGATATGATGGAAGGTCTGGAGGGCCTGCAATTGCCGGACGCGAAAGTGCGCCAATCGGACCTCTATGCGTTGTCCGAACAGATCAACCGGACGCCCAGTCTTTACCTTGCGGCGGGTGCCATCCACGGAACAGTTCTGTGCCAGAACGCGCAACCGCTGGTCTATATGGAGGATGTTGGCCGCCATAACGCCGTCGACAAAGTCGCGGGTTGGATGGCATTGGAGGGGGTCTCACCTGCCGATAAGCTGCTTTATACAACCGGGCGACTAACTTCTGAGATGGTGATCAAAACGGCATTGATGGGCATCCCGGTTTTGGTGTCGCGCTCAGGGTTCACGGCTTGGGGCGTAGAGATCGCCAGCCAAGTCGGCCTGACCTTGATCGGACGCATGCGCGGCCATCGGTTCATATGCCTCAGCGGCGAGGATCGCTTGATCCGGGATGTGTCCTCGTGAATCAACCAGCTGGCGTGATCCTGGCAGGCGGGCAGGCCCGGCGCATGGGCGGCGGCGACAAAGGCTTGCTTGAACTGGGCGGCGAAACGCTCCTGCAACGGGTGATTGACCGGCTTGCCCCACAGGTGGTCGAACTGGCGCTGAACGCAAATGGAGACGCGGCCCGGTTTGCGCCCTACGGATTGCCGGTCCTGCCCGACACAATCGCGGGGTTTGCAGGCCCTCTGGCGGGCGTACTTGCAGGCCTCGATTGGGCCGCCGCGCGTGGCCATTCTCATATCGTCACAGCCGCCGCCGATACACCGTTCTTTCCGTGCGATCTGGTGCCGCAACTCCTGCTAAACGCCTCCCAGCCGATTGTGCTGGCTGCAACACCGGACCCCGAACGGGGCCTTGCACGCCACCCGACATTTGGGCTTTGGCCTGTCGATCTGCGGGACGATCTGAGAAGCGCGTTATCGGACGGTGTGCGCAAGGTCGTCCAATGGACGGACCGGCACGGCACGGCCATGGCCGCGTTCCCGGCAGAGCCGTTTGACCCGTTTTTCAACGTCAACTCGCCAGAGGATATGGCTGCAGCGGAGGCTTTGCTGTGAGAGTATATGGCATCGTCGGTTGGAAAAACTCGGGCAAAACGGGCCTAATGGAGCGCCTCGTAGCAGACATTACGGCGCGGGGGATTACCGTCTCCACCATCAAGCACGCCCATCATAGCTTCGACGTTGATCACCCCGGTAAGGACAGCCACAGGCACCGGGTCGCGGGTGCCTCTCAAGTGCTGTTATCGTCGCGAAACAGATGGGCATTGATGAGTGAGCTGCGCGGCGAGGATGAGCCTCCGCTCGCTACATTGATCACGCAGCTTGGACCGGTCGATCTGATCTTGATCGAAGGCTATAAACGCGACGGGCATGCCAAGGTGGAGGCACATCGGTCTGAAACAGGCCAGCCGCTGCTGGCGCGCGACGACGCCACCGTAAGAGCCGTCGCCAGCAACGAGCCTTTGGATGACCTGAGCATCCCGGTCATTGATCTTGACGACACCAAAGCGATTGCGAATTTCATACTGGCAGAGGTCGGCTTGTGACCAAGTTCGACACTTACATTGCAGTGGATTGGTCGGGCGGCAATGATCGTGGAGCAACACCAAAAAAGGACGCCATCTGGATTGGCGTTGCGGGGGAAGAGCCACGCTATTTCCGAAATCGGCAGCTTGCTGAGACTTGGTTGAGCGATCGGATATCCAGAGACAACGAAGCTGGCAGGCGTGTTCTGGCTGGGTTTGATTTTGCGTTCGGCTACCCAGCCGGATTTGCAAAACACCTGACCGGTTCCGATAATCCCTTTGCTGTCTGGGATTGGTTTGAAACCCGCGTGGACGACACGCCAGAGGCCAATAACAGGTTCGATCTTGCCGCCGAAATAAACGCACAGCTACATGGGGTCGGTCCATTTTGGGGGAATGGCCTTAATCGCGACATCGATCACCTCCCACGCAAAGGAAACGACCGGGAAGACGTCCCATTCCCGGAGAAACGGTCCATCGAGCAGCACACCAAAGGTACGTTCTCTGTCTGGCAACTGTCCGGCGCAGGGGCCGTTGGCTCGCAAGTTATCATGGGCTTGCCGATGCTGTCGCGGATGCGGCAGAAATTCGGGGCCGCATGTTGCGTTTGGCCGTTTGAGGCCGCGACCGCACCGCTCGCACTGGTTGAAATATGGCCGTCCCTCTGGGCAAGCGAGATCGCGAAGAGGGCGCAAGCAGGTGACATAAAGGATGCCTGTCAGGTCAGATTTGTCGCCGAAAAGATGAGAGACTTGGATGCTGCCGGTCAACTGGGCGCAATGATGCCTGACATCAATAACGCCAATAGCGAAGGCTGGATCTTCGGCGTAGAAATGCGGCCGGGCGCAAAGAAATCCGGATTAACCGAAAATTCAAAGACATTAAGAAACGATTGCTTTGCCCTGCCGCAAGGCGTGAATTGGACGCCGGTTGATGTCGCTTTAGATCACCTCAGATCAAGCCTCACCTGCGTTGTCGGGGACGAAATCGTACCACTTGGTGA
>CAYGQQ010000003.1:0-34178 GCA_964352105.1 uncultured Rhodobacterales bacterium | reverse complement strand
GTGACGCCTGCGGCCGCATCCTAAGCCAGCCTGCCGAGGCCCAACGCGCTAACCCGCCTGCGGCGAACTCTGCGGTTGACGGTTACGGCTTTGCGGCCTCTTGCCTGCAAGATGGACCAATGGTTTTGCCACTGATCCAAGGCCGCGCTGCCGCTGGCGCGCCTTATACGCAAGATGTCCCCGAAGGCTCCGCAATCCGCATCCTTACCGGGGCCATACTGCCCGTTGGGGTCGATACGGTCGTGCTCGAAGAAGACTGTGAAATCGGGGAAGCCGAAATTCGGTTCAGCGCCGGGTTGAAGCCCTTCTCGAACGCCCGCAAAGCCGGGGAGGACGTTTCGGCGGGGGAAGGTGCCTTGCCCGCAGGGAAGGTTCTTCGCCCACAGGATATCGCGCTTGCCGCAGCTGTGGGTCTCCCCCAACTTTCCGTTTACCAAAAGTTGCGGGTAGGTGTTCTGTCCACCGGAGACGAACTGGTCGATCCAGCCGCTGATATACCCGCATCAAAGACCTTTGATGCGAACCGTCCAATGCTGCTGAACGTTGCCCGGAAATGGGGCTACGATGCTGTTGATCTGGGGCGTGTCGCAGATGACCGGGACGCGCTCAAAGCCACGCTGGATGCGGGTGCACAATCGTGTGACGTGATTTTGACCTCCGGCGGTGCATCTGCAGGGGACGAAGACCATGTCTCTGCCATTTTGAAGGCGTCAGGGGCGCTGAACCACTGGCGCATCGCCATCAAGCCGGGCAGACCGCTTGCCTTGGGTCTTTGGAACGGTGTGCCGGTCTTTGGCCTCCCCGGAAATCCAGTTGCGGCCTTTGTTTGCACATTGATCTTCGCCCGTCCGGCTCTGCGCGTTTTGTCAGGCGCGGTTTGGGACAACCCGGTATCGTTCATGGTTCCTGCCGCATTCTCTAAGCGCAAAAAGCCGGGGCGCCGTGAATATCTGCGTGCGAGGTTAAATGGCAAAGGCGAAGCGGAGGCATTTCATTCCGAAGGTTCAGGCCGCATTTCAGGTTTGAGCTGGGCAGAAGGTCTTGTGGAACTGCCTGATGGCGCGGCGCAAATCGAGCCGGGAACACCCGTGCGCTTCATTCCTTTCGGAAGTTTTGATCTTTAGTCGAACGTCCCTGCGATACGCCCTAGCAGCATGAAGGCGCGCGCCGTGCGGGTTTCGGACAACCTGGTGATATCTTCATCCGTCGCGATCTTCTCGAAATCGACAAAGGTTTTGTCAAACTCCCGCAGGAAATGATGCGAGGAGTCGCGGAAAATGGGATCAGACCGCATCCGCCCTGCTGCCAGCGCAATGCCTGACCGGTCATGAATACCGCCAAGCGTCGCGATGGAGCGTCCGCGCTCCCCGGCGGCGAATTTGCGCCAAACCTCTGGCCGGGCGCGATCGGGGCGCAGATCATCCATGTAAATGCCGTCTTGTGACAGCAGTGTCAGCACATCCTGTGACGCCCGCACCAGTTTGGAGCTGTTGTGATCTGCCAACGCTTTGCGCAACTGTCGAAAACCATCAAGATCGTTCTCGTTCTCCGGGAAATTCAACGCACCGATGAAATCCTGAATGGAGATTGGATCGCCGGGTTGTGTTTCAAGCGTATCAAGCGCCAGTGTTGGCTGGCTTTCACCAGCGGGCATTCCGGGACGCACTAGCATGGCTTGCGGATCAGAGGGCGACGGCGCACGCGCTTCTCGGGATGTTGCGAAGGTTGCGATTGCGTTTTCCGTCATCCGTTGGGACGCGACTATTTCGTCCAGCTTCTTTTCAACCGCAGGCTTGATCCCCAGACCAGCGGCCTGACTTTGCTGAATATAGGCGTTGCGCATCGCATCAATGGCGGCCTGCAAACGCGCGGCTTCCTCTCGCATCACGCGGGTCGTCTTGGTCACGGTAGATGCGATCCAGATCAAGCCAACCGGCAGGATAATGGCCAGCGCAGACATTACGACTCCTGCGGGCGAAACTTGCTGATTGTCCGGTTTGAGCGCCACGAAATAAACGATCACGCCCAAGAGCCACAGGCAGGTCAGAACAACAGCGATCACGTCCGCAGGTTCGTTCAACAACGCTCTGCGACGATACACACCGAAATCTACGTCAGGTTGTGAATTCGTATCGGGGACCTGATCGGACATGCCGTTTTCGCCTGCTTGGTTTGGATCTAGACGTATTTGACGTTTAGGATTTCATAGTCACGCGTACCGCCGGGGGTTTTAACCTCAACGCTGTCGCCTTCTTCCTTGCCGATCAACGCACGCGCAAGGGGAGATTTGATGTTGAGCAAACCTTTCTCGATATCGGCCTCTGCCTCGCCGACAATCTGAAAGGATTTTTCTTCTTCAGTGTCTTCATCGATCAGTTTAACCGTTGCGCCGAATTTGATGGAGCCGGAAAGCTTCTTTGGGTCGATAACCTCGGCCAGACTGATAGAGCCCTCTAGCTCTTTGATACGGCCTTCGATGAAGCTCTGCTTTTCACGGGCGGAATGATACTCCGCATTTTCGGACAGATCGCCATGTTCGCGCGCTTCCGCAATCGCTTTGATGATTGCCGGACGCTCAACGCTCTTGAGCTGCTTGAGTTCCGCATCAAGGGCATTGAAGCCCTTGGGTGTCATCGGGATCTTTTCCATCGTTCAATCTACTTTTTGCTGATGCGTCGAAACTGCGACGCAATGGATGCACTTCATCTAATATCTTGGGGCTTTGCAAGCGGGCTTGCAAGACGGCTCGGCGGTGGGTTGCCTGCTTTAGAACGCTACCGGGCCAACAGGGGTAAATTCAACAAGCATCATGTTTGAGCTGAAAGATGCCACAGGGGAAGAGGGTTCCCCGTCCACGCCGCAAGCGGCCAAAAAGCTGAAAAAGCCAAGGGCGATCAAAACACGGGTCATAGCAAATCCTTCCAACGCATCACCTGCGCGCGCACCTCTGACGGGGCCGTTCCACCATAGCTGGTCCGACTGGCGACGGAGTTGTGCACGCCCAGAACATCAAACACGTCTTTGGTGATTTTGTCATGAACAGATTGCATGTCCTCAAGGCTCAGATCAGGCAGGTCGCAACCCTTGTCCTCGGCCATCTTAACCAGCGACCCGGTCACATGGTGCGCATCGCGAAACGGCATGTTCAAGGCGCGTACCAGCCAATCGGCCAAGTCTGTGGCGGTTGAGAACCCGCTGGAGGCTGCCGCTTCCAGACTTTCGCGGTTGGCGGTCATGTCCGAAACCATGCCCGTCATTGCAGCCAAGGCCAGCATCAGGTTGTCAGCCGCATCGAAAGTTTGTTCCTTGTCTTCCTGCATGTCCTTGGAATAGGTCAGCGGCAAGCCCTTCATGACCATCATCAACGCGACATTCGCCCCGAAAATTCGTGCAATCTTGGCGCGGATTAGCTCGGCTGCATCAGGGTTTTTCTTTTGCGGCATAATGGAGGAACCGGTGGAGAACCGGTCGCTAAGCGCCACAAACCGAAATTGAGCAGAGGACCAAATCACCAGCTCTTCTGCAAAGCGCGACAGATGCATAGCGCAAATCGACGCGGCTGACAGAAACTCCAGCGCAAAATCCCGGTCGGAGACCGCATCCAGGGAGTTCGCAGAAGGCCGGTCAAACCCCAAAGCTTCAGCAGTCATATGGCGGTCAATGTCAAAAGACGTCCCCGCCAACGCCGCCGCACCCAAGGGGGATTCGTTCATCCGCGCCCGCGCATCGGCGAAACGGGACGCATCGCGGCCCAGCATCTCCACATAGGCCAGCATATGGTGGCCCCAAGTGACCGGCTGCGCGGTTTGCAAATGGGTAAAACCGGGCATTACCCAGTCGGCGCCGGCCTCTGCCTGCGCCAAAAGCGCCTTTTGCAAGGCCCGAATGCCGTCGATCGCGGCGTCAATCTGGTCGCGGACCCAAAGCCGGAAATCCAACGCAACTTGATCATTGCGGGACCGCGCGGTGTGCAAACGGCCCGCGGGTTCGCCCACGATGTCCTTTAGGCGCGCTTCGACATTCATGTGAATGTCTTCCAAGGCGGCAGAAAATTCGAATGTTCCGCTCTCAATCTCTGACAAGACCGTGAGCAGGCCTTCACGGATCACTTGCGCATCGGTATCAGTGATAATGCCTTGACGCGCGAGCATCGCCGCATGGGCGCGGGATCCCTCAATGTCTTGCTTTGCAAGACGCTGGTCAAAACCGATCGAAGCATTGATGGCTTCCATGATCGCGTCAGGACCGGAACCGAACCTGCCGCCCCACATTGCGTTTGATGTCTTGTCGTCCATGAACCGGGCTCTTTGGAAGGTTAAGTGATGAAATTTGTAAGAACGCTCGTCCTATACGCCGCCCTTGGCTGCGGTGCAATCGCTGCGGCGGGTGGTACCGCTTTGGCGGAAACATCTGATGGTGTGAAGGCGTTGGCCGTGGATACGCTGGCCAAGATCCGGTTTCATGAAACCCCGCAAGCCGCGACGCTGGTGGAGTTCTTGGCCGAAGACGGCACTGCGCTGAACCTGCAAGCCTACGCAGGCAAATATGTCCTCGTTAATTTCTGGGCCCTGTGGTGCGCGCCGTGCCGCGAAGAAATGCCATCGCTGAACGCGCTAGATGCGCAGTTGGGCGGCGAGAATTTTGAGGTTGTTACGATTGCCACAGGCCGCAACGCGTTGCCTGCGATCCACCAGTTCTTTGACGAGCACCAGATAACCGATCTGCCGATCCTGCTGGACCCGAAAATGACCATGGCCCGCGATGCTGGCGCACTGGGCCTTCCGATGAGCCTTTTGATTGATCCGGCAGGCCAGGAAGTCGCGCGCGCAGCAGGAGAATTGGTCTGGGACAGCCCCGAGGCAATAGCGTTTTTTGCGGCTTGGATTGGCCAAGGCGAAACGACGCTCAGCAATTAGCGCGCCCTGACCTTGAGCAGTTAGCCCTTCCCGCGGACAACCTGCAAAAGCGGCATAAGCTGCGACATATCCGGGCCATGCTCCATCCCTGTTAGTGCTTTGCGCAATGGCATGAACAAGCCACGACCCTTGCGGCCGGTGGCCTCTTTCACGGCAGAGGTCCAGTTTGACCAGGTGTCAGGCGTGAACGGCATGTCCGGCAACAACGCCATTGCGCTGGCAACAAACTCTGCATCATCGGCATCAATAACGGGATCAGCCCCGGATTTGCAAAGGGTCCACCAATCAGCCAGATCAGCTTTCACAGTAATGTTCGCCCGGGCCACGTTCCAGAAATCTTCCCGAAGCTCAGTTGGGACGTCGAGCGCATCCAGCGTGTCTGTCACCTCGTTCAGCGGCAGGTCATGCAGGTATTTCGCCGTCAGCGGGAACAGGTCTTGTTCATCAAATTTGGTTGGGGCCGCACCAAAGTTCGACAATTCAAACCCATCGATCAGCTGCTGCATATCGGTACACAGCTCAACCGGTTCCGACGCCCCCAGACGCGCCATATGCGACAGAAGCGCCATCGGTTCCACGCCACGCGCGCGCAGGTCGCGCAGCGCCAAGGTGCCAAGTCGCTTGGACAGTGCTTCGCCTTGCGCGCCTGTCAGAAGCGAATGATGTGCAAAATTCGGCGCATCAAAGCCCAACGCTTCCATGATCTGGATCTGCGTCGCGGTATTTGTCACGTGATCTGAGCCGCGCACAACATGGGTGATCCCCATATCCGTGTCATCAACTACAGAAGCCAAGGTATAAAGAATTTGCCCATCGCCGCGGATGAGTACCGGGTCGGAAACGCTGGCCGCATCGATCGAGATATCGCCCAGAATGCCATCCGTCCAATTGATCCGGTCGCGGTCCAGCAAAAACCGCCAATGTCCGGGGCGCTCGGCCCGTAGCGCGTCTTTTTCCTCGGCGCTCAGACCAAGGGCAGCACGGTCATAAACCGGTGGATTGCCCATATTCAGCTGTTTCTTGCGCTTCAAATCCAGCTCGGTGGGGGTCTCGAAGGCCTCATAGAACCGGTCCTTCGCGCGCAGTTTGTCTGCGGCGTCACGGTAGCGTTCCAGACGGGAGGATTGCGTTTCGATCTGGTCCCATTCCAGACCCAGCCATGTCAGGTCTTCCTTGATCCCATCTGCATACTCCGTTTTCGAGCGCTCCGGGTCGGTATCATCAAGGCGCAGGATAAACTTGCCACCAGATTTCCGGGCAATCAGGAAGTTGAACAAGGCCGTGCGCAAGTTGCCGACATGCAGATAACCAGTGGGAGAGGGGGCGAAACGGGTGACAGTCATGGGTCCATCCTTTGAGTTGCGCTTCGTCAATCACATCACCGCAGGATTGTCCATGATGTGCGCTGGCCAGGCCAATAGAACCTAGCTTCTTCGCGTGGTTTTCCGCTGGCCCGACAGGCCAGACTTTGCTCAGTTACCCCGGATCACGCCATCTGTTGGCAACCGGATAGCGCCGGTCGAGCCAGAACGCGCGATTGGTAAGGCGTGCCCCGGGTGCTGACTGGAATCGCTTGTATTCGGAGATATAGATCAAGTGCTCAATCCGTTTGACCGTGTCCCGGTCATGCCCTGCGGCGATCACCTCAGGCACCGATTGATCACGATCAACGAGACGCTCCAAGATGTCATCAAGCACCTCATAGGGCGGCAGGCTATCTTCATCCTTTTGATCTTCGCGCAACTCCGCCGAGGGGGGCTTGTCAATGATCGACACCGGAATAACGGCCTTTGCAGGCCCCATCATCCAGTCGCGGTGATTGGCGTTGCGCCAGCGGCAAGTCTCAAACACCCGCATTTTATACAGGTCCTTGATCGGGTTATAGCCGCCCGACATATCGCCGTAGATCGTGGCATAGCCCACCGCGACCTCGGATTTGTTGCCGGTTGTCAGCAACATTTCCCCGGTCTTGTTCGACAGCGCCATCAGCAACAGACCTCTCAGGCGCGATTGGATGTTTTCTTCTGTTACGTCCTCGGCCAGCCCTTCAAACAGCGGCGCAAGCACCTCTGTTACGGCTTTGCGCGGCGCAGAGATCGGGATTGTGTCCAGTTTGCAGCCCAGCAACCCCGCGACCTCCGCCGCGTCATCCAAAGAGCTTTGGGAGGTATATTCCGAGGGCAACATCACGCAATGCACGTTCTCGGGGCCAATCGCGTCCGCAGCAATCGTTGCGACGATCGCGGAATCTATCCCTCCGGACAGGCCCAAAACGACTTTCTTGAAGCCAGTTTTGCCAAGATAATCGCGCAAACCTTCGACCATAACACGGTAGTCTTGCTCCCAAGCGTCGGGTTGCGGCACGATCTCTCCGGGCAAAGCGCGCCATCCCGCATCGGTTTTTTCGAAATCGACCTCAACCAATGCCTCATCAAAGGCAGGCAGTTGCAATGCAAGTTCACCGCCCGGGTTCAACACGAAAGAACCGCCATCAAACACTTGATCATCTTGTCCACCAACCATGTTGAGATAGACAAGCGGCAGCTCCGTTTCGACGACGCGTGACACCATATGCGCCAACCGTATGTCATGTTTGCCCCGGTAATAGGGCGAACCATTGGGCACCAGCAGGATTTCCGCCCCGGTTTCGGCCAACGTCTCCGAGACGTCCTCATGCCAGGCATCCTCGCAGATGGGGGAGCCGATGCGCAGCGGGTCAATGCTATAGGGGCCAGCGATCTGACCTACTTCATAGAGGCGCTTTTCATCAAACACGCCATCATTTGGCAGCATATGCTTCAGAATGCGGGATTTGACCTTGCCATCTTGCAGGATCGAATAGGCGTTATAAAGCAGACCGTCGATCAACAAAGGATGGCCAATGCCAATTGCAGGACCATCGGGGCAGTCAGCCGCAAGCGCATCAACCATCGCCATGGCATGTTGCGTAAACGCAGGCTTGAGGACCAGGTCCTGGCTTTGGTAGCCGGTAATGAACATCTCCGGCAGGGCCAGCATCTGCGCACCAGCGGCCTTGGCATGGGCAAACGCGTCACGTGCTTTCGTGGCATTGCCCTCGAAATCGCCCACAACGGGGTTCAGCTGCGCCAGCGTTACGCGAAACGTTTCAGTCATTGTCCAACCCTTCGATCTTACGCCTTCTTTTAGCAGACCCTCGCCCGGTGAAAAGCGCGAAGCGTGGGTAGCTTGTCATGGCACCCGGCGTCACGTAGGTTTCGCGGGAGCACTGCCCCAATGTGGGTCAAATACGGGAAATTCCTATGCGCCGAACTGTCCAAGCGTCTGTTGTAAGTGTTGTAATCGCCTGTGTGGCAAGTTTCGCGCATGCGCAGGAAACGGGCACCAAGCAATATGATGACGGTGGCGTCTACACGGGCTCTTTCAAAGACGGTCTACGGCACGGGCAGGGGAGCTTCACACTGCCCAACGGGTACGAATATACCGGCAGCTGGGTGGGTGGCGAAATCAACGGTCAAGGAACCGCAAGATTTCCTAACGGCTCCCTCTATGAAGGGCAGTTTGCGGCCGGAAAGCCCAATGGGTTTGGTAAGATCATTTCGGCCGATGGTTCCACCTATGAGGGCGACTGGAACGACGGTAAAATCACCGGACGCGGCATTGCCACCTATGCCAACGGCGTGCGATATGAGGGGCAGTTTCAAGATGCCCAGCACAACGGAACCGGCATCATGGTCAGCCCCAACGGCTACCGCTACGAGGGCCAGTGGGTCGCCGGCCAGAAAGAAGGCACCGGCAATATCACCTACCCGGACGGCGCGACTTATACTGGCGACATGAAAGCCGGTTTGCGCGACGGTGTGGGCGCGCTGAAAATGCCCGATGGGTTGATGTATTCCGGTACATGGCGCGCAGGCCAGATCGAAGGCGAAGGCAAGCTGACCCAATCCAATGGAGAGATCTACGAGGGCACGCTTGTCGCAGGCTCCCGCGAGGGCGAGGGCAAGGTGACCTACGTCAATGGCGACATTTATGTCGGCGAGTTCAAAGGTGATAAGCGCGACGGCCAAGGCAAGTTCACCGGTGCTGACGGGTTTATCTATTCCGGTGCATGGGTTGATGGCCGTATTCAGGGGCAGGGTGAGGTGACCTATCCCGATGGCTCCAGATATGTGGGCACGTTCCGCAATGATCTGGCAGATGGAACCGGGCGCATCCTTTATCCGGACGGGTCGACCTATGAGGGCGAATGGGTCGGTGGTGTGATCGACGGCAGCGGCATTGCGACCTATGCAAACGGTTTGGTTTATGAAGGGCAGTTCCAGAACGCCAAAACCCACGGGCAAGGCAAGATGACCTATCCTGACGGGTTGATCTATGAGGGCACGTGGGCCAACGGCCAGAAAAACGGCGAGGGCGTATCCACCTATCCCAATGGCACCGTCTACAAAGGCAGCTTCAAGGACGACAAGCGCCATGGACAAGGTGTTTTGACGCTGGAAGAAGGTTTTACCTATTCTGGCGATTGGTCAAACGGCGAGATCACGGGAACAGGCAAGGCAACCTACGCGTCGGGCGACATCTATGAGGGCATGTTCCTCAACGGGAAGCGCCAAGGACAGGGCAAGCTGATCTATGTCACGGGCGAGGTTGCTGATGGCGAATGGGAAGCCGGTATTCTGAAAGCCGCGCCGGAACAAACTGACCCGGAGGCCGAGCCTGCAGCCACGGATAATTAGATCACAACACCCGCATCCATTCGTGTCAGAAGGTGTGCGCTGTCTCGAAGCACCGTCTTTTTGTGATCCTCGTCCATCCGGTCCCAGGTCCGATACATGTTCCCCATCCGGGGATTGTTCGAAAACGTCTCACGGTGGCGGATCAAAAAATCCCAATAAAGCAGGTTGAACGGGCAAGCGTCCTCTCCGGTTTTCTGAGCGACTTTGTAAGTGCAGGTTTTGCAGTAATTCGACATCCGGTTGATATAGGCCCCACTGGACACGTAGGGTTTAGAGCCGACGATGCCGCCATCGGCGAACTGGCTCATCCCGATAACGTTCGGCGCCTCAATCCATTCATAGGCATCAACATAAACGGCCAGATACCATTCATGCACCTGGTGCGGATCAATCCCGGCCAAAAGTGCGAAATTCCCGGTGATCATCAGCCTTTGGATATGGTGCGCATAAGCCTCATCACGGGTTTGCGCCACGGATTGCGACAAACACTGCATCCGGGTCTCACCGCCCCAGTAAAGCGCGGGCAAATCACGGTCATGACGCAGTTCATTGCGCGTTGTGTAGGTGGGGCCTTCCAGAAAATAAATCCCGCGCATGTATTCACGCCAGCCTATGATCTGGCGAATAAACCCCTCCACCGCGTTTATCGGCGCATGTCCGTCTTTGTAGGCGTTCTCCGCTGCCTGACAAATCTCCATCGGATCAAGCAGGCCCGCGTTTAAGTAAAGCGAAAGGATGGAATGATAGAGAAACGGTTCATCCGTGAGCATGGCATCCTGATAATCACCAAACTGCGGAAGCGACTGCGCGATGAAATGCGCAAGGCTTTTCTGCGCACTTTTCGTGTCTGTGGCGAACCAAAACGGGGTCAGTTCGCCGAAATTATTCGGGAACTTTTCGGCAACCAGATTCAGAACCTCTTGCGTCGTTCCGTCAGGTTCAAACCGAAGCGGTCCCGCGATGTCCAAGCCATCTGCTGCCGGTTTGCGGTTGTCATGGTCAAAGTTCCACTTGCCCTCGACCGGCTTGTCACCGTCCATCAAAAGCCCGGTTTTCCGCCGCATTTCGCGGTAGAAATACTCCATCCGAAGCTGTTTGCGCCCGTCGGCCCAATCCTCAAATTCACGATGCGAGGCAATAAAGCGCGTATCAGGCAGGATCGTCACCGGAATTGGCAGGTCTTCCAAGGCGGAGATCAGACGCCACTCGCCCGGTTCCGTCGCCAGAACCTCCGTGGCGGAATGCGCCTCCGCCTGACGTAGTAACTCGCCCGGAATCGAGCCCGCATCCTTCGGATCATCAAGCTTTGTGTAGACGACCTTCCACCCGGCCTCGCGCAGGGTTTGCGCAAATTTACGCATCGCCGCGAAGATGAAGGCGATTTTCTTGGGGTGATGGGGGACGTAGCTGGCCTCATCCGCTACTTCAGCCATCACGATCACATCATCCGGCGACGCGGATTCCAACGCTGACAGGCCAGGCGACAACTGGTCGCCCAATACCAGAACGAGGCGGCTCACCAAGGCACCTGCGCGCCGGAATAGTCGAAAAACCCGCCAGATTGCGCCGGTGTCAGCCCGTCGAGCACGCGGATCAGGTTGCTGGCGGCAACGTCAGCCGGAACGGTTTTGTGCCGCCCCGTATATTTGGCCGTAAACGGTGTCTCAACCGTGCCGGGGTGCAAGCACACGGCAAGCGCATGCTTGTGCGTGCGCGCCAATTCTACGGCGGCTGTGTGGATCAGCTGATTTAGCGAAGCTTTGGCTGCACGGTACGAATACCATCCGCCGATTGCGTTATCACCGATAGAGCCAACCCGCGCGGAAAGCGCCGCAAATACGCAGCGCCGGTCTCGCGGCATAAGCCTGACCGAATGTTTCAACACCAGCGCTGGTCCGACCGCGTTCACCATGAATTGCGCCGTCATTGCTGCGGGGTCGAGCGATTTGACCGTCTTCTCAGGCTCTGCGCCATCAATAACCAATGCGCCGGAGGTCACGAGGATCGTGTCGAAGCTGCCCTCCAGCTGGCCCAAATGCTGTGAAACAGAGGTCTCATCTGTCACATCCAGCCCATTTACGCTGCGCGACAGCCCCACGACCTCGCCGCCGATTTGCCCTGCAATCGCATTGCCGATGCCGCCTGACGCGCCGATGATCAAGTGTCGTTTCATGCCTCAGGAGGTAAGCGGCGCAACTTGTTGGTCAACGCGTCTTTTGTCTTTTCTTTTTAGAAACCCCCGGTATATTCGCCGCCATGACAGCGCAGACACATATCACATACCGTCAGGCATCGAGCCTGCGCGCGCTTCTCCTTCTTAGCAGCCTCTGAGCGTGCCTTTCGGCGCGACCGCTCAGGGGGAACCAGCGCTGGACAAAACGCAAAGCTAAGAAATTCAGGAACAATCCAATGACCAAAGACCAAGACCGCGTCGTCATTTTTGACACGACTTTGCGCGACGGAGAGCAATCGCCCGGCGCAACCATGAGCCATGACGAAAAGCTGGAGATTGCAGGCCTGCTGGATGAAATGGGCGTCGATATCATCGAAGCCGGGTTTCCCATCGCCTCGGAAGGTGACTTTCAAGCCGTCACAGAGATCTCCAAACAGTCCAAATCCGCGGTAATCTGCGGGTTGGCGCGCGCCAATCTGAAAGATATTGACCGCTGTTGGGAGGCCGTGAAACACGCCGCCCGCCCGCGTATCCACACCTTCATCGGCACCTCACCTTTGCACCGCGCGATCCCTGATCTGACCAAGGACGAGATGGTTGACCGTATCCACGAGACGGTCACCCACGCACGCAACCTGTGTGACAACGTTCAATGGTCGCCAATGGATGCAACCCGCACCGAGGAAGACTACCTGTGCTGCGTAGTCGAAGTGGCCATCAAAGCCGGTGCGACAACGATCAATATTCCCGACACTGTGGGCTATACCGCCCCGCGCGAAAGTGCGGAGCTGATCCGGATGCTGATCGAAAAAGTGCCGGGGGCCGACGAGATCATTTTTGCCACGCATTGTCACAATGATCTGGGCATGGCGACCGCGAACTCTCTGGCCGCTGTTGAAGCTGGCGCGCGTCAAATCGAGTGTACGATCAATGGCTTGGGGGAACGCGCTGGCAACACGGCCCTTGAAGAGGTCGTGATGGCGCTGAAAGTACGCAATGATATCATGCCCTATCAAACGGGTATCGATACCACCAAGATCATGAATATCTCGCGCCGCGTCGCGTCTGTCGCCGGGTTCCCAGTGCAGTACAACAAGGCCATCGTCGGCAAGAACGCGTTTGCGCACGAATCTGGTATTCACCAGGACGGCATGCTGAAAAACGCCGAAACCTTTGAGATCATGCGCCCCGAGGATGTTGGATTGGCCGCGACGAATATCGTCCTGGGCAAACATTCCGGACGGGCGGCGCTGCGCTCCAAACTGGCGGATCTGGGCTACGATCTGGGCGACAACCAACTCAAGGACGTTTTTGTACGGTTCAAAGCCTTGGCGGACCAGAAAAAGGAAGTCTATGACGAGGACCTGATTGCGCTGATGCAGATCGGCGAAGATGTGGAAGATCATATCCAATTGAAGGCCCTGAAAGTGGCCTGCGGTATGGATCTGGAAAAATCCGCTGAGATGACCCTGACAATCGGTGGCGAAGAACATTCTGTGCGCGCAACCGGTGACGGACCGGTCGACGCAGCCTTCGTTGCGGTCAAAACGCTGTTCCCGCATGAAGCGAAATTGCAGATCTATCAGGTGCAGGCCGTGACCAAAGGGACAGATGCCCAAGCGACGGTTTCCGTACGTTTGGAAGAGAACGGCAAGATCGCGACCGGGCAGTCCGCAGATGTGGACACGGTCGTGGCGTCTGTGAAGGCCTATATCAACGCTTTGAACCGTCTGGTCATCCGTCGCGAGAAGGCAGGACCCGATATGGCCGAAGTGTCCTACAAAGACGTGTCGTAGCATTCGGGCAACGGGCCGGGACGGCGAATAAGTGCTTATTTGACCCCGGCCCTCCCTTCCCAGTACAAAGGGTCAATCGTATAAGCGGGCCTGCTGCAAAGCTGAGTCGGCAGCATCACTCTGGTTGAGCAGGATATTTTGTATGGCGGGCTTTCTCTCTGGCTTGTTTTCGTCTGACATGGCGATTGATCTCGGGACCGCGAACACGCTGGTCTATATAAAAGGCAAGGGCATCGTTCTGAACGAGCCCTCCGTTGTCGCGTATCACACCAAAAACGGACGCAAGGAAGTTCTGGCCGTGGGCGAGGACGCCAAGCTGATGCTGGGCCGCACGCCGGGCAGCATTGAGGCGATCCGGCCCATGCGTGAAGGCGTGATCGCGGATTTCGACACCGCCGAGGAAATGATAAAACATTTCATCCGTAAGGTGCATCGCCGCTCTACCTTCACCAAGCCCAAGATCATCGTCTGTGTGCCGCATGGCGCGACACCCGTTGAAAAGCGCGCTATTCGTCAGTCTGTTTTGGGGGCAGGGGCCCGCAAGGCAGGTCTGATCGCGGAACCGATTGCAGCGGCGATCGGCGCGGGGATGCCAATTACAGACCCGACCGGCTCCATGGTTGTCGATATCGGTGGCGGGACCACCGAAGTGGCCGTTCTGTCCTTGGGGGACATCGTGTACGCGCGTTCGGTCCGCGTTGGTGGTGACCGTATGGATGAGGCGCTGATCAGCTATCTGCGCCGTCACCAGAACATTCTCGTGGGCGAAAGCACCGCTGAGCGTGTCAAAACCTCCATCGGGACTGCCCGGATGCCAGACGATGGACGCGGCGCGTCCATGCAGATTCGAGGTCGTGATCTGCTTAACGGCGTTCCCAAAGAGACCGAGATCAATCAGGCGCAAGTCGCCGAAGCGCTGGCCGAGCCGGTGCAAGCCATTTGCGAAGCAGTGATGACCGCACTTGAAGCCACTCCGCCCGATTTGGCAGCAGATATCGTGGACCGGGGCGTAATGCTGACCGGCGGCGGCGCATTGCTAGGTGAACTGGACCTTGCGCTGCGCGAACAGACCGGGCTGGCAATCTCGGTCGCCGATGAAAGCCTGAACTGCGTGGCTTTGGGTACTGGCAAAGCGCTGGAATACGAAAAACAACTGCGCCACGTCATAGACTACGACAGCTAGGGCGCGCTATTGTGCGCCAAACTCCTGAGTTTGGGCCAACAGGTGGGCTGAATGGCACGTGATAATCGAAGACAAGACGACTACGGAAGGCCGGTCAGACGCATTCTGATCGGTGTTCTTGTGCTTGTTCTGATGGCCACGTTCGCGGTCTGGCGCGTGGATAACCCGAGGATGGAGCGGTTCCGCTCCGCGGTTATCGACCGGATCGTGCCCAGCTTTGACTGGGCCTTTGTTCCCGTCACGCGGGTATCGCGCATGTTTGAGGACTTCCAAAGCTACACACGCATCTATGAGCAGAACCAGGAATTGCGCCGCGAGCTGCAGCAGATGAAATCCTGGCGCGAAGCCGCCTTGCAGCTGGAACAGGAAAACGCGCGGCTGCTGGACCTCAACAAAGTCCGCCAAAGCGCGCAGCTGACCTATGTCACGGGCGTGGTGCTGACAGATAACGGATCACCCTTCCGCCGGTCTGTATTGCTCAACGTCGGGGACCGAGACGGGATACAGGACGGCTGGGCCACGATGGACGGTCTTGGCCTTGTCGGCCGGATTGCGGGTGTTGGTGAAAAGACTTCCCGTGTTATTTTGCTGACAGACACCTCCAGCCGCATCCCGATCACGATCCAACCCTCAGGCCAGAAGGCGCTTCTGGCTGGCGACAATACTCTGGCTCCGCCTATAGATATCGTGGAAAGCATCGAAGATGTGCGCCCCGGCGACAGGGTTGTGACATCTGGCGACGGGAAAGTGTTCCCAGCCGATATTCTGGTGGGGCAAATCACCCAAGGGCCTGACCGGCGCTTTCGAGTACGTTTGGCCGCTGACTATGGGCGGCTTGAGTTTCTTCGGGTCTTGCGCACACCCCAGTCCGAGCAGATTCAATCCACTGGTCAGCTGATCGCGGTGGATGAAATCCCATTGACCGCCATTGTGGAGGAGGAGCTGGATACCGATGGTTGATCCCGCTACTTCCCGCAGATGGTTCTACCGCGCGCTGTTCGTTGTCACCTGTGGGTGCGTGATGTTTGTGCAGCTATTGCCAATGGCCACGATCCCTAACCGGTTGCCTGGTCCGGATGCGCTCTTTGCGATTACCTCAGCGTGGGTGTTCCGTCGTCCGCGGCACGTCTCGATCGTTATGGTCTGCGTTATCTTCTTTCTGGCTGATCTTTTGTTCCTGCGCGCACCGGGACTTTGGACCGCCGCCGCGATCCTGGGGACAGAATTTCTACGCAGCCAAACCCATAGCCAGCAGGAAACGCCGATTTTTCTTGAAATCGCGATCTTTTCGGGAACTTTTGTGGCGATGATCCTGATCAGCAATTTGGTGCTTCTGATCTTTGGGCTGAGCACCCCAAGCGCCTTTTTCCTACTGAAGCATATTGTCGTGACAATTGCATTTTACCCTTTGGCAATCGGTCTGTGTCGCTATGGTTTGGGGGTACGCAAACCCAAACCCGGTGAATTGGACACCGACGAGGCCATCGCATGAGAAGAACGCCTAAGGATAACGAGCAAAGCTCTCGTATGATCAGCCGCCGCGGCCTGATCTTGGGCGGCGGCATGCTCGTTTTTGGTGGCATTCTTGGCGCGCGAATGCGTCACCTTCAGGTGGATCAAGCCGATCAGTTCCGCCTTCTGGCCGAAGAAAACCGGATCAACATCCGCCTTCTGCCGCCCGCGCGGGGTCTGGTCTTTGACCGCAAGGGCGTATTGATCGCGGGGAACGAGCAAAACTACCGCGTCGTCATGATCCGCGACGAGGTTGACGACCCAGAACAGGTTCTGCAAAATCTTGCAAAGATCATCCGATTGACGCCAGAGGATCTCGACAAGGCCCGTGAAGAGCTGCGCAAACGCTCCCGGCTGGTGCCGGTGACCATCGCGGATAGGCTCAGCTGGGAGGATCTCAGCCAAGTGGCGGTAAACGCCCCTGCTTTGCCGGGGATCACACCGGAATTTGGCTTAAGCCGCTATTACCCACAAGACGGCGATTTCGCACATATTCTAGGCTATGTTGGCCCGGTTAGTGACTATGATCTGTCCAAATTGGTCGTTGTGGACCCAGTCTTGCAAATCCCCAAATTCCAGATCGGCAAGTCCGGAGTTGAGACCAAGCTGGAAGGCGCATTGCGTGGCAAGGCGGGCACCAAGCGGATTGAGGTGAACGCCGCCGGTCGGGTCATGCGCGAACTTGGCCGCGACGAGAGCCAGAAAGGTGTCAGTGTCCGCCTGACCATTGACGCACGACTTCAAAATTTCGCCCAAGCGCGCATGGTCGGCGAAAGCGCAGCGGCAGTTGTGATTGATGTGAAAAACGGGGATTTGCTGGCTATGGCATCGGCCCCGTCTTTCGATCCCAACAAGTTCGTGCGCGGTATATCTGTCGCTGATTACAAAGAACTGACCGACAATATCTACCGCCCGCTGGCCAACAAAACTGTGCAAGGCCAATACCCTCCGGGTTCGACCTTCAAAATGGTCACCGCACTGGCCGCGCTGGAAAACGGCCATGTGGTCCCTGATGAAACCGTCTATTGCGGTGGAGCCACCAAAGTTGCGGGCCGCCGCTTCCACTGCTGGAAACGCGGTGGGCACGGGAAAATGAACCTGCGTAATTCGCTCAAGCAATCGTGTGATTTGTATTATTACGACATGGCGCAGCGTGTCGGCATCGACAAAATCAGCGAGATGGCCAACATCTTGGGTCTTGGTGTGCGTGATGACTTACCCATGTCCGCTGTTGCTGAAGGTCTGACACCAACCAAGCAGTGGAAACGCGAAAACCGCGCGTCGGAATGGGTGGTGGGCGACAGCCTGAACGCCTCCATCGGGCAAGGCTTCGTCTTGGCAACGCCGTTGCAACTTGCTGTGATGACTGCGCGGATTGCCACCAATACGAAAGTTGTCCCGCGCCTGATCCGATCAATAGATGAGCGTGATGAGCCAGTAAATGACCCCGAACCGCTCGGGATTCGGTCGTCGAGTATGCGCGCGATCCAGGATGCTATGTTTGCTGTTGGCAACGAACAGCGCGGCACCGCTTACGGTAGTCGGATCGACGACGAAACCATGTTGATGGCGGGCAAAACAGGCACCAGCCAAGTACGCAACATTACCGCCGCGGAACGCGCCCGCGGCGTCTTCCGCAATGAAGACCTGCCGTGGGAACGACGCGACCATGCCTTGTTCGTGGGCTTTGCCCCCGCTGACAACCCAAAATATGCCATCGCAGTCGTTGTGGAACACGGCGGCGGTGGGTCGAAAGCCGCCGCACCCATCGCGCGCGACATAATGTTGGCGGCTCAAACCGGCGCGCTGCCTCCGCTATCGGCCTACCCGGCCTCCCAACGCACCCGCATTCAAAGCGCTTTCGAGGAGCTGGAGCTTCGCGATTTCGACACGGCGCCGCAAAAGGGGTCTCAGGCGTGAGTTATCTGGAATACAACGTCAAAGCCGTACCAAGCGGGTTTGCCAAGTTCCTGCATTTGAACTGGCCGGTGATCTTGTTGCTGTCTGCGATTTCCAGCGTCGGTTTTCTGATGCTGTATTCCGTGGCTGGAGGGTCCCTCACCCCATGGGCAGAGCCGCAAATGAAACGCTTCGCTTTGGGTATGGTTCTGATGTTCATGGTCGCGATGGTGCCCACATGGTTCCTGCGAAATGTCTCAGGACTGGCCTACGGATTATCAGTGCTGCTACTGCTCGCGGTTGAGTTCTTCGGCTCCACCGGCATGGGTGCGCAACGCTGGATCAACCTTGGTTTCATGCGTTTGCAACCGTCCGAGTTGACCAAGATCACTTTGATCATGTTCCTTGCCGCCTACTATGACTGGCTCGACGTCAAGAAAGTTTCCCGCCCGCTTTGGGTGATCATCCCAGTGATCATCGTGCTGGTCCCGGTCTTTCTGACACTTCGCCAGCCTGACCTGGGCACCGCTCTGTTGCTGGTGTTCGGCGGCGGCGGTTTGATGTTTCTGGCAGGGGTGCACTGGGCCTATTTCGCTGCTGTCATAGGGGGCGGCGTGGGCATGGTATCGGCGGTGTTCCGATCTCGCGGCACGGATTGGCAACTGATCAAAGACTACCAATTCAGGCGTATTGATACATTTCTTGATCCGTCGACTGACCCGCTTGGGGCGGGCTACCACATCACACAATCGAAGATCGCGCTGGGCTCGGGAGGTTGGACTGGGCGCGGCTATATGCAAGGAACGCAATCGCGATTGAATTTCCTGCCCGAAAAGCACACCGATTTCATCTTCACCACCTTGGCGGAGGAATTTGGCTTCCTCGGAGGCATCTCCCTATTGGCGCTTTATATTGGCGTGATTTTCTTCTGTGTCGTGTCTGCGCTTGGCAACAAGGACCGCTTTGCCTCCTTGCTGACGTTGGGCATCGCGCTGACGTTCTTTTTGTTCTTTGCCGTGAACATGTCGATGGTAATGGGGCTGGCCCCTGTTGTCGGCGTGCCGCTCCCGCTGGTCAGCTACGGCGGCTCAGCGATGTTGGTTCTACTTCTTGCCTTTGGCCTTGTTCAAAGCGCGCATGTCCACAGACCAAGGTAGTCTAATGCTCAACATTCAATTCTCGGCCCGTCCTGATCGCTGGGACGACTACGCGGAGCCTTTGCGCAAAGCCTTTCTGGATCAAGGTCTGGAGGCAACACTCGCCCAAAGCCTGCCGCCCGAAGACGTAGACTACATCGTCTATGCGCCAAACGGACCAGTGACGGACTTCACGCCCTACACCAAGCTCAAAGCCGTGTTGAACCTTTGGGCAGGCGTTGAGGATGTGGTGGGCAACAAAACCCTGACAGTCCCGCTGTGCCGGATGGTCGATAACGGCTTGTCCGAAGGTATGACCGAATGGGTCACAGGCCACGTGCTGCGCCACCATCTGGGGATGGACGCGCATATTCACGGACAAGACGGTGTCTGGCGCGCGGGCCGGGTTCCGCCCTTGGCCCGAAGCCGTCCCATTGGCATCCTTGGGTTGGGCGCTTTGGGTCAAGCCAGTGCTGTGGCGCTTAGCGCCTTGCATTTCCCGGTTTCCGGGTGGAGTCGGTCTGAAAAGAAAGTTGGTGGCGTCGCGTGTTTTTATGGCGATGAGGGCTTGAAAGAGGTCTTGTCGACCTCCCAAACCCTTGTCCTTCTGCTCCCTTTAACCGACGCAACAACGCATATTCTGAATGCCGATACGCTGAAGCTAATGCCGCGTGGCGCGGTGATCATAAATCCGGGCCGCGGTCCTTTGATCGATGACGACGCGTTGCTTGCAGCGCTCGACAGTGGTCAGATTTCCCGTGCAACTCTGGATGTGTTCGCAACGGAGCCTTTGCCGCCGGAGCATCCCTATTGGGCGCATCCTAATGTGACCGTGACGCCGCATATCGCGTCCGAGACACGGGTTGAGACTGCCTCACAGGTTATTGCGGAAAACATCAAACGCGGCGAGACCGGCAAGCCGTTTGCCCATGTCGTGGACCGCAAGGCCGGGTATTAACGCAGTTTCGGCGGGGCGGCCGGGTCGCTGCCCGGCGCTGGGCGCGCATCTACGGCGGCAGTCTCCGCTTGGGGCAAGTCAAATCGCAATCCGACCCGCGCTAACCTCCCGGCGCTCTCATTGGACGCATTGAAGAAGCACACATCGATCTGCCCCGCTTCAACGCCGCTGAACTTAAGCGCTTCGTTCACAGCGCCCGCAAGTGCGGGTTCCGCGCCGGGCAATGGATCAATGAAGGCTAACAGATGCCCGGAGGCCCGATTTTGGTACGTGACAGCGGCAAGATAGGCGAATTTTGCAAGCCCTGTGGCGCTCGCAAGTTTGCTGTCTAGTGCATAAAGTAAGGTTTCGGGCAGGCCTGTGGGGCTTCGAAACTCTGTGGGAATTGCTTCCTCCTCGGACGGGCCTTGGGCGAGCGTTTGATCAAGCCAATACACTGCCTCGGGCGGGATCAGGATCGACGACGGGGCAACATCAAGGTTCAACCCAAGACCGAGGTCGTTTTGCGCCAGCATTGCCGCAAGGTTGCGCCCGGACAACGCGACAAACGGAACAGGGGTGCCACTGAATTCTGCCAGACGTTCCTCCAGATCAAAGGCCAGAACAAAGCTTGTGCCATCAACTGGAAAAACCATCGGAGAGACCTGTGCGCCCTCGGGCTCCTTCTCCAGAAGAACGAACAGTTCATGCTCTGCCACCCGTTCGAAGAAGCGCAAACGCGCGGTGTCATCCTGCGGGTCGGCCTCCATGGCGGCATGGGCTATATCAAGCGCAGTCATCGTGGTCCTTTCACGAGGTTTCCCTGCTCGATATCGATGACATAGTTCGAGAGCAAGCGCTGCTCAGTCTGACAAAATGTCCCGAACGCGGGCTTGCAGCAAAGGTATTAACTCCGCCTCAACCTGCGGGTTCCTGGAAAGCCACCGGTTGTTGCGTGGGCTTGGATGGGGCAGCACCATCTTTTCCGGCCAAAACGCGTGACTGCGCGACACGACATCTGTCAGCGACTTTCCCTTCATCTCAGGGAGGTGCCAGTCAATCGCGTAGCGTCCGATGATCAGCGTCAACTCCAGGTTCTTCAGCAGGTTCAAAGTGCGACCTCGCCAAGCCGGTGCGCATTCCGCGCGGGGCGGCAGGTCCCCACCTTTGCCAGTTCCGGGATAACAAAGCCCCATGGGCAAAATCGCAATTCGGGGATTGTCGTAGAACGTCTCACGGTCGACGCCCAGCCAATCACGAAGCCGGTCGCCTGACACATCATCAAATGTCCGTCCGCGCTCATGCGTGATCCGCCCGGGCGCTTGGCCCGCTATTAATATCCGGGCGGTTGGCGACAATTTGAACAAAGGTCGCGGCCCGAGCGGTAGATCCCCGCACAGGTTGCAGGCGCGCATTTCACAGACATGCGTTTCAAAATCGTTGCGGAGATTATCGTCAGACATCACCAGCGCAATCTGCCTCCGAAGTTACGAAGCCGCAATGGAACAATATCCCATACCCAAGCAAGGTTTGTTATTTGAATACCCGGCAGAACATTTCTTTGGGTTGTGCTCCTAGGACGCATGCAACATAATTCGAGAAACGAATTTATGTCTGTTGCCACGAAGATGGCGCGGCAACCGGGGGGGCACCTTGAGAACGATAGGCGCGGCAATTGGGCTGGCACTTCTGTGGCTATTGATGTCCGGGGTTTACAAGCCACTGGTCATCGGCTTCGGGGCTGCCTCAGTTGTTATCGCCGTTTATGTGTCGCGCCGGATGGATGCCGTCGACGGAAACCGCATTCAATTGGCGTTAAAACCCTTCGGGTTCATCGGGTATTTCATCTGGCTCTTGGGCGAAATCGCCAAGGCGAACTGGGCGGTTACGAAAATCATCCTGTCCCCTGATATGAACCTCCGCCAGCATATGTTTCTGGCCCCTTATTCACAGCGAACTGACCTTGGTCAGGTGATCTTTGCGAATTCCATCACGCTTACGCCCGGCACCATCTCGGTCGAGGTCGAGGAGGGGGAGTTTCTGGTCCATGCGGTGAATTTCTGCGATGAAGATATGCACGCGCTGGCTGATATGGATCGCCGCGTGACGGCAACCGAAGCGGTGCAGTCATGATGTTTGCGGTTGCAATAGTCGCGCTTTTCATTGCGATGGTGCTGGTGCTTTTCCGCCTATTCAACGGCCCTACGCTTTATGATCGGGTTCTGGCGGTGAACTCCTTTGGGACCCACACGGTGCTCTTTATCGGCGTGCTTGGCTTTTTAAACGGCCGTCCGGATTTCCTCGATATTGCTTTGCTTTACGCGCTGATTAACTTCGTGGGCACAATCGCGATCCTGAAATACTTCCGCTACCGCAAGATCGGTGACATGTCGCCTCTGGCCCGCAAAGAGGAGACCGGGCTATGAACATGATCGTCGAAATAGCAAGCTGGGCCTTCATCCTGGGCGGCAGCTTTTTCACGATCATTGGTGCCGTCGGCATCGTGCGTTTTCCCGACTTCTGGTCTCGCTTGCACGCGGCCTCAATCTCTGAATCCGCGGGGATGATCTTGTTGGTGATCGGCATGTGCTTGCAGGCGGGTCTCACTTTGATCACGGTTAAGCTTCTGATTATCGGTATTTTTCTATTCATTACCGGACCAACCGCGACCCATGCGGTCGCCAATGCAGCTCTGGCCACGGGACTAAGACCGAAAGAGGCTGACGGCCTTGTCGGGGCAGAGCCAAAGCAGCATCCGAAATCGCAGAAGAAATCATAGGTGCACAATAGAAACCTTCATTAACATAGCGCTTTTTGCGATGCTGGTTGCCACAGCGCTGTCTGTTGTGCGCACGACGAGCCTGTTTGCGATTGTCATGCTGTCTGGCGTGTTCAGCTTGCTGTCAGCGCTCTTGTTGGTGTCGATGGACGCGGTCGATGTGGCCTTTACCGAAGCTGCTGTCGGCGCAGGTATTTCGACGGTGCTGATGCTGGGCACGCTCGCGCTGACCTCGCGGATGGAAAAGCCATCGCGGCGGTCGCCGGCGATACCGCTCTTTGTGGTGACGGTGACCGGCGCGATGCTGATCTACGGCACGCTGGATATGCCAAATTTCGGTGACCCGAATGCCCCTGCGCAAACCCATGTGGCCCCGGCCTACCTGCAAGAAAGCGTCCATGATATCGACGTGCCCAACGTTGTGACGGCCATTCTGGCCAGTTACCGTGGCTTTGATACACTGGGCGAAACGGCCGTTGTCTTCACGGCCGGTATCGCCGTGCTTTTGTTGATTTCCGGGCTGCGTCGTCGCCGCGATGAAGACGACGAAGAAGAGCAGGAGGACACCTGATGCAGCACCATTTGATCCTGCGCGTTGTGACCAAACTGCTTTGCGGCGCGATCATTCTGTATGCGTTCTACGTCCAGTTTCACGGTGACTATTCGCCCGGCGGCGGCTTTCAGGCCGGCGTCATCATGGCCGTGGCCTTTGTGGCTTATGGCGTCGTCTTCGGGATGCCGGCTGTCCAAAAGGTTCTACCGGTCTGGGTGGTACACAAACTGGCGGCTTTGGGCGTGCTGGTCTATTCCATGACCGGCGTTTTAAGCATGTATCTGGGCTATGAGTTCCTGGATTATGGTGCGTTTTCGCCCCATCACCCATCCCATGGGCAACACTGGGGCATCCTCGCGGTTGAGCTTGGTGTGGGCATCACGGTGACGGGCGTCATGGTTACGATCTACTACGCCTTCGCCAGCCGCATCCCGCGTATCACGGATGAGGAGTGGTGACATGACATTCGAATTTATCGTCGGTCATATCAACTATTGGCTCTTCATCGTTTTGATGATGACGGGGCTTTATATTGTCGTGTCCAAGGGCAATCTGGTCAAAAAGATTGTCGGGCTTAACATCTTCCAGACCTCCGTGTTCATGTTCTACATCTCCATCGGCAAGATCACTGGCGGCACAGCGCCGATTTTCCCTTTGGATATGAACGTTGACCCCGATGTCCTTTATTCCAACCCGCTGCCGCATGTTTTGATCCTGACCGCGATTGTTGTGGGCATCGCAACTACGGCGCTTGGGCTGGCCCTGATCGTGCGCATCCGCGAGGCTTACGGTACAATCGAAGAGGACGACATCTTGGATATTGAACGCAAGATTGCCTCGGACGAAAACCGTATTCACGGTGAAGCCATGGGTGGGCGCGCATAGTGGCAACCGAGACCAGCCATCACGTCGCGATGACACTGCACGACCACCTGCCGATTTTGCAGGTGCTGATCCCCTTCATGGCCTCGCCATTGATCGTTCTGTTGGGCGCACACAAAGGGTTAAGCTGGACCATCGCGTTCCTGTCGAGCCTTGCGGCCTTCGTCGTCTCCATCATGCTGCTCATGCAGGTGATAGATGGCGGCTTCATCTCCTATGAGCTTGGCGGATGGGCCCCGCCATTGGGCATTGAATACCGCGTCGATGCAGCCAATGCGTTCATGCTGTTTTTGATCTCGGGGATCAGCACTGTGGTGCTGCCCTTTGCCTATGAGAGCGTGAAAGCGGAGATTTCCGAGAAGCACCACACGCTGTTTTATTCTTGCTATCTGCTTTGTTTTACAGGGCTTTTAGGTGTCGTGATTACCGGTGACGCCTTCAATGTCTTTGTGTTCCTGGAGATTTCCTCGCTGTCGACCTATGCGCTCATCGCTGCTGGGGCGGAGCGGGACAAGCGCGCACTAACGGCCGCTTATGACTACCTCGTTATGGGAACTATCGGGGCCACTTTCTTCGTGATCGGCATCGGGTTTCTTTACATGGCGACCGGCACGCTCAACATGGCGGATCTGGCGGAGCGTATCGCGGATCAGGAAAACAATCGCACTATCAAAGCCGCGTTTGCCTTCATCCTTGTCGGGATGGGCCTGAAGCTGGCGATTTATCCACTGCATCTGTGGCTCCCCAATGCGTACACATATGCGCCTTCCGCGATAACGGCGTTCCTGGCGGCAACAGCAACGAAAGCGGCGATCTATGTACTGTTGCGATTCACGTTCTCGGTGTTCCAGCCCGCCTTCCAGTTCGAGGTTTACGCGCTTAAGTTCATCATCCTGCCCTTCGCGGTACTGGCGATGTTTGCGGCGTCCTTTATCGCGATCTTCCAGTCGGACCTGAAACGCATGTTGGCCTATTCCAGCATCGCGCAAATCGGCTACATGCTTTTGGGCATCGCGCTTCTGAATTCCACCGGGCTGACCGCGGCCATCGTGCATTTGTTCAACCACGGCATTACCAAAGCAGTTTTGTTCATGGGTGTCGGCGCGCTTGTTCTGCGATCGGGTAGTTCCTTCTACTCGCGTATCCAAGGAATGGGCCGTGTGATGCCGGTCACCGCCGCAGCCATGGTTGTCGGTGGTCTCAGCCTGATCGGGGTGCCCGGTACTGCGGGCTTCATCAGCAAGTGGGAATTGATACAAGCCACGCTGGAGCTCGGCTGGTGGCCGCTCGCATTCTTGATTGCCACCTCTTCGCTGTTGGCTGTGATCTATGTCTGGCGCTTCGTCGAGGTCCTGTATCTGCACGAGCCTGCATATGGGGCAGATCACCGCGAGGCCCCTCTGAGCATGCTGGTCCCAATCTGGATCATGGCGCTGGCCTGCATCTATTTCGGGTTAGCCACAGACGTCACGCTTGGCGCGGCGCGCACGGCGGCTGACGGTCTTCTGGCTGGTACAACGGGTATGCTCGAAAGCGTGACGACAACAGAGGCGGGGCATTAACGTGGATGTAAACACCGCAATCATCGTCTCCATGGTGATCCCGTCTATCGCGACGATCACCAACCTTGTGTTCAGGAACAACCCGAACCTTCGGGACATGCTGACGCTTTATGCGGCAGGGGCCACCTTCCTGACCGTGCTGACGATCTTGTGGGAAGTCGGCAACAGCACGACCGAGGTCTTCACTCTCTTCGAGATCATCCCCGGCATCGACATCGCCTTCAACGTGGAGCCGTTAGGCTTGCTTTTTGCCATCGTCGCGTCTGGTCTTTGGATCGTCACACATATCTACGGCATGGGCTATATGCGCGGAAATAACGAGAAGCACCACGCGCGGTTCTTCTCCAGCTTTTCCTTTGCAATCGCCTCTGTCATGGGGATCGCATTCTCGTCCAACATGTTCACATTGTTCGGGTTTTACGAGCTTCTGACCCTGTCGACTTACCCGCTGGTCGCCCATAAGGGCACCAAGGAAGCCATCGCAGGCGCGCGCACCTATCTGGCCATCTTGCTGGGTACATCGATCGCGTTGCAGCTTGTCGCCGTGGTCTGGACCTTCACCATTGCAGGCACCCTCAATTTCGAGCTTGGCGGTATTCTGGAAGGCAAAATCGCCGGACCGATGGTCGCGGTCTTGCTTGCACTTTACGCCTTCGGCATCGGCAAAGCGGCCTTGATGCCGTTTCACCGCTGGCTGCCCGCCGCGATGGTGGCACCGACGCCTGTGTCCGCACTCTTGCACGCCGTGGCCGTTGTGAAAGCGGGCGTGTTCACCATGCTCAAGGTCGGTATCTATATCTTTGGCATCGATTTTCTGGCCGAAACCGGCGCGTCGGAATGGCTGATGTGGTTGGCTGCGTTCTCGATCATCTGTGCCTCCGTTGTGGCGATGACCAAAGACAATTTGAAGGCGCGGCTGGCCTATTCCACTATTTCGCAGTTGAGCTACATTACTCTTGGCATGGCTTTGGCCACCTCCATGGGCGTTCTGGGCGGCGGCTTGCATATTGCCATGCACGCGCTTGGCAAGATCACCTTGTTTATGTGCGCAGGCTCGATCTACGTTGCGACCCACAAGACCAATATTAGCCAGATGACCGGGCTGGGCCGGGTGATGCCGATCACCTTCGGAGCCTTCCTCATCGGTGCGTTGTCAATCATAGGCCTGCCCCCCTTGGGCGGATCCTGGAGCAAGTGGCTGCTGATCATGGGATCGGCTGATACGGGCCAGTGGATCATGATCCTTGTGCTGATGGCCAGCTCGCTGTTGAACGTGGCTTACTTGCTACCCATCGTCGGCAAAGGCTTTTTCCTGAGCGATCCGGACAATGCGGGTCCGGTCAAAGAGGCACCGGCCCTGTGCTGGGCCCCGCCTGCGCTGACAGCTTTGGGCTGCGTGATCATCTTCTTCTTTGCGGGCGATATCGTCGCCTTCCTCACACCTCTGGTGACCCCATGACTGATCGCCCGACCGAAGACCCTTCGACCTTCTCGCCGCTGGCGCGCCTGTTTTTGTGGTGCGACGACCCGGCCAAGGTGAACAGGCTGGTCTATGGGCTCTACGCGGTCTGCGGGTTCTTGGTGGTTGTCGATTTCCTCTACGCCAAGAAGGTCTACCTCGGGATCGAGAAGATACCCGGCTTCTACCCGTTCTATGGCTTTTTCATGTGTGCCGCTTTGGTGATTTGCGCCAAAGGCATGCGCCTTTTCCTGATGCGCGACGAGGACTATTACGCCCCTCACGACACTGACAGCGAAGCTATTCCCGAAGATCAACTGGACAGGACCGAGCATGATGGTTGATTTCCTGCCCACCGCGCTGATCTTCTTTGCTGCGGCCGCGCTGGTCCTGGTGCTTCCGCGTTCGGTACGTGCGCCTGTGCTGTTAATCGCCCCGGTGCTTGCAGCATGGCAGGTTTGGACCATCCCCGAAGGCCAGCTTGTCATATGGAGCCTCATGGGCCTCGATCTGGAGCTGATGCGGGTCGACAAGCTCAGCCGCATCTTCGCGCTGATCTTCTCGCTCGCGGCCTTTCTGGGCAATCTCTATGCGTGGCACGTGCGCGACCCGGTGCAACAGGTTGCGGCGCTGATCTACGCAGGCTCCGCCATCGGCGCTGTCTTTGCAGGCGACCTGATTTCGCTTTTCCTGTATTGGGAAGGCACCGCCATTGCATCCGTCTTTCTGATCTGGGCTAGCAGGACCGAGGGCGCGTATCACACCGGAATGCGCTATCTGATCGTACAGATCGCGTCGGGCGTGATCCTGCTGGCAGGTGCGGCGCTTTACTGGCGCGAAACCGGCTCGCTCACCTTCGAGGCGATGACCTTGGGCAGCCCGGCAACCTGGTGCATTTTCCTCGCTTTCGGCATCAAGGCGGCGTTTCCGCTCCTGCACAACTGGCTGCAGGACGCCTACCCGGCGGCGACCGTGACCGGCACGGTGATCCTTTCAACCTTTACGACGAAACTGGCGATCTACGCGCTGGCGCGAGGCTTCGCAGGCACCGAAATCCTGATCTATATCGGCGCGATCATGACGCTGTTTCCGATCTTCTACGCGGTGATCGAGAACGATTTGCGCCGGGTGCTGGCCTATTCGCTTAATAACCAACTTGGTTTCATGGTCGTCGGCGTCGGCATCGGTACTGAGCTTGCGCTTAACGGCACCGCGGCCCATGCGTTCAGCCACATTCTTTATAAAGCGCTCCTTTTCATGAGCGTGGGCGCCGTCCTCTTCCGCACCGGTACCGCCAAAGGCTCCGAGCTTGGCGGGCTTTACAAAACCATGCCGCTTACGATGATTTTCTGCGTGGTAGGCGCGGCGTCCATTTCGGCATTCCCGCTCTTTTCGGGCTTCATCTCGAAATCCCTGATCCTCTCGGCCTCGGCCAAAGAACATTACGACTATATCTGGGCAATCCTGCTCTTTGCCTCGGCGGGTGTGTTTCACCATTCGGGCATCAAGATCCCCTATTTCGCTTTCTTTGCCCATGACAGCGGGTTGCGCCCCAAAGAAGCGCCGACCCATATGCTGCTGGCGATGGGACTGACCGCGTTCCTGTGCATCTTCATCGGGGCCTACCCAGCGCCGCTTTATGCGCTGTTGCCCTATGACGTCGATTATGTGCCTTACACGACCACCCATGTGATCACCCAGTTGCAGCTTTTGCTGTTCTCAGCGCTGGCGTTCGCTGTTCTGATGCGTACCAAGATTTATCCGCCCGAGCTGCGGTCGGTTAACTTGGACACGGATGTCACCTACCGGAAATTCATGCCGCGGATCATTGGCCTTTTAACACTCGGAGCATCGACGATCTGGAAAAAGCAAACAGCGTTCTGGATGCGCAAGCTGACCCTGATTGTCCGGGGTCTGTACCATGCCCATGGGCCCGAAGGCCGCACTGCGCGGGTCTGGCCTACCGGGTCCATGGTTTTGTGGATCGCGATTCTGCTGGGCGTGACCTTGTTGGTCAATTTCGCCAGCTAGCCGGATATTTCTTGCCGTCTGGCGGGAATTACTGGGCAAGAAATGGCGCAGAGGAAAGACGTTCATAGCATCTTTACCTGAATTCCGTTGTATAGAGGGGATGGTCTAGGACATAGTCCAGCCAACGCGGCATATCGAATATGCCCAGACCTGTGTAGAATGCCGGGTATCCGAGGTGAGCACGCCAAATGATTGAATTTCGAGATGTCAGTAAGTCCTTCTGGACGGGCACGCAGCGCAAGGTCATCCTTGATCGCGCGTCGTTCCGTGTGGAGCTTGGCACCTCGATGGGAATTCTGGCCCCCAATGGCACCGGCAAAACCACTCTGATCAATATGATGGCAGGTCTGGAAAAACCCGATGAGGGGGAGATCGTGCGCACCAGCCGCATCTCTTTTCCTTTGGGATTTATGGGCGGGGTCGTCTCCAAACATACGGCGACGGAAAACTGTCGCTATATCGCGAAGCTCTATAGTCTCGATCCCGACTACGTAGAGGCGTTTTGCAGGTATTTATGTGGGTTGGAGGAGTATTTCGACCAGCCCATAGGTGTCTACAGCTCCGGTATGCGGGCGCGATTTACCTTCGCACTTATGCTTGCGTTGGAATTTGATATCCTATTGATAGATGAAGGCATGCCGGCAAGCACGGATGTCGAATTTAACCGAAAAGCAGGGTCCATGCTGCGAGACCGATTGAAGAAGGCAACAGTCGTGATTGTATCGCACCAACCTGAAGTGCTCGAAAAGTTTTGTAAAACAGCGGCAGTGTTAAAGCACGGAAGACTTTATATGTTTGACACACTGGAAGAGGCTAAGGCGCTTTATGACTACCAAGATTAAAGCTCGGAAATACCGCGTGCGTCGGAACAAATCCGACGAAACCGAATTGGCGGATGCAACAACGCTGCCCAATGGGCCGGAGAATACCGATGATGGGCTTGGGGCAAGTACCCAGCCAGCGCCGTCGGAAGAGGTCGCGGAAGCTATCGCTGCAAGCGAAGATGCCACAGTTGGCGGCGCGGGCGGTGCCACCACGATTGAAGAGATTAAAGCCGAGGACCTGACGGGCCGACAATTGCGTATGGCGCGGCGTGTGGCACAGAAACAAGGGCTCAGTCCGACATCTGACTATGACGCGGTCCGCCTGTTGCGGGAAAAGGGCGTCGATCCGTTCAAACGCTCCAACATGCTGGAACTGGTGATCTCCGACAAAGCGGACAAATCGGAAGCCAAGCAGATCCTGTCGGCATTGCCAGCAAAGGTTGGCGCAGGTCCGAAGGTCCCATCGACCCAGACGACCGCCCCGACGGAGCAGGCGGAACAAGCCCAGCAAATCATGGCGATGCAGCGCGACATCGTGCGCCGCCGCCGTCGCCGGGCCGCGATGCTCAGCCTGCGATTGCTGTTTTTCGTGATCCTGCCATCCGCGGTTGCGGGATATTACTATTACAATATCGCAACGCCAATGTACGCGACCCATTCGGAATTTGTGATTCAGCAAGCGGAAGGTGGCGGCAACAAAGCGGGTGGACTGCTTGCGGGTACCAGCCTTGCGAATTCACAGGATTCGATCACCGTTCAGGGGTATTTGAATTCCCGTGACGCGCTGCTCCGGCTCGATGAAGACGCGGGGTTCAAAACCCATTTCAGCGATCCCGAGATTGATGTTGTTCAGCGTCTCCCGGAAGGCGCAACCAACGAGGCGGCCTACAAACTGTTCAAAAAGAACGTCAAGATTGGTTTTGATCCGACGGAAGGCGTCATCAAAATGGACGTCATCGCCGCTGATCCGCAAGTCAGCGCGCTGTTCTCGCAAAAGTTGATCGAATATGCCGAACAGCAGGTGGACCAACTGACCGCGCGTTTGCGCTCTGACCAGATGGATGGCGCAGACCAAACCCGCAAAACCGCCGATCAGAAGATGATCGCGGCGCAACAAAGAATCGTAGAGATTCAGGAAAAGCTGGGAGTATTGAACCCGGAAAGTGAGATCGCGGGCGTCATGGCCCAAATCGGCAGCCTGGAAACAGAATTATTGACTGAACGGCTGGCCCTGCGGACTACGCTTGACAATACTCGGCCCAACCGGGCGAAGGTCACAGCCTCCGAGAACAAGATCGAAGAAATCGAAAAGCTGATCGCCGAGAAGCGCGGTGAATTGACAAGCAGTGGCAGCGACACCGGGTCGCTCGCGCGGATCACTGGCGAGTTGATGGTCGCGCAAGCCGATCTTGAAACCCGTCAGGAGCTTTTGTTCCAGGCCGAGGCGCAATATGAAGTCGCGCGGATGGAGGCCAACAGGCAGGTCCGTTATCTGTCCATTGGCGTGAGCCCCGTTGCCCCGGATGCCCCGTCTTACCCGCGGGCGTTCGAGAATACGATCCTCGCCTTCTTGATCTTTTCGGGCATCTACCTGATGGTCTCCCTGACCGCGTCAATTCTGCGCGAACAGGTATAGGCCAGGAACTATGAAAACAGTCGAGATCGGGCCCATCAAGGCCTCCAATGACTTGCCTTTGACGGTGATAGCGGGACCTTGCCAGCTTGAAAGCCTTGATCATGCCCTCATGATCGCCGAACAAATGGCCCAAATCTGTGAGGAGGCAGGTGCCTCCTATGTGTTCAAGGGCTCCTTTGACAAAGCCAATCGGACGTCGCTGTCGGGCAAGCGCGGGCTTGGCATGTCTGCGGGTCTTGATGTGTTGGGCACTGTGCGCGACCGTATCGGCTGCCCCGTTCTGACCGATATTCACGGGCCGGACCAATGCGATGATGTCGCTGAGGTCGTTGACATCATGCAAATCCCCGCCTTCCTGTGCCGCCAGACTGATCTGCTACTCGCAGCCGGTGAAACAGGCGCGGTGATCAATATCAAAAAGGGTCAGTTTCTGGCTCCTTGGGACATGCCCAACGTCGTCTCCAAAGTGGAAGCGACCGGCAATGAAAAGATCCTGCTGACCGAACGCGGCGCGTCCTTTGGCTACAATACGCTGGTTGCCGATATGCGCAGCCTGCCGACCATGGCCAAGACCGGATATCCGGTGATTATGGACGCAACCCATTCGGTGCAACAACCGGGCGGGCAGGGCGGCTCTTCGGGTGGGCAGCGCGAATTTGCGCCAGTTATGGCCCGCGCCGCGGTGTCCTTGGGAATTGCAGGTGTGTTCATCGAAACCCATGAAAACCCCGATACTGCGCCTTCCGATGGCCCTAACATGATCCCGCTCGACCAGATGGGTGTGTTGGTGTCCGATTTGATGGCGTTTGACCAGCTCGCCAAGGCCTCTCCGCTTCGGGTCTAGGCAGCCTGTCCAGCGGCCCAGCCCGACGACCACGCCCATTGGAAGTTGTACCCGCCCAGCCAGCCGGTCACGTCGACAACTTCACCAATGAAGTACAGGCCGGAAGCAGTCTTTGCTTCCATGGTCTTGCTGTTCAACCCCTCCGTATCCACACCACCGAGTGTCACCTCTGCGGTTCTGTAGCCTTCTGAGCCGACAGGTTTGATCGTCCAATGATGAACGGCATCTGCCAGTTGATCCAGCGCCTCATTGCTCTGGTCAGCCAAGTTGCCTGCATGCCCGCTTCGCGCCACCACCAAAGCCGCGAGCTTTTCAGGGATATACCGCGCCAAAGCATTCTTCACAGACCCACGACCTTGAGTTTGTCGGTCTTCGCGCAGCGCAAGCGCAAGGTCCGAAGGTGCATGAAGGTCCACGTCCAGGGTCTGCCCTTCCTGCCAATAGGACGAGATTTGCAGAACTGATGGCCCTGACAACCCCCGATGGGTAAACAGCAAGCCTTCCTCAAACTGCGTGCCGTTGCAGCCAATCTTCGCAGGGACGGAGACACCGGCCAATGGCCTCAAAGCCTCCAATTCTTGTTCCGCGAATGTCAGCGGTACAAGGGCGGGGCGGGTCTCTGTCAGATGCAAACCAAACTGCTCCGCGATGCGGTAGCCAAACCCGGTTGCCCCCATTTTCGGGATCGATTTTCCCCCTGTCGCGATGACCACGCTTTCGGTCTCATAAGTCCCGCCCGAGGTCGCAACCACGTAGCCGCTATGCGCAGCAGCCACGGAAAAGACCTCGGAGTTCAGTTGCAACTCGCCACCGGCGCGGGTCAGGTCGCCCACAAGCATATCCACGATTTGCTTTGAAGACCCGTCGCAAAACAGCTGCCCCAAGGTCTTTTCGTGCCACGTGATCCCGGCCGCGTCGACACGCGCAATAAAGTCCCACTGAGTAAATCGCTTCAGGGCAGATATTGCAAAATACGGGTTTTGTGACAGGAACCGCTCGGGTCGAATGTCGAGATTGGTGAAATTACAGCGCCCGCCTCCCGAGATGCGAATCTTCTCACCTGCTGCTTTTGCGTGATCGACCACGACAGTTTTTCGACCGCGCCGCGCGGCTTCTACCCCGCAAAACAGCCCCGCCGCGCCCGCGCCAAGGATCACAACTTCAACTTTCATTGCGCTGCAATAGCTTTGCAAAGGTTCCACAACAAGGCGTGATTTTTAACTTGAAGTAAACGCGACGGGGTATTAGATCAGGCATCGGTATTGGGATGTGGCCTAGCGGTAGGGCAACTGTTTTTGGTACAGTAGATCGTAGGTTCGAATCCTACCATCCCAGCCA
>CAYGQQ010000002.1:0-86118 GCA_964352105.1 uncultured Rhodobacterales bacterium | reverse complement strand
TGTATTGCTTAAGGAATTTTCGATCAGCCAGCTACGCAGAACGCCCGCGGTTGCCGTTTGAGGCGGTGAGCGCAGACGGGCCGAGATCGCACGCTGTCTGGCGGCTGATCCCAATTATCTGCTGCTGGACGAGCCCTTTGCAGGTGTAGATCCCATCGCCGTCGGGGAGATTCGCGGCCTTGTCGCCGACCTGAAGAAACGCAATATCGGTGTTCTGATTACCGACCATAACGTGCGGGAAACATTGGAAATTGTCGATCGAGCCTACATTCTGCACGACGGCCACGTGCTGATGAGCGGCACCACCGACGAGGTTGTCCAAGACGAAAATGTCCGGCGCGTCTATCTCGGCCAAAACTTCAAAGTTAACTAGCCGTTTCCCTTCGATTTGCCTGATTTTTACGTCGAGTCTGGAAAGACTCAGTTGACACGCGGCCCCGTTCCGTCGCCAAATAACTTTGATGAGTCTAAACATTTCATGCATGACGCAATGGCCATCTGGCAGTTGCCGCAGTCGATACCGGTCCCAAACCGGAAGCTTATCTTCAACCAAAATATCCCTGAGCTCTCTGGCGGTAGCTGGATCTCAATCAATTAAATGGAGGTGCTATGCGCTATCAAATCAGCGGCAAACAAATCGATATCGGGGAAGCACTCCAGACGCATGTCGAATCCGAACTCTCCGGGATTATTAACAAATATGCGGAGCGGCCGACCGATGCGACGGTCGTGTTTTCGAAGGACGCACACCAATTTGTCTGCGAAGCAACCGTTCACCTGTCGACGGGCCTGACAACCCAGGCAAAGGCCGCCGCAACGGAGATTTATGCGGCTTTTGACCAATGTGCTGAAAAAATGGAAAAGCAGCTGCGCCGGTACAAGCGCCGTCTGAAGGATCACCACCAGGAGCGTTCACAACCAGTTGAACTTATGGCGGCTTCCTCTTATATCCTCGCGGGAGGCGACGAGTCGGGAGAGACAGAGCCTGAGAGCTTGCAACCAATTATCGTTGCAGAAATGGAAACCAAGATCCCTTCGCTATCTGTGGGCGAAGCGGTTATGCAGATGGAAATCGCGGGATCACCTGTTTTGGTGTTCCGGAACGAAGGAAGTCAGGGTCTGAACGTTGTATATAAACGCGATGACGGCAATATCGGTTGGATTGATCCTTCAGGTCAAAGCTAAAGGTGCCTCCGGGCACGGGTAAGGAACGTAATGGAAATCAACGGAATTCTGACACCGAACGCTGTTCGGTTCGTCTCCAGTATTTCAAGCAAGAAGCGGCTCTTTCAAGAGATCGGTGACCTTGCTGCGGCAGTCTATAATCTGCCTGCCAGCGATACCTTCAGTGCCCTGCAAGACCGCGAAAGCCTGGGCCCGACCGGTGTCGGGCGCGGGGTCGCACTGCCCCATGCACGTCTACCCGGACTGACTGATGTAAAGGCGGTCTTTCTGCGGGTCGAAAAGCCGGTGGATTTTGATTCCGCAGATCGCCAGCCAGTTGATCTGTTTTTCGCGTTATTTGCACCTCAAGCAGCGGGTGTTGAGCATCTCAAGGCACTTGCACTGGTTTCTCGCACCATGCGCGAAGACAGCATTTGCGCGAAACTGCGGGCCAATGAAGACCCAGCTGTCCTTTTCGCGATTCTGACGGAAGGCCCGGCCTCCAAAGCCGCTTAAGCCCAGTCTGTAAACCCGAAATTGATGTAGTCTTTGCGGTAAGCCGACCGGCAGAGCTTTTCGGTACGTTCCGAATAAATCTCTGACAGTGGCACTGGTGCGTTCAATGCATCGTCATGCGCCTTAAGATCAACGACGCCTAATGCCCGCAATCCATCTTCAAGCGCGTCTTCCCGCAGGATAAAGTCTGGGTGAAGAACGTTCGAAATCCCGTCCAGAAGCACGGTCTGACTGGCCCAGATAGGATCAATCGCGACACTGGTGTCATCAGCCAGATTTGCTTTCAGGAACTTCAGAAAACTTTCGAACCCGTCCCGAATTGCATCCTGATTGCCCGCCTCAAACGCGGGAAACTTCACCTTGTAATGATCAAACAACCGAGACTTCAGGTCCTGAAAATCGGGGTGTGCTTTCAGAAAGTAGGTCATGTAGACTTGATAAATCCGAGGCAGCGGGTGACGTAAAACCGTAAAACTCCGATGCCCCGCATTGTCCCGTTTCCATCCGCGCAGCTCCGTTTGAGTTAAGCCGGTGCGAACTTCCCCCGCAGTTTCAAGACCGGCAACCACCGAAGCTGTGGGCCCAGATTTGAGCGGGGCAAAGATCACTTTCAGCGCGTCGCTTACAAAATAGGAAGGAACACCTGGACCACGTTTCTGTTCCGGATCAAACTGGGTCTCGTCAGGCGCCCGCGCCCTGTTCAGTACTGTGCGCATTTCATCGTAATTGATAATCTTGTCACGCAGCTCTGTCGGGTTCTGCCGTTTGAGCGTCCGGGACGGTGCGTTCATCTTCTCCTTGGAGCCCAGAAACAAAGCAATCCCGTTCAGAACATCGACATCTGCCAGATCGCCATAGGTGATCTGAAACGCCGTCTGCCCAGACCTTTGCAGCGCACTTTGAATCTTGTCCTGAAAGGCATCGCGCTCCGTACAAAACGCGTCATATTCTTCCGCAATAAACGGAATTTTCGCGAACTTCCGACTCTTGCCATCGGTCAGCTTCCACTGTCCGGTTTTCCGTGCAATTTGCAAAGAAACGAAACTGTCCAGCGGATCGCGGCTCAACACGATCTTGGCGCATCTGTGATCGGCAAGACAATGTTCCAGCACACGCGGATCATGATCGTGGAAGAAGCGAAATCCGGCGATCGCGTTGTCGATCCGGGAAAACGTCTTGATCAGCTTCAAAGGCGCACGTTCCCGGGTTTTCAGATCAAACCCCAGAAGGTCTTTCTGCTTTTGATGCCCGACAAAAACCGGGTTGAAGGCCTCTCCAAAGACCTCGACATCCGCCAGCTGATTGAGGCTGGTTTCAAGAAAATTGGAGCCCGTTCGCATGCCCGCCAGAATGATAAAATAATCGAAGGTCCCAGCCATCTATTTCACCACATAAGGGCGTTGCGGCACGGGGGTGCGTGCCTCCATTTCCCCTACGGTAAAGTCACCCATATTTGCAGGGCTCATCCCTTGGTTCTTCAAGGTCTGGAGGAACTTTCCAAAATCACTGAGATCCGCCAGCTTCGGCACTTCCTTGATCCTGTGGCCGCCCGCGCTATTCAATCTGTCGAGAATGAACTGCAGGTTTTGCATCGGCTCCTCTAGGAATTCCGCCAGGTTCCACACCTTCACCCTCGCCTTGGCCTGCCCAGCCCGAAAGGTTTCCAGCATCTTGATCTCGGATCTCTGAAGCCGTGCCGCTTTCTGACGAATTTCCGCAAAATCAAGGTTTGAGTGGAACAAAGGGATCATCCACGCACCGGTCACGATAGAGACATTCGCATTGCTGTCAGAGGCCAGAAACGGAACGATTTCCTGTTCATCAGCTGCGCTGAACTGAAACGCAATATGATCGCCGCGCCCATTCCAAAGCAAGTTTCTCAGAAAACTGCTTGGGTCATAGTTTCGAAGTTCAGCATTGTCGGAAATGCTGCCGCGGAACATGGATGCATTGCCCCGAAACCGCACCCGGTCTGGATCAAAAAGCCGACCATGTGTCGGATTGCCGGTGCGCACTTCCAGCCACTTATCAAACTCCTCGACCAGATCATCGAGCCCGACAAAAACAGTATAGGCGCCTGCACTCTTTCCGTTTTCCCAGCCATCGACCGGGTATCTGCTTTGCATGTAGAGCCCGGGACGCCCACGGGTTCGACGCGCTGTCGCGCGGCTGAATAGACGGTCTATGCGAAGCGGATTGGGTTCCGCCATCTTTACAGGTTTGTCGTCAGAACCAAGAAACTCGCGATATAGTTTTTCCGCTTTGGGCCAGGCCTTCCGGGCCACAAAGCAATCCGACCGCTTCAGAAGCGGGAGGTGATCGTCGTAGAAAACGTGTGGCTTTCCCTGAAAATCAAACTTGAACAGGGTCAGTGATCGACTTTCAATTTTGAGCGAATACAGCCGCGCCAACGTCTGGAAGTAGCTCTCATCGGGTATCCAAACCCTTTTGAAATACCGATCATGAACCGGCCGCCTGTCAGATTGCAAAATCGCGCTGAGGGTTTGGCGCGTCAGACACCACCACTGGGACCCCATATGCGGGACGATATCGTCCGGGATTTTCCGTTTGAAATTCACACGTCTTTGCAGCCGAACATAGCCATCAAACAGACGGCGCTGGCGCTTCCAGGAAAGCGGGAACCTTAGCGTAAACCGCTCTTGATCCAATCCACCAACCGTCCAGTCCACGTCATCTGTTGTCACAGACTCGATGAAATCGGTTTTGGGATGTTCCGCCAGAAACGTTTCAAGCTCTGACACTGGGCGAAGCGGCAAACACGATCCGCTGGCAAGAAGGACATGCGTGATGTCAGGGTCTTGGTCCAGCAGTTGGGTAGCTGCATTTTGGGTCACGGATACGATCGACCACCCGCCCCATTCACATTTTTCGCGCTTAAGAAACCGAATGCCAGAATGCTCGCGCAGCTTGGCTTTCATCCACTTGAAATCATCTATGTCCGTGCGACTATCGACATGGATCACCATCGGACAGCCGGATTTTGACCAATGCGCAGCCACTTGGGCGGCGCGGTCCAGCGCGGTATGCGCCAGCATGATGATCCCGACCTTCACGCCCAGTTTCCTTTTGACATCAGGCCAAGGATTTCAAGTTGCCGCCAGTTCACCAGCTTTTCAGACGCCTCACACCACAGGTCAGGGCTCTCTTCCAACCCTTCCAGATAAGTTTTGTATTCATGGCTATTTGCGAAATGCTGTTTGCGCTTCAGTTCTTCCACCGACTTTTCGACGAAGATATCCAGAAATTTCGCGTGCAATAGCAGGCCGGAGGCCTTTTCGCCGCCCCATTGGTCATAAACGAGGTTCAACCCGCGCGGCAGCAGCATGTGAGTGGAGCTGACATAGGCGTAAGATCTGTGCCATTTGACCAACGGAATTTTGTTCAGGGCAGGCGCACGTTCAGGCCTACTTTGGAAAAACATCCGTGCCCTTGGACCGCCTTGTATCCAGAGATTTCCAAACAACGGGTTCTGCTTGATCGTGTAGTTCCCCGAATCAAACCAGGGCGAAACCTCGAACGGGTCGTCGCCAGGGTTGTATTTGGCCTTATCGACAGACCCTTCGGGGTACATATCAAGGATCATCGTCCCGAAGGATCGGATCGACGAGGCATCAAGCCAATCTGTCAGCGCCTTGATTGGCCTGCTGTCATGGAACGGATAGATCAAAAACTCATCAACATCGACAACAACGCACCAATGCCCATGCGCGTATTTGCGTTTGAGCCAGTTCTGCCAATCGACGCCAAACCGGGCGCGCTTATACCCGTGTTTGGTGTGGAAAACGGAAACGTCGGCCTGTTTTGCCAGATATTCCGTCGTGCCATCATTGGAGTCGTTGTCGACAAAGAAGAAGTGATCGACCCCCATCTCGCGATAGTATTTCAAGAAATATGGAAGCCGGACCATCTCGTTACGGATCGTCGAAAACAGCAAAATGTCGTCTGGAGATATCTGCGCTGTTTTATTCGACAACGGGCGCAGTTCACGACGCTTTCGGAAGGCGCGAAACAACCAGCGCTTTCGTTGCCATCGCAACGCATATGATCGGAGGTATTTCATGGTCAGAAATTCAGGCCTCTCATATGCGCACAACCATCTGGCTTAGGGCACGCTCCAATATTTCAAAATGGTCAGACCAGGTTGGAATAGCTGGTTTAGTCCCTGTTTTCGTCGTTGTGATCGCGTGCTCAATCGCGTTTTTCCATTCGTACAGATCACCGGTATCTGCGTAAACGGGGTAGCCGCCCATCGTCTCTCGGTGGATGGCAAGATCGCCACATATAACAGGCACACCCAAAGACGCGGCCTCCAGACACGGCAGGCCAAACCCTTCGGCAAAACTGGGAAACAATAAAGCCCGCGCCCCTTTGAGAAGCGCGACAAGCGCTTTGTCCGTCAGATCGCCAAATTCGTAAATCGTGCCATTCTTCGCAAGCGTATCAAGCCTCCGAAAAATGGCCCCGCTGTTCCAGCCGCGCTGGCCGATAATTAGCAGATCAGCCTCGGGTGCATGTTGCTCCCAAATGTCCAGCAGCAAAGCATGGTTCTTACGCGGCTCGATTGTGCCAATTGTCACGAAATAGGGTCTATCCCTGCGCGCGGGCGCAACATCGCGTGCCTCCAGGCCAATGCCAAGCGGGGCGACAGTGACAGGCAATTTTGCAGGCAGTTTCCCACGTGTGTCGTTGGAGTTTGCAATGATCAAGTCTGAATACTCGGAAAGTGCATCGAGCTTCGCTTTGAATTTCGCGACGGTCCCATGTCGCTGATATTCAGGAAACTCCAGCGGGATAACATCGTGAACGAAGCTCGCGACCCTAAGGCCGCTGGTTTTAACATCACGCAACCAGTCAGCGCCTAAATTTGAGTGGCCAACATTCAGGTAAACCGTATCCGGCGGAAGGTTAGAGATCGTCTGGTTTGACCTTGTGGCCAGTCGCCTGACGTCACTCTCCGCGCGAGAGCGGGCTTTGGGTGTCTTGATCCCGGCAACCGCACGAAGATCGCGTGCGCCCCATTTAGTTTGTCCTGACAGACGGTCCTGCATCTGCTGCGTGCCGTCCTCACCCAACAGACAAACCCCGGAAGCAGTCCGAACCACGCTAAAAACAGGGGCGGCCCGCCGCAGCGCCCAATTCAGATAGGCACGCTCGACCCGGTCTATTCCTGTGTCGGGACCTTTTCCAACCCGCGACACCAGACGTGTCAGATCCAGCAATACTGGAACTGACCTGAGCCGCTGTTCAGACATGCTTTGATCCGCGCCATCCATTCAGGTTCATTGCCTCCAGAACCACGCCAGTCTTCGCCTAAGTTGTCCTAAAGGCTAATACACTTTCTGATGGTAGCAAATCTGCCGAGAATTATTTGTTAACGACGCGGTGCCACAAAACACCGCCTTCGTTTTTGGTTCAGTGACAGCCGTTTACTGCGCCGCTTTGCGAATACCGGAAAGTTCGTCAAGGTAGCCGGAGAATTCGTCTTTCAACTCATCCCGAGCGAGGCCAAACGCAACCGTTGCCTGCAAGTAGCCAGCTTTTGACCCGCAATCGAAACGCTGACCGCGGAAGCGGTAGCCGAAGACGTCGCCTTTTTCGTCAATCTCTCGCGCGATGGCGTCTGTTAGCTGAATCTCGCCGCCGGCACCTTCTTTGATCTTGTCGAGGTTTTTCAGAATGCGAGGCGTCAGAATATAGCGGCCGATAACTGCGAGGTTAGACGGCGCGTCTTCCGCTTTTGGTTTCTCAACCATGCCGTTCACGGACACGAGGTGCCCCATATCTTCCTTAATGTCCAAAACACCGTAGGAAGAGGTTTTTTCCTGCGAAACCTCCATCGCGGCGACCATGCAACCGCCAGTTTCCTTATGCGCTTCCACCATCTGCTCAAGACAAGGTTTTTCGGCGGCGATAACATCATCAGGCAAAATTACCGCGAAAGGCTCATTGCCGATCAGGCGGCGAGCACACCAAACAGCATGGCCCAGGCCCAACGCTTTGTGTTGGCGGATATACGCAATCGCGCCGCTTTCCATATTTGTATCACGAAGAGCTTCCAAAAGTTCTGTCTTGCCCTTCTTCTCAAGTGATTCTTCGAGAACAGGCGAATGATCGAAGTAGTCTTCGAGCGCACCCTTGCCGCGAGATGTCACAAAAATAAATTCTGTAATGCCGGCCGCACGCGCTTCATCAATTGCATATTGAATGAGCGGGCGATCAACTAAGGTCATGATTTCTTTTGGAATTGACTTCGTTGCCGGAAGAAAACGTGTTCCAAGCCCAGCCACAGGGAATACTGCTTTCGTTACCTTTTTCGACATTTACTCTGTCCTCTGCTTCGGTGGCCTGTCCTAATATTCGACAGGCCCTTATGTCAAACTATCGTGGTTCTGACGTACCCTGCAAACACGGCAGTTTAGTGGCACAAAGGGGAAAGTTTCTGCCTATTGGTCAGGAATCGGCACAAATCGGCGGAATCTTTCCAGCCTGCCAACTTCTTTCTCATACCTTTCGCGCTTTCGATAGGTACGAAAAACTGTACTTGTCCTTTCTGCTTTTCCAAACAGGCCGCCGCTTTGTACCCAGAAGCCATCCGGGTGAAACCAGCATTTATGAAATAGCGCTGTCTTGGAAAACGAGAATACTGTCGCGGGTAATCCTGCGTCCGAACTTGCTTTTGCTCGTTCAAACGCCTCCTTTTGCCCGGACATCCAGCAAATCAGATGATCAGAGGTCGTTGGCACATCTGAACGCGCGATCCTCGTGAAGGTTGGCGCGTCTCCCGGAAAATCTTCCTTGCCGGTCTCGGTCGTATCGGCGGTGCCGACAGCTTGGTCATATTCGTTTAGCAATACGGCGACATCACGAGGCTCCAACTGCCCGTCTCTCATCTGTGTCAGGCATCTGCGTCGTTGCATCTCCCGGTGGTAGGACAAAAAGCTTTCCGGCAATCCGTGCTTTCGCTGAAAATACCCAACACTTTGCCCGATATGCCTAAGAGACTTTATCACGCGATCCCCGGTCCGTTGATCATTGCCCAAATAGCGGTGCTGCACCTGAGCGTCCGGGACAATCGCCGTTGAATACCCTGCCTGCCAAATGCGCCAGTTTAGATCGGTTTCATCCAGAAAGAACGCGAAAGCTGGGTCAAAGCCACCGAGCACCATCAGTAAACTTCGCCGAAACGCACAATTGGTCCCTTGGGTTTTGATTGCCTGCGAGGTTTTTGGGTCGAATATCATTGAATCTGCAACGTCAAGATCAACAGGCGTCCCATCCGCCTGCAATGCTTCTGCTTTCCATTGGAAACTTATTCCGTTGCGGCCCCGCACGAAGCCGCCGGCGGCAGCTACGCGGCTGTCGACAAACGGTGCTATAAGGAATTCTAACCAGGTTGGCTCAGCGATTCCGTCGTCATCAATGAACGCAACGATATCACCGCCTGCCGCGCCAATCCCAAGATTTCGCGCTATCGAGATATTGGCAACCTCACACAGAACCGCTTTCGTGGGATCGATAAAACCCAGTCTCTGGGCAACCGCTAGCCCAGCGCGATCGGCGACAACAACGATCTCGAAATTTTCGTAGAACTGGAACTTCAGCGCCAGAAGACACATCCGCAGCGCCTCAGGCCGATTGCGGCTTACCACAACGACGCTGACACGCGGCTGGATCATTCCATACCCATCTGCGCCATCATCGCTTCTAGCTTGGGGACGTCTTCGGGGTTGTTGAGCTCCCAGAACTGCCGTCCCTTGGCCTCAACCTCAACGCATAGAATGCGGTGGCCATTCTCCAGAAAGCGCAACTGCTCCAGGCCCTCAAGGTCCTCCAATGGGCCGATGTCCCAGTTGGGATAGGCCTGCAAGGATGCCGCGCGGTAAGCGTAGACACCGACATGGTGAAACACCGGGGTCGGATCGTTTGCGCCATAGGTTTTGGAGGTGAACGGCACCACTTCCTTGGAAAAGTAGAGCGCTTGGTTCTGCGCGCCAAACACCGCTGTCGTTCCGCCCACCCGGTCCGCCTTTCTGTCAGCCAGAAAGTCGTTCAGCATCGCACCGTCACATCGAAGAACCGGCGTTGCGATCCCCGCTTCCTTATCCGCTTTCAACCCGTCCACCAGATCTTCGATGAACCAGGTGGGCGTTAGCGGCGCGTCGCCTTGCAGGTTTACGATAATTTCATGCGTATTTCCCAGAATCTCAGCCGCTTCCGCGCAGCGCTCGGTCCCGTTGCGACAGGCCTCGGACGTCATCAATACCTCTGCCCCGAACGCCTCGGATGCGTCTTTGATCCGCACATCGTCTGTAGCCACGTAAACCGCATCCACGCCAGTAACCTCACAAGCAGCACGCCAGGACCGCTCAATCAACGATTGTGCTGTTCCAGACGCACCTTTCAGCGGAACCAATGGCTTGCCGGGATACCGTTTGGAGGCGAATCGAGCCGGGATGACAATGGCAACACTCATGTGGCTTCCTTCAGTTCGACGCCGGGCGCATAGGCGATAAAGAACGAGTTCTCGTAGCCTGGCTTTCCGTAAACATAGGTCGCGTGATTATCAAACCGGACCATCTTGCCGCCCGCCCCGCGCAGAACCGCGTCACCCGCGGCCGTATCCCATTCCATTGTGCGCCCAAGCCGAGGGTAAATGTCGGCCTCCCCCGCAGCCACGAGGCAGAACTTCAAAGAGGACCCGGCGCTGGTCATATCCTTGACGTTATAGCGGTTGATATAAGCATCTGTCGCCGCATCACGGTGAGATTTTGAGGCGACGACAACAAGCGCAGAATTGTCTGGCTGAGAGACCGCTATCGTCGACACGTTCCCCTTGTCAGACACAGAGAATGGCGCAGCTTCTTCAACGGATTGCCCATCTGCATCCGTGTAGAACAACCGACCAACAGCCGGCGCGTAGACGACCCCACGCACAGGTACGCCATCTTGGACAAAGGCAATGTTCACTGTGAACTCGCCCCTACGTTTGATGAACTCTTTCGTCCCATCCAGCGGATCAACGATAATGAAGGACGCAGCGGTTTGGCCGTGGCTTCCCGCATGCTCTTCCGTGACGACCATAATACCAGGAAATGCCTCCGCCAGACCTTTGCGGATATGGAGATCAGCGGCTTCGTCAGCAGCCGTGACAGGGCTGTCATCTGACTTTGACTTCACCTCAAAATCATCTGAATTATAGATGCCCATGATAATCGCGCCCGCTTCCAAAGCCAGCCTGCGGAACACATCTTCCATTTTTCGCCTATCCAACACCGCTCCCCCGTCGCGTTTATTGATTGTTCGTAATTCGCACCTTATGGTGCCTGAAATCGTGTTGAGCAAGTTTTCCGGCCCTGAAGATCGGCACCTCAACACAATGGCGGTCAGAGACAGGTTTCACCTTAATGTTCTCAACACAGCAAAGAACCACAAATTTCAGATCAGCGCTGGCGCTGATTGATCTGATCTATGTGAGCACGACCAGACACGTCCGCAAATCCCATCGCAACCCAATCGTCGGGTTGATCGCAAACATGTTCCAGACGGTGATCTTTGTGGCGGCCTTCTGGCTGTTTTACGCCGTCCTGGGCATCCGCGGCTCCGCGATCCGGGGCGATTTCGTCCTCTACCTGCTGTCTGGCATTTTTCTGTTCCTGACCCACACAAAGGCGGTCGGCGCCGTTGCCAAGGCCGAAGGGCCAACATCGGCAATGATGATGCATGCGCCAATGAACACGGCGATTGCGATTACGTCGTCTGCGCTGTCATCGCTCTATCTGCAAACCCTGTCTGCCGCGATGATCCTGTTCATGGTCCACGTGGCGTGGCACCCTGTCGAAATCAACCAGCCTATCGGTGCAATTGCCATGTTCCTTTTGGCCTGGATTTCCGGGGTCGGCGTCGGTCTGGTCTTCATGGCGATCCGACCGTTCTACCCCGCATTGTCAGGTCTAATGACCACGATCTATTCCCGCGCGAACATGATTGCGTCAGGAAAGATGTTTGTGGCAAACACCTTGCCCAGCACCATGCTGGCGATGTTTGATTGGAACCCGCTGTTTCACGCCATTGATCAAGCGCGCGGCTACACGTTCATCAACTACAATCCGATGTTCACCAACTATGAATACGCAGTCATTGTAACTGTCATCCTGATCATGGTCGGTTTGATGGGTGAATTCTACGGCCGCAAACATGCCTCCATCAGTTGGGCCGCAGGTAAATAACGCTACTGCGATACCCTGAGCGTCACATTCAAACGTCCGCCCTTGGCCAGAAGCGGTGACGTCCCAAACTTGATCCGGTCAATCCCGTGATAGGCAAGCCGCGCATCGCCGCCCATGACCACGACATCACCGGAACGCAACCAAACGCTTTTGGTTTTGCCGTGCCGCGACGTACCACCCATACGAAACAGCGCATCATCACCCAGGGACAGTGACACAACCGGCCAAGCCATATCCCCCTCATCCTTGTCTTGATGCATCCCCATTTTCGCACCTTCGCCGTAGTAGTTCACAAGACAACTATCAGGCATCCGGGACACGCCTGATACGTTGTTCCAAATGTCCAGAAATACCCGCGGAATTTCGGGCCAATTGCTGCCATCAGGCTGATGTCGCGAATACGCATAGCCGGAAGTGCCTGTAAGCCACCCAAAATCACCAGCCGCCGTCATCTTGACGGACATCTTCTTGCCACTTGCGAAAACAGGTTGGCGAAACGGCGCATGGGCAGCGACAGAGCGCAAAGCGTCTACCATGTCTTGCTGCCGTGAAGGCGTCACGAGGCCTTCGAACAATTTGAAGCCGTTGATCTCCAGATCGGGTTTCATCTTGAAAGTCTCATTTTTCACCACGAAAGGCTGCCAATTGCCATATTTATCACAAAAACGCGATTTTCTGGCTTGCCCTTGTCTTGCAGGCCCCCAAGACGGTCCTTATATACCCTCCGAACTCTGATGGGGTCTTATCCCCTCGGTCAATTTGGGATCGGAGGGCGGGAGCCGTAATGGGCCTGTTCTCTTAATTATCGCCGCAAAGAAAGGACACCGCAAATGGCTAAAGTCATTGGTATTGACCTCGGTACAACGAACTCCTGCGTCGCCATCATGGATGGCTCTCAACCTCGCGTTATCGAAAACGCTGAAGGTGCGCGCACAACACCCTCTATCGTTGGCTTTACAGACAGCGAACGCCTGGTTGGACAAGCGGCAAAACGCCAAGCTGTCACCAACCCGTCGAACACGATCTTTGCTGTAAAGCGCCTGATCGGTCGTCGCTACGACGACGCGGATATCAACAAAGAGAAGAAGAACATGCCGTTCGACATCGTTGCCGGTGGCAATGGGGACGCATGGGTTGAGGCCGGTGGTGAGAAATACTCCCCCTCTCAAATCTCTGCCTTCATCCTGCAAAAGATGAAAGAAACTGCCGAGAGCTATCTTGGTGAAGACGTAACACAAGCCGTTATTACGGTTCCTGCCTATTTCAACGACGCCCAGCGTCAAGCCACAAAAGACGCCGGCAAGATTGCGGGCCTTGAAGTGCTGCGTATCATCAACGAGCCGACAGCGGCTGCGCTGGCCTACGGCCTCGACAAGAAAGAAACCAAAACCATTGCCGTCTATGACCTTGGCGGCGGTACTTTCGATATCACAATTCTTGAGATCGATGACGGTCTGTTTGAAGTAAAATCCACCAATGGTGACACCTTCCTTGGCGGTGAAGACTTCGACATGCGCATCGTGAACTACCTTGCTGACGAGTTCAAAAAGGAAAACGGTGTCGATCTGACGAAAGACAAGATGGCTTTGCAACGTCTGAAAGAAGCCGCTGAGAAAGCCAAGATTGAACTTTCCTCGTCTTCACAGACCGAGATCAACCAGCCGTTTATCTCCATGGATCCTAACGGTGGTCAGCCACTGCACCTGGTCATGAAACTGACCCGGGCAAAACTGGAGTCACTGGTTTCCGACCTGATCAAGAATTCCATCAAGCCGTGTAAAGACGCGCTGAAGGATGCGGGCCTGTCCACATCCGACATTGATGAGGTTGTTCTGGTTGGTGGTATGACCCGGATGCCGAAAGTTATCGAAGAGGTATCTAAGTTCTTTGGCAAAGAAGCCAACAAAGGTGTGAACCCGGACGAAGTTGTGGCCATGGGCGCAGCCGTCCAAGCCGGTGTTCTGCAAGGCGACGTCAAAGACGTGGTTCTGCTGGACGTCACACCATTGTCCTTGGGTATCGAAACGCTTGGCGGCGTGTTTACACGCCTGATCGACCGCAACACGACGATCCCGACGAAGAAGTCGCAGATCTTCTCCACTGCGGAAGACAACCAGAACGCTGTGACACTGCGCGTGTTCCAGGGGGAGCGTGAGATGGCCGCCGACAACAAGATGCTTGGCCAGTTCAATCTCGAAGAAATCCCGCCAGCACCACGCGGCCTGCCACAGATCGAGGTTACCTTTGACATCGACGCGAACGGTATCGTGACTGTTGGCGCGAAAGACAAAGGCACCGGCAAAGAGCAGGCGATCACGATCCAGGCCTCTGGTGGGCTGTCCGATGATGACATCGAACGAATGGTGAAGGACGCCGAAGCAAACGCGGAAGCAGATGCGGAGCGGAAAGAGCTGGTTGAAGCCAAGAACCAAGCCGAAAGCCTGCTGCACGGCACTAAAAAGTCGCTGGAAGATCACGGCGACAAAGTTGACGGCTCTACGGTCGAAGTGATCGAACTTGCGATGAAGGCTCTGGAGGAAACTCTGGATACTGAAGACGCTGGCAAGATCAAAGGTGGCATCCAGAATCTGACCGAAGCCGCTATGAAACTTGGGGAGGCGATCTACAAGTCTCAACAAGATGAAGCGGCTGCTCCGGAAGACGGAGAGGATGACAATCCTCGCAGCGTTGATGAGGACATCGTTGACGCCGACTTCGAAGATCTGGACGGCGACAGGCGCGGATAACCTGCGCAGCCCAATCTTGATGACCGGCCAAGGACTTCATGTCCGGCCGGTCTTCTTGGTTTAAGGGAAAGGCTCTAAATCATGGCGAAACGCGATTATTACGAGGTTTTGGGTATCTCACGCGGGGCATCCCCGGAAGAGATCAAGAAAGCTTATCGCACGAAAGCTAAAGAGCTTCACCCGGACCGAAATTCAGACAACCCAAATGCCGAAGCCCAGTTCAAAGACGCCAATGAAGCCTATGAGGTTTTAAAAGACGGCGATAAGAAAGCTGCCTATGACCGCTACGGCCATGCCGCGTTCGAAGGCGGAATGGGCGGTGGCGGGGGACCTCGTGGCGCTGGTGGTGGCGACTTTTCAAGCGCATTCTCCGACGTATTCGAGGACCTGTTTGGTGACTTCATGGGCGGGGGTCAACGCGGCGGCCGTCAACGGTCGTCCCGCGGCTCAGACCTGCGGTACAATCTGAGAATTGACCTTGAAGAGGCGTTTGCTGGATCACAGAAGGCAATCACGGTTCCAACATCCGTTTCTTGTGGTGCTTGCGATGGGTCCGGCGCCGAAAGCGGCTCGGAGCCTATGACCTGCCCAACCTGCTCCGGAATGGGCAAGGTTCGCGCGCAACAAGGGTTCTTCACGGTTGAGCGCACTTGCCCGACCTGCTCCGGCATCGGTCAAGTGATCAGCAACCCATGTAAAACCTGCAATGGTGCGGGGCGTACCCAAAAAGACAGGTCTTTGAGCGTTAATATCCCTGCCGGTGTCGAAACCGGGACCCGCATCCGCCTTGCTGGTGAAGGCGAATCTGGTTTGCGTGGCGGAACACCCGGTGATCTCTACATTTTTGTTGAGGTTGAGGATCATGAGCTGTTCCAGCGCGACGGTGTAGACCTGTTCTGCCGCGTTCCTGTTTCTATGACTACGGCCGCAATTGGTGGTGACGTCGAAGTTCCCACGATCGACGGTGGTCGCAGCCGCGTCAAAGTTCCATCCGGTAGCCAATCTGGCCGCCAAATGCGCCTGCGCAACAAGGGAATGCCATCTCTACGGGGCGGAAATACTGGTGATATGTTCATTGAGCTTGCCGTAGAAACGCCAGTGAACCTCACGTCAAAGCAGAAAGAGCTGCTTCGCGAATTTGAGGAGCTCAGCGCAGAAAATAACCCGCAGCTGTCGAAATTCTTCTCAAAGGTGAAATCCTTCTGGGATGAGATGAAAAGCTAGTTTCGCGCGGCCAATAAAGCGTCTACCTCTTCCCTGTTTGGGAACGCATCAGAAGTCCCAGGCCGACCAACCTTAATTGATGCAGCGGCGGCCCCTAATTGGATCGCCGCTTGGAAGCCCTTCCCCTCATCTATCCCAGCCGCAAAGTAACCAGCAAAACAGTCCCCGGCCCCGGTTGTATCAACCGCATTGGCCGGAATTGCAGCAATATGTTCTACATGTCCGGCTGACCAGTAATCAACGCCATCAGGTCCTTTTGTGATCACAACATGATCAACACCGCTGTTTTGCACGTCTTGCTTGAACGAGCTCCGATATTGTTGCGCCTCAACTTCATTCAGGATCAAAACATCTAAATAGGGAAGAATCTCTGACACGGCGCCCAACTCAAAGGGTGCCGCAGAGTATATCACCGTCGCTTTCCGCGACTTGGCGAGCGCTGCCGCAGGTCCGGTCAAACTGGTTTCATTCTGTAAAAGCAGCAAGTCACCCGCATTCAGTTTCTCAAGTGAAGCTGCTACATTTTCTTCATTTAGAGCCCTGTTTGATCCAGAAAATAGGACGATGGAGTTCTCTCCCCGATCATCAACATTGATAATCGCATGACCGGTTGGCACATCGGTCATCTCAATGTGATCACATTTCACACCATGTGTTTCTAAACGCTTCAATATCCAATCGCCATCGGGTCCCACGCCACCGATATGGAAGACCTCCCTCCCAGCGCGTGCAGCGGCGACAGACTGATTTGCCCCCTTCCCACCCAAACCGAAGTCGTGCGAGTTTGCCTGCAGCGTCTCTCCCGGCTTTGGCAAATGCGACACGCGATAAAAATAATCCGCGTTGATCGATCCCAAGTTATAAATCGTCATATTGGCCACCCACTTCCCGATTACCCCAAACCTATGGTCTGACCTGCTCGATACGCAACCGTTTAGACCTTTCGTCCCGCGCGCGCTATTTGTAAGCTGATCTCGCTAGCTTCGGGGGATGCTTTGAACGCACAAAATCCATCTGTGACGCCCATGATGGCGCAATTTCTGGAGATCAAAGAGCGGCACGCTGACGCCTTGTTGTTCTATCGTATGGGCGATTTCTACGAGATGTTCTTTGAGGACGCGGTTGCAGCTGCCGAAGCGCTCGATATCGCGTTAACCAAGCGCGGAAAACACCTTGGCGACGATATTCCGATGTGCGGCGTGCCCGTCCACGCTGCAGAGAACTACCTTCTGACACTTATCCGTAAGGGATTTCGCGTTGCGGTGTGCGAACAACTGGAAAGCCCTGCAGAGGCTAAGAAACGTGGCTCCAAATCCGTTGTCAAACGCGACGTCGTTCGCCTGGTTACCCCCGGAACGTTAACAGAAGACACGCTGCTAAACGCGCGGCGCAATAATTTCTTGGCGGCCTATGCAGAAATTCGGGGCGGGTTCGCGTTGGCGTGGGTTGATATCTCCACCGGTGAGTTTCGGGTCTGCGAGTGCCCCTTGGTTAAGCTATCACCAGACCTTGCCCGGCTTGCGCCAAGCGAGGTTATCGTTGCTGAAGACACAGCGGAAAAGGTGCGGGAAGTCGTAGAAGAAAGCGGTGCTGTTTTGGCCTCTCTGTCAAGATCAAGCTTCGATTCAAAATCTTCTGAAAATAGGCTTTTAAGCTTGTTTAGTGTCGATTCACTTGACTCCTTTGGGCAGTTTTCCCGCACGGAAATCTCTGCCCTAGGGGGCATTATCGACTATCTGGAGATCACCCAGAAAGGCAAGCTGCCGCTCATCCGGCCCCCGGTCAGAGAGGCTTCTGGCAAAGCGCTGCAAATAGATGCCGCGACGCGTAGAAACCTGGAGCTTACGCAAAGCCTGAACGGCGGACGGAAGGGATCATTGATCGATGCCATTGACAGAACGCTAACGCCTGGTGGCGGCCGGCTTCTTGATCGGCGCCTCGCCAGCCCCTCTACCGAGATATCTGATATTAACCTTCGGCTGGACGGGCTTGAGTGGTTTCTTCAGAGCACCCCGACACGCAGCTCTACCCGTGAAACCCTCAGAAAGACGCCAGATATCGAGCGCGCGTTGTCGCGTCTTTCGATGGAGCGCGGGGGACCACGCGATCTGACCGCAATCCGCGATGGATTGCGCGCAGCGGAGACACTTTCAGACGCACTCAAAACCGAAAACCCCCCTGATCTATTCACAAAAAGCTCTCAAACCCTCTCTTCGCTTGAAGCGTTGAGAACCGAGTTGGAAGCTCTTCTGATTGAGGAACCTCCACTACTAGCCAGAGACGGGGGATTCATCAGCGCGGACTATTCGGACGAGCTGAACGAGGCGCGGAACCTGCGCGATGATGGACGCAAAGTGATTGCAGGACTTCAGAAAGACTATGCGCAGCTTTCTGGTGTTTCCGCACTTAAGATTAAGCACAACAATGTTCTGGGGTATTTCATTGAGACACCGGCGACCCACGCTGGAAAAATGTTGGCCACGCCCCTTTCTGAAACCTTTATTCATCGACAAACCACCGCCAATGCGGTGCGATTCACTACGCTTGCGCTTGCGGAGCTGGAAACCAAAATTCTGAACGCGGGCAGTCAGGCCGTCGAGCTGGAGAAACAAGCCTTTGAAAATCTACGTGGACGGATCTTAGATGACAGCGCTGATCTTGGGCAAATCTCCCAAGTCATCGCCGAGCTGGATCTGGCAGCCGGTCTCGCTGAACTTGCCGCAAATCTGGAATATGCCCGTCCGGTTGTAGATGCGTCACGAGACTTTGAAATCATTGACGGACGCCATCCTGTGGTGGAACAGGCTCTAAGATCAGGTAGTGGGGCGCAATTCATTGCAAACTCATGTGATCTATCGGCCAGCGCAGAAGACGCTAAAATAAATCTGTTAACCGGCCCGAATATGTCGGGCAAATCCACGTTTCTGCGCCAAAACGCGATCATCACAATCCTTGCGCAAATGGGGTCTTTTGTGCCTGCGAAATCCGCGCGTATCGGACTGGTGTCACAGGTCTTTAGCCGTGTCGGGGCGTCAGATGATCTGGCGCGGGGCAGATCAACATTCATGGTGGAAATGGTCGAAACCGCTGCGATCCTTAACCAAGCTGACAACAGGGCCTTTGTCATCCTTGATGAGATTGGCCGCGGGACATCGACTTATGATGGGCTCTCCATTGCGTGGGCAACGTTGGAACACTTGCATGAGGCAAACCGGTGCCGAGCGTTGTTTGCGACCCATTATCACGAATTAACCGCACTTGCCGGAAAACTCTCTGGCGTCGACAATTCAACGGTCGCGGTCCGCGAATGGGAAGGCGCCGTAATCTTCCTGCATGAAGTTCATTCCGGTGCGGCCGACAGATCCTATGGCGTACAAGTTGCCAAGCTCGCTGGCCTTCCCGAAAGCGTTGTTAACAGGGCCCGCGTCGTTCTAGACGCCTTGGAAAAAGGCGAGCGGGAACGTGGCGGGAAACAGGCAACATTGATCGATGATCTACCGCTTTTTTCCGCACAGCAGCCGACGCCCGAACAGCCGCAAAAATCCTCGGCTGTTGAAGATGCATTAGCAGACGTTTTGCCGGATGCGTTAACGCCTCGTGAGGCGCTGCAATTGCTTTACAATTTGAAAGAGATGCTATCCAGGGGTTGAAGACACACCTACTTGTGCAGCCCGCAACAGGCGGTCTTGCAGCATGAAGCCGACAGTCATGACCTGAATGATCTCACCGGCTTTGGTGTCGGGAAGCGGCGCTTCGAACATGGCCTGATGCATCTGCGGATCAAATTTGTCACCTATTTCAGGCTGAATAGGCTCGATTCCGTGCTTTCCGAAAACGCTGATAAGTTCACGCAAGGTTAGCTCCACGCCATCAAAAACAGCCTTCGCTGCTTCGCGCTGTGTCTCATCAGCGGCATCGACCGCACGTTTCAAGTTGTCAAAAACAGGCAACATATCCCGGGCGAGCTTTGAACCGCCATACATCTCCGCCTCGCGGCGATCTCGATCGGCGCGCTTTCGCATGTTTTCTGCATCTGCCAAGGCGCGCAACAACCGGTCTTTCAGCTGATCCCGTTCAAGGACCAGCGCTTCAGTCGCTTCATCATCCTCTAGCTCCATGATATCCACTTCTTCTTCGGCATAGGCCTCCAAAGGGTCATCAAGAAATTCTTCATCGTTCTTCGCGTTCATGGTCATCCTTTAACCGCCATCAGATATCAACTTGCTGATAAGTTGAGCTGTGTAATCCACTATCGGAACAATTCGCCCGTAATTCAGTCGTGTCGGCCCGATTACTCCGATCGCGCCAACAACCTTTCGATCAGCGTTCATATAGGGAGAGACCACCAAAGAGGAACCCGAAAGTGAAAAGAGTTTGTTCTCTGAACCAATAAAAATGCGTACACCTTCGCCTTCCTCGGTCAATTCAAGGAATTCAGCGATATCGCGCTTACGTTCAAGATCATCAAACAGGGTCCGAATGCGTTCTAGCGTATCGACATCCTCCGCCTCTTCCAGCAGATTCGCTCGTCCACGTACGATCAAGCGTTCTGTATTTGAACCTTCATTCTCCCAAACAGCTACACCCGCTTCGACCATCTCGCGTGCAACCTGATCAATCTCCTGACGCCGTGCTGAGATTTCTGATTGAAAGCCTGTTTTCAGCTCGCTGATCGTTCTACCGGCGGCAAGGGAATTCAGAAAATTTGCGGCCTCTCTCATAGAGGATGCTGTCTGCCCCAAAGGTGGGTGGAATATCCTGTTTTCGACATGCCCATCCGCGAACACCAGAACAGCGATCGCCCTGTCTGCAGCGAGGCTAACGAATTCGATATGCTTGATCGGTGCTTCGTGTTTTGGAGACAGAACAAGGCTTGCGCCCTTTGTTAGACCCGATAAAACAGAGCTTACCTGATCCAGCATCGTCGCGACATCTCGCTCGTTTGATAATAGCGACGCGTCGATCATACGCTGGTCATCAGGTTGAAGCTCTCCGACTTCTAGGATTCCGTCTACAAACATGCGTAGTCCGGATTGCGTCGGGATACGTCCAGCAGAAACATGTGGACTATCAAGGAGACCAAGAAATTCCAGATCTTGCATGACGTTGCGAACCGTGGCGGCACTTACGTTTTCGCTGAGCTCACGAACGAGGCTTCTTGAGCCAACCGGATCACCAGTTGTCAGATACGCCTCTACAATCCGCTTAAAAACTTCGCGGCTGCGGTCGGTCATTTCGCCCAGAATTTCTTGTCCGTGTTTCATATGGTTTCTATAGGTTGCGTTGCGCATCGCAATCTCGCTTGCAACCTGTCACTTCGCAAGGGTATCTGATCGCAATCTTTTTGAAAGGACACGAGATGCGCCCATCTGGACGTGATTTAAACATGATGCGCCCGATTTCAATCGAGACCGGCGTTACAATGCATGCGGAAGGCTCGTGTTTGATCAAATGCGGCAACACGCATGTTTTGTGCACGGCATCGATTGATGAACGCGTTCCGCCATTTCTTCGCAATTCGGGTCTTGGCTGGGTCACTGCGGAATACGGGATGCTGCCACGCGCTACAAATACTCGGATGCGTCGGGAAGCAAAGAATGGCCAATCTGGACGGACACAAGAGATTCAGCGGCTCATCGGCCGATCGCTCCGTGCGGGTGTTGATCGCGTCGCGCTGGGTGAGCGACAAATTGTCGTCGATTGCGATGTCATTCAGGCTGACGGCGGCACGAGATGCGCATCAATCACTGGCGGCTGGGTCGCTTTGAAACTGGCCATTCAGGCTCTGATCAAGGCCGGAGATATCAAATCAGACCCCCTGACTGAACATGTAGCTGCGGTTAGTTGTGGCATTTATGCAGGACAACCGGTCCTTGATCTTGACTACCTCGAAGACAGCGACGCCGGGACGGATGCAAATTTCGTCATGACAGGGTCAAATGGTCTGGTTGAAGTTCAGGGGTCTGCAGAAGGGGCAACATTCAGCAGGTCAGAACTCGACAGCATGATGGACCTCGCTGAAAAAGGCATTGCTGAGCTTGTAGCGGCCCAAAAAGAGGCCGCTTCAGGTTAGACCATGCGAAAGTTTGTTGGAAATCAGCTTCTTATAGCCACCCACAACCAAGGGAAGTTGGAAGAGATTGAACAACTGGTTAAGCCTTTCGGCGTCACGGTTGTTTCAGCAGCATCTCACAACCTACCTGAACCCGAAGAAACCGAGACCACGTTTGTGGGAAATGCGCGCATAAAGGCACATGCCGCAGCACGCGCAACCGGTTTGCCGGCTCTTGCTGATGATAGCGGGATTGAAATTGATGCATTGGACGGCGCGCCCGGGGTCTATACAGCCGATTGGGCGGAAACAGAGTCTGGCCGTGACTTCGATTTAGCTATGGATCGAACCCGGAAAGAGCTCATCACATCTGGTGCACCAGAACCTTGGATAGCTCGTTTTTGCTGTACGTTAGTGCTCGCTTGGCCCGATGGTCACGATGAGGTTTTCGCTGGTACGATGGAGGGCAAGATTGTCTGGCCGAAGCGCGGCGATCAAGGCCATGGCTATGACCCAATTTTCCAACCTGATGGCTTCGATGAAACTTTCGGTGAGATGGATCGCTGGCAGAAAAATCAGATCAGTCACCGCGCGGATGCCTTCCAGAAATTGGTAGCTCTCTTTGAGTAGTCATTTCGGCGCTGGGTTTGGACTTTATATCCATTGGCCCTTCTGCCAGGCAAAATGCCCCTACTGCGATTTTAACAGCCATGTTGCGAGCCGTATTGACCAATCGGCATGGGCCGCCGCGTACCTGTCCGAGCTTGACCGCGTTGCACAGTTTACCGGTGATCGCATCTTGAACTCTGTCTATTTTGGCGGCGGAACACCAAGCCTGATGGATGCGGTTGTCGTCGATCAGGTGCTCACCAGGGTTCAGAAGAATTGGCCGCTCGCAAATGACATTGAGATCACGTTAGAGGCCAATCCGACATCGGTAGAAGCATCGCGATTTCGGGATTATCGTAGCGCTGGCGTAAATCGGGTTTCGATGGGTTTACAGGCTCTAAACAACCATGATTTGAAGTTGTTGGGCCGACTTCACACCTCTGAAGAGGCGCTAATTGCCCTTCAAGTCGCAAGGCAGAATTTTGAACGGGTAAGCTTCGACCTGATCTATGCGCGGCAACATCAAACGATGGACGCTTGGACCTCAGAGCTTGATCTTGCGCTTAGTTTTGAACCATCTCATCTTTCGCTCTACCAATTGACCGTGGAAGACAACACGGCCTTTGGCGATCGGTTTTCCAGAGGTTTATTGAAAGGCCTACCTGATGAAGATCTTTCCGCGGACATGTTCTTGTTTACGCAAGAACATATGAAGGGCGCCGGGCTGCCCGCATATGAGGTTTCGAACCACGCATGCCCCAGCCAGGAGTCGCAGCACAATTTAATCTACTGGCGCGGCGGAGATTATTTGGGAATAGGGCCCGGCGCGCATGGGCGATATTCGGTAGAAGATGTCCGCTACGCGACGGAGACAGCGTTGGCACCGTCAACCTGGCTAAAACTGGTTACCGAAAAGGGATCAGGTGAGACCATCTGTGATGTGATCACAAAGCTGGATCAAGCCACGGAATACCTTTTGATGTCTTTGAGGTTGGCAGAAGGGACAGATCTGTCTCGGCTAAACAGCCTCTCTCCTGAACTGATCTCAAACGCGAACTTAGAAAACTTGAAACGTGAGGGGTTCGTCATCGTTGAAGGCGATCGCATGACCGTCCCTGCGTCAAAGCGGATTTTGCTGAACAAGATTTTGGAAGAGTTGATTTGTTAGCCTGGTGAAAGCGATATCAGGCGGCGGCAAAGCTCATCTAACTCGTTGAAATCCTTGTATGAAATACTAAGTTTGCCGCTTTCTTTTCCGGCATCATGATCGATGTCAACTTTCATGCCGAGGTTCGCGGAAAGATCACCTTCCAACGCGCGTGTATCGGCATCTTTGTCCGTGCTAGCCGGTCGCGATGATATCTTTTCCGCATCGTTACCATTCGTTCTCTTGGCAAGCTTTTCGGTATCACGAACAGACAGGCCCTTTGCGATCACTTGCCGCGCAAGATCAACCGGATTTTCCGCGGTAATCAGCGCGCGGGCATGACCGATTGTTAATTTTCCCTCACGCATCCAGGACAAAATCGCATCGGGAAGATTTAGAAGGCGTAGCATATTTGCGATATGGCTTCTGCTTTTCCCAAGCGCTTGAGCAAGCTGTTCCTGTGTATGGCCAAACTTGTTTTGGAGCTGTTGAAAACCAAGCGCTTCCTCAACCGGATTCAGATCAGCGCGTTGAATATTCTCAATAATTGCGATCTCAAGAACCTCGGTATCACTAAATTCCCGAACGACGACAGGCAGTTCATGCAGCTTTGCAATCTGTGCTGCGCGCCAGCGTCTTTCACCCGCAACGATTTGATATTTATCACTATTTTCGGGATCAACACGTACAACAAGCGGTTGTATGACACCTTTTTCTGAAATGGAGCCAGCGAGCTCGTTCAGCGCGTCTTTGTCAAAATCTCGACGCGGCTGGTCTGGATTGGGCCGAATATTTTCGACCGGCACGGATAGTGAACCAGTACGGCCAGTACGTTTGGCTTCCGAGGAAGACTCTGCGCTCAGATCGACATCTGCCATTAACGCAGATAAACCGCGACCCAGACCTCTCTTTTCTTTTCGCTCTGCCATTGGCTCACCCTAATTCGCTAGTCGATCCAACATCTCCTGCGCCAGAGCCTTGTAGGCCATCGCGCCACGGGATGTGGGGTCGTAATTTGTCACCGGAAGCCCATATGACGGCGCTTCGCTCAGACGCACATTCCTTGGAATCATCGTTTTGAACACCAACCCTTTGAGGTTTTCACGCGCGTCCGTTTCCACCTGATGACACAAGTTGTTGCGTTTATCATACATGGTTAACACAATACCTTCCATCCTCAGCTTCGGGTTTGCCGTTTCTCGGATTTCTCGGATTGAAAGCAGCAACTGAGACAGCCCCTCAAGAGCGAAGAATTCAGCCTGCAGCGGAACCAAAACCGAGTCAGACGCGACCATCGCATTCAAGGTCAGTAGATTCAGCGACGGAGGGCAGTCAATTAGGATGAAATCAAGATTCAATTCTTCCGTGTTTGTGCTCTTTATCACATCACCGAGCAAGAAAACCCGTCTGGTCGCCGTCACCATTTCCAGATCCGCTGAACTAAGGTCTGTGGTTGCGGGCGTGATCAAAAGGTTGGGGACGGCTGTCTTGATCGATGTTTCCGTCAGAAGCGTGTCATTCAACAACAAATCATAGGTAGTTTTGCGCCTTGCCTTTGCATCAATTGCTAGTCCGGTGGACGCATTGCCCTGCGGATCAAGGTCGATGATCAAAACTTTCTGGCCCTTGGCCGCAAGGGATGCGCCCAGATTGATCGTAGTCGTCGTCTTGCCTACGCCACCTTTCTGGTTCGCGATCGAGATAACTCTTGGTTTTTGGTTATTCATATTTGCTATCTCGGGCTCAAATTGCGAATTCGTACAATCGCCGCTTCCAGATTCGTGACGCTTTGTATTGTTTCAACATCGAAACACCACATTTTCCGCGCCGCCTCAATCTCTTTTAGGTGCCCTTGCCCTTTTAGAAACAGGCTTTCGCCTCCATCCTTCAAGTGGATATGCGAAAACTTGTTCAGTTGATCAAGCGAGGCGAGGGCCCTGGCGGTGATCACGTCAGCGCTCATAGTCGGCAGTTGTTCGATACGATTGTTCTCTACCCTGACTTCCAAGCCCAGCTTGGTTGCCACCGATGTCAGAAAAGCGCATTTCCGAGCGTCAGATTCAACGAGCACAATAGCGAGGTCCGGTCGCTTCTCTTTCGCGATGATTGCGAGGATCAAGCCAGGCAAACCTCCACCAGAACCAATATCCGCAAGCTTTCGAGCGCTGTCCGGGAGTGCTTCAAAAAGTTGCGAAGAATCGCGGATATGCCGCTCCCACACTTCTTCTATCGTAGACTTTGCGACGAGGTTTATGGATTTGTTCCACTTCTCTAAAAGCTGAACATACGCCTCCAAAGCCGCAATTGTTTCACGTGAAACATTCAGATCCTGAGTAATTTTGTCTATCACGCTTCTAGGCTGACTTCTTCTGATCGAGACGCATTCTGCCTAAAACCAGTGTGATGGCAGTCGGCGTCATACCCTCTATCCGAGACGCCTGCCCTATCGATGTAGGTCTTATTTTGTTGAGCTTTTCGATCATCTCAGTTGAAAGACCCTTGATTGAGCCATAATCCAAGCCGTCTGGAATGGTCAGCGATTCATCCTGTCGCAACGCATCCGCATCCCTGCTCTGACGATCCAGATAGTTTGAATACAACGCCTCTTTCGAAAGCTGATCAGCTATTTCCTCAGAAACACCCGAAATCTCGGGCCAGCTTTTGGAAAGATCCGCAAACTCAACATCCGGAAAGCTGAGCAACTCGAGAAGATTGCGCTTCTTGCCGTCGGCACGAACTTTGAAACCCCTTGACGAAGCCTCAGTTGGAGAAATCGCCATGCTTTTGAGCAGGGATCGTGTTTTCTCTAGTTCCTCACGCTTTTTATTGAACGCGACCAACCGAAGTTCAGATACGCAACCGAATTGATGCCCAAGGTCTGTAAGGCGTTGATCTGCATTATCCGCCCTGAGAGAGAGACGAAACTCCGCACGGGACGTAAACATCCGGTACGGTTCAGCAACACCGCGGGTCACAAGGTCATCTATCATCACACCGATATACCCGCTTGACCGCGACATAACGAAAGGCGCGAGCTCTTGTGCTGCCCTTGCGGCATTCAAGCCCGCCATCAACCCTTGAGCGCCGGCCTCCTCATAGCCCGTCGTTCCGTTGATCTGACCAGCCAGGTACAGCCCCGGCTGATCTCTCAACTCTAAACTCGGTGCAAGCGCCCGTGGGTCGACATAATCATACTCAATTGCATATCCCGGCTGCATAATTACTGCGCCTTCAAGCCCTCTGATAGACCGAACATAGCTTTCTTGAACATCTACCGGCAACGACGTTGATATCCCGTTTGGATAGATTGTCGGGTCATTCAGGCCTTCAGGCTCTAGAAAAACCTGGTGAGAATTCTTATCAGCGAACCGAACAACCTTATCCTCGATTGACGGGCAATATCTTGGCCCGACACCGTCAATGTGGCCACCATACATCGCTGATTTTGATAGGTTTTTCTCTATTATCTCATGGGTTCTTTCGTTCGTATGGGTAATCCCACAGGACACTTGCTCTGCCGTTGGCCCTTTGCACATAAAAGAAAACATCACCGGCTTTTCGTCGCCTGGCTGCATCTCCAGCCCTGCCCAATCAATAGTGCGCCCATCCAAACGGGGTGGCGTACCGGTCTTCAACCTTCCAAGTGGCAGCCCCATTCCACGAATACGGTCCGCAAGACGGTTTGATGGCGCATCACCCATGCGCCCTCCCTCATGGGAAACGTCGCCAATATGAATAACGCCACGCAAAAATGTTCCTGTTGTCAGAACAACGGATTTCGCAGAAATCTCAGATCCATCACGTAAAAGAACACCGCAGACACGTCCATCTGAAACCTGAAGGTCAGCTACCTCGGCCTCCACAACATCAAGTCCGCTTACCGACCCAACGAGACTTTGAACCGCATTACGGTACAAAGCACGGTCAGCCTGCGCCCGAGGGCCCTGAACCGCTGGACCCTTTCGACGATTCAACAAGCGAAATTGTATTCCCGAAGCATCCGCAGCCCGCGCCATGATCCCGTCCAACGCATCAATTTCCCGAACAAGGTGGCCCTTGCCAAGCCCACCAATAGCCGGATTGCACGACATAACACCAATCGAGTCTGCCTTTTGCGTCACCAGCACTGTGCGCGCACCAAATCGCGCAGAGGCCGCAGCCGCCTCCACGCCAGCATGTCCTCCGCCGACAACGACAACATCAAATTTCGAATGTTTCACGTGAAACACTCCTACTTTCCTAAACAGAAGCTTGAGAAAATCTCATCCAGCAAGGCTTCTACGTCCACATGACCAACGAGCGATTCCAGCGATCTTGTCGCTGATCTCAATTCTTCCGCTGCTATTTCTGATCTTTCGAGTCCCTGATCTAACTCTTCCTGAGCAAATTTCAAAGCCTCGATTGCCTGCAGGATGGCGACGCGGTGTCGTTCATGCGTGGCAACGGAAGACAGCGCCGACCTATTCGAGAAAACCAACGCGATCCGATCGACAAGCTTGTCGACCCCCAGACCAGACAGACCGGAGATTTCGCCCTCCTTTTCGATATCAGCTTTTGATACAAGCTCGATATCTCCGTCGACAAGGTCCAATTCGGGGCGATGGTCCGCTGAAGGTTTCAAGAACACCCTGAGGTCAGCACGCGCAGCTCTGTCGCGCGTACGTCCGATCCCAATGGATTCGACAACATCTGCTGTTTCACGAAGACCGGCTGTGTCAAGAAAAGTCACCGGCAGTCCGGCGAGGTCCATCCTTACTTCGATGACATCGCGGGTTGTCCCCTCAATCTCCGACGTTATCGAAGCGTCGCGACCAGCAAGCGCATTCAACAAAGTCGACTTGCCAACATTCGGAGGACCGACGAGCGCTACCTCAAACCCATCTTTGATACGCTCCGCAAATACGCTCCCACGTGCTTCCTGGTTCAACTCCTCAGAAACCTTCGCGATAAGCTCTGACACCTCTGGGCGCACATCGACGGGAACATCTTCATCGACAAAATCAATGGTTGCCTCCAGAAGTGCACGAGCCCGGATAAGATCGCGGCGCCACCCGTCCACCAGCTTGCCTAAACCACCGCTGAATACACGCATCGCTTGGCGTCGTTGCACCTCTGTTTCCGCATCAATCAGATCCGCGAGCCCTTCGACCTGGGCCAGGTCAAGCCGGTCGTTCTCAAGGGCACGGCGGGTAAATTCCCCAGCCTCTGCGAGACGTGTATTCTCAAAACCGCTCAGACGCTTCAAAAGCCGCGTAATGATCGCTTGGCTACCATGGACCTGTAATTCTACGACTTGCTCCCCAGTGAAGCTCTTTCCTGCGTCAAACCCCAAGACGAGCGCTTCATCTATCACGGTGTTATCAGCATCGCGGATATTCCGAACAGAGCTTTGCCTGTGTACCGGTAAGGCCCCAGTCAACTCAAACGCTATTTCAAACGCACGTGAACCCGAAACGCGCACCACGGAAACACCCGCTTTACCGCGCGCAGACGCCAGGGCAAAAATCGTGTCCATCTTTGTAATCCATTGTTATTAAATGGAATTTACGTATTCATTGAGTCGAAGAACTCTGTATTTGTCTTGGTTTGCTTGAGTTTCCCGATCAGGAACTCGATCGCATCCGTCGTCCCCATTGGGTTAAGGATTCGACGAAGTACAAAGGTTTTCTGCAGATCGTTCTTGTCGACAAGCAATTCTTCTTTCCGGGTACCAGATTTCAGGATGTCCATAGCCGGGAAAACGCGCTTATCTGCAACCTTGCGATCCAGAACAATCTCGGAGTTACCGGTTCCTTTGAATTCCTCAAAGATCACTTCGTCCATTCGGCTACCTGTATCGATCAACGCTGTTGCAATAATCGTCAAGGAACCACCTTCCTCAATGTTCCGCGCTGCACCGAAGAACCGCTTCGGGCGCTGCAATGCGTTCGCATCAACACCACCGGTCAGAACTTTACCCGAGGACGGCACCACCGTGTTAAAGGCGCGACCCAGACGGGTAATAGAATCGAGCAAGATCACTACGTCGCGCTTATGCTCCACCAAACGCTTGGCCTTTTCGATCACCATTTCAGAAACGCCAACATGCCGTGTCGCCGGCTCATCAAACGTGGAGCTGATAACCTCACCCTTGACCGAGCGCTGCATATCAGTGACCTCTTCCGGCCGTTCATCGATCAGCAAAACGATCAGGTAACATTCCGGATGGTTCGCCTCGATTGAATTCGCGATGTTTTGCAAAAGAACCGTTTTACCCGTCCGCGGAGGCGCTACGATCAAAGACCGCTGACCTTTCCCGATCGGAGCCACAAGATCGATGATCCGGGCAGAACGATCCTTTACGGTTGGATCATCCGTTTCCATCGTCAAGCGCTCGTCTGGATAAAGCGGCGTCAGGTTGTCGAAACTCACCTTGTGGCGGGCTTTTTCAGGATCTTCAAAATTGATTGCCGTCACCTTCGTGATTGCAAAATACCGCTCATTATCACGCGGCGCGACCATGTGACCCTCGACGGTGTCACCTGTGCGCAAAGAAAACTGACGAATAATTTCTGGCGACATGTAAATGTCGTCTGGGCCCGGCAGATAGTTTGCCTCCGGGGACCGCAGAAATCCGAACCCGTCTTGGAGAACTTCCAAAACACCATCACCAGAAACTTCCCAACCTTCTTCAGCGCGCTCCTTCAGGATCGAGAACATGATCTCGCCCTTACGCATGGTCGGTGCATTTTCGATCTCAAGCTCTTCTGCCATCGTTACAAGATCAGCAGGGCTTTGCTTTTTCAAATCAGCAAGATTCAGACGGTCTTCGGACATGAGGACAGGACACCATAGTTGCAGCTCAAGGAGCGTTTTTATTCAATCGGAAATCGCCGACAGGATAGCCGGTGGCGCTTATCTAAGGGTTTGGACTTTCGGAGTCAAACTCAGAACGGTCTGGCTATAACCGAGATTACAATCACAAACATCAAAAGCGTCGGAACCTCGTTCATGATCCGGTATGATTTACCGGTTTGAGAAAAATCACCGGCTACAAAAGTTTTGCGTTGCTGTGCCAACCAATGATGAAACCAACTCATCGCGAGCACACTGCCAGCTTTTACCCAAGGCCACCAAGCAGACCAATCGACAATCCCTGGCGTAAAGACCAAAGCCAGTCCAAAAACCCAGGTCGCTACCATCGCAGGGTTCATGATCACTTTGAGGAGCTTGTATTCCATCATCTGAAAAAGTGCGTCTGTGTCGGTGCCCTCTTTGACTTTTTCAGTATGGTGCACAAACAATCGTGGCAGATAAAACAGCCCAGCCATCCACGCGATCACTGAGATCACATGAAGGCTCTTTGTCCAAGGATAGATCGTCGCCAGAATATCGCCCATGGGAGCTCCCGTTTCCGTCTTCTTAAATATAATAAAGAAAGAAAGAAAAGATGATGTTGTATGTAGGGGGTGTGGATTATGTGGATTAATGAGTTATTCACACAAACAAAGAGAAAGTCACAGAATAACCAACAGCTGTGGAAGAACGGCATTAAATTAAATAATAACAGTGACTTAATTGACCAATACTTAGCCCAAACCTGTGAAGTACTCATGAACGATCTTTGAATAACGACTCTTTATCCAGACCCCAAAAATTTGTTATCCAGAATGCATAAGGCAGCGGACAGAATATGGTCTATGTTTGTAACTTGGCGTCTGTACAAACTCTCGGTGGATAACACGATATCCGTACATGATTCCTCCTCAAGCTTATCCAGAAGGTTATCAACATGACTGTACCTATCGTGCTGGCATCAGGTTCAGTGATCCGGCAGCAAATGATGCAAAATGCGGGCCTTGATGTCGAGATACAAAAGCCCCTAGTCGACGAAGATGCGATCAAAGACAGCCTTAAGGGTGAGAACGCGAAGCCGCATGATATCGCCGATGCGTTGGCGGAATACAAAGCGCGTAAAATCTCTTTGAAGCGGCCAGACGCGATGGTTCTTGGCTGTGATCAAGTTTTGGCCTTCAATGGCGGGCTGCTTTCAAAACCAAATTCTCGGGATGATCTCAGGCAGCAGCTTTCGCAGCTTAGGGGGTCCGCTCATGATCTTTATTCGGCCGCGGTAATCTACGAAAACGCCGAACCGGTTTGGCGCAGTGTGACACGCGCCAAACTTCATATGCGCCAGCTCTCGGATGGCTACATAAGCGCCTATGTCGACCGAAATTGGGAGGACGTTCGCCACTGCGTCGGCGGCTACCAATTGGAAGCCGAAGGTGCGCGGCTATTTTCCCGAATCGAAGGTGACTATTTCACTGTATTGGGAATGCCGCTATTGGAGGTTCTGAACTATATGACACTAAAGGGCGTGATCGAAGGATGACACAGACAGCCATCCCATTGGCCGGGGTTATTGGACACCCGATAGCACATTCAAAAAGCCCTGTGCTGCATGGCCATTGGTTGGCCCGCTACGGCATTAACGGGCACTATATCCCGATGAGCATCGAAAGCACGAATCTTGCGCATGTCCTGGATAATCTGCCGAAAATGGGGTTTCGCGGCGTGAACGTCACGATCCCGCATAAGGAAGCGGTTCTGAATATTGCCGACGTGGTCTCTGACCGAGCAGCGCTGATTGGTGCAGCGAATACGCTGACATTTCAAACTGACGGCAAGCTTCATGCCGACAACACTGACGGGGCTGGGTTTATTGCAAACCTGAAACAGGAGGCGCCGGACTGGACCGCAAAGGCTGGTGATGCGCTGGTTCTTGGCGCTGGTGGTGCGGCCCGCGCGATTGTTGCGGGCCTGATTCAGGAAGGTGCGCCGAATGTGTTCATCGCCAATCGGACCCGCGCCCGCGCCGATGCACTAAAAGCGCATTTTGGCGCGAAGGTAACCGTACTCGACTGGACACAAGCCCCAAATCATCTGGGCGAGGTAGCGACGTTTGTGAACACGACATCTTTGGGAATGAGCGGCAAGGAAGAGCTGAAGATCAAGCTCGATGCGCTTGGCAAAACAACACTGGTGACTGACATCGTCTACACGCCGCTGCAAACCAACTTGCTGAAAGAAGCCGCTGCGATTGGTTGCAAAACAGTTGATGGCTTGGGGATGCTTCTGCATCAAGCCGCGCCAGGATTTGAACGTTGGTTCGGAAAACGACCAGAGGTTGATCAAGCTTTGCGCAAAGCCGTTTTAGCATGAGCCAAAAACCCTATCTGCTTGGGTTGACCGGATCCATCGGGATGGGAAAATCCACGACGGCTAACATGTTCCGAGAGCTTAACGTACCTGTCTGGGACGCTGACAAAACGGTCGTAGAACTTTATCAGCCGGGTGGCGCTGCATTGGGTCCGATCAAAGAACTAGTGCCAGATGCGGTCAGCAACCAAGGCGTCGATAAAACCATTCTCAAGGCAGTGATCGCGAAGGATGCAGGGCTTTTAGCGAAGATCGAAGGGGCGGTTCACCCGCTCGTTGCGGAACACCGCGCTAACTTCATCGCAGAACACTCGCATGCACCGTTAATCGTTCTGGATATCCCGCTGCTCTTTGAAACTGGCGGCGCGGAAAAGATGGATGGGGTACTCGTTGTGTCAGCCCCAGCGCATGTGCAGCGTGACCGGGTTATGGCGCGTGGAACCATGGATGAAGCCACATTCCAGATGATCCTAAGCCGTCAGACCCCGGATGCAGAAAAGCGGGAACGCGCTGACTTTGTGATCGAAACCTTGACGATGGAAGACACAAAAGAAAAGGTTGAAGCCCTAGTGAAAAGACTGAAAGGCCCGTTATGAGGGAAATCGTTCTCGATACTGAAACCACCGGGTTTGAACCCGGCGAAGGTGACCGCATCGTTGAGATCGGGGCCGTTGAGCTTGTCAACCACATGCCCACGGGCCGGGTTTATCACCAATATATTAACCCTGAACGGTCTATGCCGACGGCGGCTTTAGAAGTCCACGGGCTCGGCGATGACTTCCTGCGCGACAAACCAAAATTTAAAGCCATCGGTCAAGAGTTTCTGGACTTTGTGCAAGACGCCAAGCTTGTGATTCACAATGCAGCGTTTGACATGAAGTTTCTCAATGCGGAGCTTGGTTGGGCAGAACTCCCGCAGCTTCCGAACGCCCAAGCCCTTGATACGCTTGCCATTGCGCGGAAGAAATTCCCGGGCTCACCTGCGTCGCTTGACGCATTGTGCCGACGGTTCGGGATCGACAATTCCGCCCGTGAAAAGCACGGCGCGCTTCTGGACAGCGAAATTCTGGCGGAAGTTTATCTGGAGCTGATCGGCGGCCGGCAGCCGGACCTCGTCCTTGCCAGCTCCAATTCTCAGAAAAATACAGCGGACACGGCCTGGCGTCCTGAACCCCGCCCGGAGCCGTTGCCCCAGCGGATCACGGAAGCCGAACGCGCCGCCCATGCTGATTTTGTCAGCGCATTGGGCGACGATGCTGTTTGGAAGAAGCTAACTTAAGCGTCGGCTTTCTTGGTGGCTGCTTCCGCTTGTGCGCGGCGCGCCAACTCGTTGCGATAAAGCGCAAGGAAGTCGATGTTTTCCAGGTTGAGCGGCGGGAAGCCACCATCGCGGGTCACATCGCTGACGATACGGCGCAAGAACGGGAACAACATCCGGGGGCATTCGATCATCAAGAACGGGTGCAATTGTTCGTCTGGAACATTCTCCACAAGGAACACTCCGGTATATTCCAGCTCCATCAGGAAAATCGGGCTACCACCTTCTTTGGTCTTGGCAGAAACTTCCAACTTCACCGTGACGTCATATTGGTTCTCCGTTGGGCGCTTCTTGGCATCAAGGTTAACCTGAACCTGAATATCAGGACCGCCATCCGGATCGGTGAGCCCTTTCTGAGCTGCGACGTTCTCAAATGACATATCTTTGATGAATTGAGCCAGCACCTGCATGCGAGGTTGAACTGGGGCTGCGCCGTTTTCTTCGGCCATATCGGTGTCTCCTTCGACGAAACTAGTTGCGGCCTCTTAACAGGTCACGAAACGGGCCTCAATGGCGCGTCCAACCTGATGGGCGACCATTTGGGCCTTTTGCTTCTACTTCTGCGGGATCATCGGCCAGCTCAGCATAGTCCCCATCGATAATGTCGCCGTCTTGTGCCCTGTCAGAGGGATATGAGGTCGATCCCGTATGTACAAAGCTTTGCACTTTGATGCGGGACCGGATGTAGTGAAATACCGCCATGCGAACCGGTGGCGCAAGAAACGCGAAACCGACCGCATCTGTGAAAAACCCAGGCGTTAGCAACAAAAGCCCGGAGGCCAGTATCATCGCTCCATGCGCCAAGGCTTCCGTGGGGTCCCGTAAGTCATTTAGGTTTGAGCGTATTTCCGACATTGCGGCCAAACCCTGCGCGCGTACGAGGAAAGTGCCCAAAATTGCTGTCAAAACAACGATTCCCAAAGTAGGCCAAAGGCCTAACCAGCCGCCGACTTGGATAAATAATGCGATCTCAATGATCGGAATCGTAACAAATAGGACGAATAGCCACATAGATGCCTCTTTCGTGAGGTGTTCCTCAGGTGGACTTGTGCCCCCCAAGCACCTACATAAGGGTCTGAGTTTGAAATTGCCAATCCGCACCCCCAATTGAGGTTTGAATGAGCAGCGAAATGATCCAGCTTCTAGTCCTTGCCGGCATTGCCGTTTTCCTGATCCTGCGCCTGAAAAATGTGTTGGGCACACGGGAGGGGTTTGAAAAGCCGCCGCTTCCGATCCCCGGTGCGGAAGACCCCGCGTCCCGCGCGCGCAACAATTTCGAAGTGATAGAAGGCGGCCCGGACCGCGATATCACTGATCATGTCGACGAAGACAGCGATGCTGCTTCGGCTTTGGCCGCGATGAAAGGCCTTGAGCCCAGCTTTGGCGTGTCTGATTTTCTTGGCGGTGCGCGTGGTGCATATGAAATGATCCTGATGGCCTTTGAAAAGGGTGAGATCGAAGAGATTAAACCGTTCCTTTCTGACGACGTGTTTGAAACCTTCAGCGAGGTGATCGAGCTTCGAAAAAAAGAAGGCCTTATGGTCGAGGCGGAATTTGTCGGCGTGCGCGAAGTCACGCTTCTTGATGCTGAGATCGACAAGTCCAGCAACGAGGCCGAGCTGAAGGTCAAATTTGTTGGCGAGCTGACCTCTGTTGTCCGCGACAGTGCCGGTGACATTGTTGAAGGCAATCCCAATGAGATTAAGCGCCAGAAAGACATATGGACGTTTGCCCGGACAATGGGTGCAGACGATCCGAACTGGCAACTGGTCGCAACTGGCGGATGAGACTTGGCCTTGGGGCAGCGGCATACCTTTTGGGTGCTCTGATGAGCGCTGATGCTGCCGCTGGTCCCTCCGTCGAGATATTGTCATTCGAAGACCTGCGCGGGTGGGAAGAGGACGACCACGAAGCGGCCCTGTCAGTTTTTCAAGAAACCTGCATCGATATCGAAAACGAGGAATGGAAGTCGCTTTGTGCGTTGGCCACAAGCCAGCCTTCCGCAAAAGCATTTTTTGAGCTGTTCTTCCGTCCGGTATTGATCGGCGGTGAAGAGCCAGCACTTTTTACCGGATATTTTGAGCCGGAACTGAATGGTTCCAGGTCTCGCCAAGGGCCATACCGCTATCCGATTTATGCCAAGCCGCCAGAGGTTCAAAACGGCGTCCTGTGGTATTCCCGCGAACAGATTGAGGATCAAAACCTACTGAGCGGCCGTGGTCTGGAAATTGCCTGGGTCGATGACCCGGTCGATGTTTTCTTTTTGCAGATCCAAGGCTCAGGCCGGGTGAAATTGTCGGAGGGCGGCGCGCTTCGAGTCGGATATGCGGGCAAGAACGGCCATGAATACCGCTCAATCGGGCAGGAACTTGTGCGCCGCGGAGTCTATCAACCACATCAAGTTTCTGCGCAGGTGATCCAGCGGTGGGTCAGACGCAACCCCGAAGCTGGCCGCGACCTTCTGCAACACAACCCGTCCTTCGTATTCTTTCGCGAAGTGTCCGAAGTGCCAGCGTCGCGCGGTCCGTTAGGGGCGATGAACAGGTCCATCACCACGCTGCGTTCCATCGCGGTTGATCCGAAATTTACGACGCTGGGCGCACCTGTATGGATCGAAAAAGGTGGGACCCAACCGCTGAACCGTCTGATGATTGCACAGGACACCGGGTCAGCCATCAAGGGCGCGCAGCGCGCGGATGTTTTCTATGGAACGGGTGATAAGGCTGGCAGAGTTGCAGGCCGGATCAAGGACCCTGGCCGTATGGTGGTTTTGATGCCCATTCAGGTGGCTTTCGCTCTCGCTCCCGGGGGTTAACCGGATGTCACGACGCAAACCCAGACATCTAAGCCTAGAAGAAAGAGAGCTTTGGTCTAAGGTCACAGATACTGCGCACGCGCTGCACCCGAAAGCCGCAAAGCCTATAGACCCCACGAAAGTTCTCAACACCAAACCCCGCAAGAAGCCGACACCGCTGCAAACTGATTTTAAGATTGGGGAAATTGCGAAACCGGCCAAGAGCCCACACAGCCTTGCGCCATCAATTGCGGAGACGATGGGCGCAAGCACCGTGCAGATGGATGCCAAGTCCTTTGGCAAAATGAAGCGCGGCAAGATCACCCCGGAAGGGCGTATCGACCTGCATGGCATGACATTGGATCAGGCGCATCCGGCTTTGGTGAATTTCGTCCTCGGCGCGCATGCGGCTGGCAAAAGACTGGTTCTGGTGATCACTGGCAAGGGAAAGGTCAAACCGGGGGACGGGCCTATTCCTGCGCGGATCGGCGTTTTGAAACACCAGGTCCCGCAATGGCTTCAACAACATCCGATTAAACCGTTGGTGCTTCAGATCTCCCAAGCCAGTCTGAAACATGGTGGTAGCGGGGCCTATTACGTCTATCTCAGACGGCAGCGATAAGGCTGCGTCGTGTTGTCCTGATCCCGATACCAGCAACAAGCGCGGCGAAAAGGTAGTAGAGCGAAATCCAGAAAAGCTGTTGGTCAAACAAAAATCCCAGATCGATCAAGTACCCGGTTAAACCCGGCCCGATCGCAGACCCCAGAACCATCACCGCGACAGCCATCGCTTTGATGGCACCGATATGTCTGGTCCCATAGAACTCTGCCCAGAATGCCGAGGACAAAGTGGCATTGATCCCTGTCGTGATCCCAAACCCGGCAACTGAAACAGCACCAATCACAAGCGAGTCTGCGACTGAAAACAGCGCGAACCCGAACGCACAAGGGATCATGAAAAGCGGCATCAATCGAGCCGATCCGAACCGGTCAATCGCAAACCCTGATAGCATCATCGAAATTACAGCCACGCCGGTATAGACCGGAAACAGGCTGACCATATCCAGATGGGTCCACCCCTTGATGTCCGCCAAATGCACCTGATGGAAGAAAAACGCTGTGCCAAACGCGGACGGACCCAGAAGTGTCGGCAGCAAGAACCAGAACAACTTGTGGCGAAGAACCTCCACCCGCGTCCAATGCCTGTCGGCCATGCCCAACGCGTGATTTTCTGACGCGGTCGATTGTGGTGTCCGTTCCTGGTTCAATAGATAGATCAAGATGGGAATAACTCCCAGGACGAGGACCGCCGCGATCCCCCAAGACCATCGCCAGCCAACAAAACCGAGAACCAAAACGAAAATAATCGGCAAGACCGCCTCTCCGATGGCGTAGCCAAAAGCAGCGATTGCCAAGGCCCGGCCACGCGCGGCAACAAACCAGCGCGCCATGGAGACCGACGCCATATGGCTCGCCATACCTTGTCCGGAAATCCGCAGTAGGAAAATCACCAGCGGCAGCAGCCATACGCTTGGAACCAGCGCGATTGACACGCAAGCCAAGGCCAACAGTCCCAAAGTCAGTGCGCCGAGCTGGCGCACGCGAAACCGATCCGTCAAAGCGCCTGCCCATACCATGACGGCAGCGGAGGCCAGCGTGCCGATCATGTAGATACCGCCCCACGCGGCATGGCTTAGCCCGAACGCGGCTTGGATTTCACCGGCAAAGACGGAGATGAAGAAGGTCTGTCCAAACGAGGACGTAAACGTCAAAAGCATCCCGGCCAGGAGCCAGCGGAAATTACCGCGGATGAAATTGAGCGTGTCCATACGCTCCGTGCTAGCGCTTATCTGTGCGGCACGATACCGTATTCTAAAGGACGTATCTGCTTAGGTCTGCGGACCGGCTCAGCTCGCCAAGGTTCTGCTCGACAAATTCGGCGTTCAGGACAATCTGTTCCCCGGCCTTATCCGGCGCGTTGAAGCTAAGCTCTTCGAACACGCGCTCCATCACGGTGTAAAGCCTGCGCGCCCCGATATTCTCTACGCTCTGGTTTACGTCAGCGGCGATTTTGGCCAGCGCCGCGATGCCATCCTCAGTGAAGGTGACGGTGACCTCTTCGGTCTTCATCAAGGCGGTGTATTGCAAGGTCAGCGCGTTATCGGTCTCCGTGAGAATCCGCACGAAGTCTTCCTCGGTCAAGGCGCGCAGCTCCACCCGGATCGGTAAGCGGCCTTGAAGCTCAGGCAGCAAATCAGACGGCTTGGCAATATGAAATGCACCGGAGCCAATGAACAACACATGATCTGTTTTCACGGGCCCATGCTTGGTTGAAACGGTTGTGCCCTCGATCAACGGCAACAAATCCCGCTGCACACCTTCGCGGCTGACATCGGCACCACGCGCATCCGCCCGCGCGCAGACCTTGTCGATTTCATCCAGGAAAACGATGCCGTTCTGCTCCACGGCTTCAATCGCAGCCGCCGTGATGGTTTCCTGATCCAGAAGCTTGTCCGCCTCATCGGCGATCAGCACTTCGTAGCTTTCCGACACCTTCAATTTGCGCTTGGTGGTGCGTCCGCCCATGGCTTTGCCGAACATGTCACCAAGGTTCATCATGCCGCCGCTTTGGCCGGGCTGCTGCCCTGGCATTTCAAACATCTGAAACGGGTTGGAGGTATCGGCGACCTCCAGTTCAATTTCCTTATCGTCCAGCAAACCGTCCCGCAGCTTCTTGCGAAACATCTCCCGGGTTTGTTCACGTGCGTCGGGTCCTGCGAGTGCTTCGATGACCCGGGTTTCAGCAGCCTCATGAGCTGCTGCTTTGACATCTTCGCGCATCTGTTCGCGCACCATCAGAATGGCCGCATCAACAAGATCACGGATGATCTGTTCCACATCGCGCCCGACATAGCCTACTTCGGTAAATTTCGTGGCCTCGATTTTTAGAAACGGTGCTTTGGCGAGTTTTGCCAGCCTGCGCGAAATCTCCGTCTTGCCGACACCAGTTGGCCCGATCATCAGAATGTTTTTAGGATAAACCTCGTCGCGCAGATTGTCGGAAAGTTGCTTTCGCCGCCACCGGTTCCGCAATGCAACCGCCACAGCACGCTTGGCATCCTTTTGACCAATGATGAACCGGTCAAGTTCAGAGACAATCTCGCGCGGGGTAAGGTCAGTCACAGGGCAAAATCCTTAACATGAGTGTTGGAAGAGACTTATGCGTTGCGCCACGAAACGCAAGTGCCTCTGTCACGGACGGTTACATTCGCGTGATACGGGCTATTCCTGCGCAGTTTTACGGACAATACTCTGCCAACAACAACCATGGAGAGTTCTATGAACCGTCGCACACTTCTTAAAACAGCCATCGCTGTAACCCCATTGGTGGCCTTTGGTGCCCCGGTATTTGCTGGCGGTCATGGCCGTATCGGCGAATTCAAAGGCCTGAGCAATCACACGACAACCGGACGTGCCGAGCTTGTTAAAAGCGGCAAAGGCGGTGTTGTCGAGCTTTTGAGCGACTTCACCTTTGACGGTGCGCCAGATCCGAAAGTGGCGCTGGGCAAGGACGGGAAATATGACCCCGCCACACTCAGCGGTAAGCTGACCTCCAACACTGGCGCGTCTTCTTACAAGCTGCCAGCGGGCATCGACCCCGATGACTACAACGAAGTCTGGATCTGGTGCGAGAAGTTCAACGTACCGCTCGGTGTTGCTGAGCTGGGCTAACCAATTTCCTCAACGGTAAGATTGCCGTTGGTATAGACACAAATATCGCTCGCAATGGCCATTGCCTTGCGGGCGACTTCTTCGGCCCCAAGATCGGTATCCATCAAGGCCCGCGCCGCCGCCAAAGCGTAGTTTCCGCCGGAACCAATGGCCGTAACATCATGTTCTGGTTCTAGCACGTCTCCGGCACCGGTGATCACGAACAAATCCTTGCCATCTGTCACGATCAGCATCGCCTCAAGGTTCTTGAGGTATTTGTCCATACGCCAGTCTTTCGCCAGCTCCACAGCGGCGCGCGCTAATTGTCCGGGCGTTGCCTCAAGCTTGGCCTCCAGCCGCTCCAGCAAGGTAAACGCGTCAGCGGTTGATCCCGCAAACCCCGCGACCACGTCCATCCCACCCGGTTTCAAACGCCGTACCTTCTTGGCAGTGCCTTTGATCACGGTCTGGCCAAGGCTGACCTGCCCATCACCCGCGATAACAACCTTGCCGCCCTTTCGAACACCAATGATCGTCGTGCCATGCCAACCGGGGAAATCTGTGTCACTCATGCCTGCGCTCCTTGTTTACCAAGCTATATAAGCAGGATGGTCAAAAAAAAACCCCGGCGCGGTGGCCGGGGCTTTTGAATTCTTAGTCGAGGTTACGTACGACCTCTTCTCGCTCGAAGATCTCGATCACGTCATCGGGTCGGATATCGTCATAGGCCTCAAACGCCATACCGCATTCCTGACCGGACTGAACCTCTGCCACCTCATCCTTGAAGCGCTTCAGAGTTTTCAGCGTCCCTTCGTGGATCACGGTGTTGTCGCGCAGCAAACGAACACCAGCGGACCTACGAGCGACGCCTTCAGTGACCAGACAGCCCGCAACTTTGCCGACGCCTGTGACCTTGAAGACCTCTTTGATTGTCGCGTACCCGATGAAGTTTTCTTTGATCGCGTTGGACAGCAGGCCGGAGGCCGCCGCTTTCACGTCGTCCACAAGGTCATAGATGACCGAGTAGTAGCGGATCTCGATACCCTTCTGGTTAGCCGTGTTCCGCGCGGAGGCATTCGCCCGCACGTTAAAGCCAAACACCGGCGCGCCGGAGGCTTCAGCCAGACCAATGTCGCTTTCCGTGATCGCACCAACACCGGAGTGCAGAACCCGCACGCGGACCTCGTCATTGCCGATCTTTTCCATCGCCTGATTGATCGCCTCAGCAGAGCCCTGCACATCGGCTTTCACCAGAATTGGCATCTCGGTGACATTCTCGTCGTCTTTGGCCTTCGCCATCAACTGCTCAAGCGTCGTCGCCGCACCGGCTGCCGCGCGTTTGTCTTTCGCAGCTTTCTCTCGGTATTCGGCAATTTCACGAGCCTGAGCTTCGGTTTCAACCACATTTAGAACGTCGCCCGCTTCCGGTGTCCCGTTGAGGCCAAGAACCTCCACAGGAACGGACGGACCCGCCTCTTTGACGCGGTCGCCCTGATCGTTAATCAGCGCACGAACTTTACCGTATTGCTCACCGACAACGAAGATATCGCCTTGGCGCAGCGTGCCATTTTGAACCAGAACGGTTGCAACAGGCCCGCGCCCAACATCAAGTTGAGCTTCAATGACAGCACCAACGGCCGCACGATCCGGATTAGCTTTCAGCTCCAGAATTTCCGCTTGCAGCGAGATCGACTCGAGCAGCTGATCAAGACCAGTGCCTTCCGTTGCCGAAACCTCAACGTCTTGAACTTCACCTGACATTTTCTCCACGATCACTTCATGTTGAAGCAGATCAGTCCGAACCTTGTCAGGATTAGCGGCAGGTTTGTCGATTTTATTGATCGCAACAATCATCGGCACGTTAGCGGCCTTGGCGTGGTTAATCGCCTCGATGGTTTGCGGCATAACCGCGTCATCGGCGGCGACAACCAGCACAACGATATCAGTAACTTGCGCTCCGCGAGCACGCATCGATGTGAAGGCGGCGTGACCCGGCGTATCAAGGAAGGTCAGTTTATTGCCCCCCTGCTCAACCTGATACGCACCGATATGCTGGGTAATGCCACCGGCTTCCCCTGCAACAACACGCGCGTTCCGGATCGCATCCAGAACAGAGGTCTTACCGTGATCGACGTGACCCATGACCGTGATAACCGGAGGACGATCTTTCAAATCACCTGCGTCATCTTCTTGCAGTGTAAGCACATCTTCAACATCAGCGTCCGAGACGCGCACGACATTGTGCCCAAACTCTTCGATGATCAGCTCCGCAGTATCGGCGTCGATGGTTTGCGTCTGCGTCACCATTAGGCCGTTCTGCATCAGGGACTTAACAACATCCGCAACACGTTCAGACATGCGGTTCGCAAGCTCGCTGACAACGATTGCCTCGGGCAACTTCACGTCACGTACGACCTTTTCACGCTCAACATTGCCGCCCATCGCCTTCTGGCGCGCGCGTTCCTGTTTACGTTTCATCGCCGCCATGGAGCGTTGACGGCCACCTTCGCCACCGGTCAACGCCTGGTTAACAGTTAGCTTGCCGGACCGGCGGCTATCATCGCGCTGGCTCTTTTTGCCGCGGTCATTGTCATCGCGGTCATTGCGTGGTGCAGCCGATGGTTTTGGTGCAGACCGTGGGCTGGACGGCGCACTGACCGCAGGCTCACCCGGAGCCGCAGCTGCCGCAGAAGCCAGGGCCTTCGCCTCTTCTTCTTCACGTTTTTTGCGGGCTTCGTCTTCGGCCTTCTGGCGCAGACTTTCTTCGCGCTCTTTCTCTTCACGTTCCTTTGCGTCGGCTTCGGCACGGCGGCGTTCGCGATCTTCAGCACGCTGCTTTTCTTCCTCAGCGCGGCGAACCGCATCTTCTTCTTCTTGAGCCTTGGCCGCCTTCAGCGCCTTCATCCGGCGATCAAGTTCCGCATCTGAAATGCCTGCTGGACGCTTGGAAGGATCTCCAACCTGCGGGCTACCTGTCACGCTTGGCTTTGCCCCACCAGGCTTGGGTACGACAACGCGCTTGCGTTTCGTTTCCACCACGACGTTTTTGGTCCGCCCGTGGCTGAAGCTCTGCTTCACGTTTCCTGGGCGCCCTGCGCCGGGCCCACGTACACCCAAAGTCTTTTTGCCGTCACTATCGCTCATGCGTCGTCTTTTCCTTTCGGGTGGAGGATCCACCACTTGTCACTCGGACACCTCTGAGGCGTTTTGCTTCAGCAATTACCTGCTTGCTGAGTCCACCCGCCGTTAAGGCGCCATGTATCACACTTTCCCGGCCGAATGCCAAACCCAATTCCTGAGCGGTCAAACAGCCAACAAAAACATCTTTTCCGGGCGGAGAGTGCAGCTTGCCTTTGCCACGCTCTGACCCGTCACTGGCTTGTATCAAAACGCGTGCGCGATCTGTTTCCAGCCAGCCTTTTACCTTCTCGAACCCGCAGACCGCTTGGCCCGCCTTACGCGCCAGCGAAATCATATCGACCAAGCGCCTCGCAATCGCGGCCTCAGTCTGTGCGAACAACCCTTCGGGCACGGTAACCTGCGTCTTTGCAGAGCGCGAAAACGCGTTCTTCTTGATCGCATCCGCCAGGGCGTCCGTGTTGGCGCTGACCCACATGCCCCGCCCTGGTAGCTTGCCGTACACATCGGCAACCGCTTGACCGTCTGGTCCGATCACGAACCGGATCATCTCCGAAGGATCACGCAGCTCCGCCGTTGCGATACAGCGTCGCTCTGGTCCGTTCGTTTCTTTATCTCGACCGCCGCGGCTCATAGCCCGGATCCTCGAGGCCTGAGATCAGGCCTCGACCTCCGTATTGGCTTCACCGTCTTCGTCTGTCTCTTCCTCTTCCGAGACCAGATCTGCCGGGTCTACCCAGCCAAGTTGAATACGTGCTGTCATGACCAGATTTTGCGCCTCTTCGAGGGAAACGTCAAATTTCTCCAGAACACCGTCATCCTTCACGCGTTCTCCGTTGACGGTTGTCCAGCCACCGGCCAGTTCCCAGTCGGCACAAGTCGCAAAGTCTTCCAAGGTTTTCACGTCATCTTCTGCCAGCGCTTCCACCATTTGCGGTGTCAGGCCCTCAAAGTTCACGAGGCTGTCTTCGACACCCAACTCGCGGGCATGCTCAAGCGCTTTCTTGTTCTGGGCTTCCAGGAAGTCACGGGCACGGGCTTGCAGCTCGGATGCGGTGTCTTCGTCAACGCCGTCGATGACCAGCAGCTCGTCCACTTCAACGTAGGCAACCTCTTCCAGAGACGTGAAGCCTTCGGACACCAGAAGCTGGGCGAAGAATTCATCCAGATCGAGCGTATCCATGAACAGCTTGGTGCGCTCTTCGAATTCCGCCTGACGACGGGCGCTTTCTTCTTCTTCGGTCATGATGTCGATATCGAGACCGGTCAGCTGCGATGCCAAACGAACGTTTTGACCGCGACGACCGATGGCAAGGGAAAGCTGCTCTTCTGGAACAACAACCTCAATACGCTCGGCTTCTTCATCCAGAACCACCTTGGAGACTTCCGCAGGTTGCAGCGCGTTCACAAGGAATGTCGGTTGGTCTTCGTTCCACGGGATGATGTCGATTTTCTCGCCCTGAAGCTCGTTCACAACAGCTTGCACGCGGGAACCACGCATACCAACACACGCCCCAACGGGGTCGATGGAGTTGTCATAGGAAATCACGGCAATCTTCGCGCGGGATCCGGGATCACGGGCAACCGCTTTGATCTCAATGATGCCATCATAGATCTCTGGCACCTCCATCTTGAACAGCTCCGCCATGAATTGCGGGTCGGTCCGGCTCAGAAAAATCTGAGGCCCGCGTGGCTCGCGGCGCACATCCTTGATGTAGACGCGAATACGATCATTCGGGCGATAGGCTTCCCGGCCGATCTTCTCGTTACGGCGCAGAATTGCTTCACCACGACCGATATCAACGATGACGTTGCCATATTCTTCGCGCTTGACCAGACCATTGATGATGGTGCCTGCACGATCCTTGAACTCTTCGTACTGACGATCACGCTCTGCTTCGCGAACCTTCTGCAAGATCACTTGCTTGGCGGATTGCGCCGCGATCCGGCCCATTTCCACAGGCGGCACTTCGTCGATCAGCTCGTCGCCAATGGCAGCGTCGTCTTTATATTGTTTGGCTTGCTCAACGGTCAGCTCGGCAGAGTGGTTCTCCAGCTCTTCCTCTTCAACAACCGTGCGCACGCGGGTGAAGGTGGCTTTGCCGGTCTTGCGGTCGATGGACACACGAATGTCCAGCTCCGCGCCGTAGCGAGACTTTGCAGCGCGCGCGAGGCTTTCTTCCATCGCTTCGATCACCAGTTCAGGATCGATCATCTTTTCGCGGGCGACGGCCTCGGCGGTTTGCAGCAGTTCCAGCTGGTTGGCTGATGTGATTGCCATGTCTTATTCTCCTTCGCCATCAACGATAGTTTGAACTTCGTCGAATTGGGTTTCGTCAATATCGCCCGCATCTTTGCGGGACTTTAATACGTCGCGGATCAGCTCGTCGGTCAGCACAAGCTTCGCATCTGTGAGCCAGTCGAATTTCAGCCCGATCGTGCCTTCTTCGATGGTGATCAACACCTCATCACCTTCGGTGCCAGCCAATTGGCCTTTGAAGCGACGACGGCCGTCAATCAGCTCGTCGGTTTCGATCTTGGCCTCATAGCCTTCCCACATGTCGAAGTCTTTCAGCCGTGTCAGTGGGCGGTCGATCCCAGGGCTAGAGACCTCAAGATTGTATTCATCAACAATCGGGTCCTCGACATCCAGAACGGCGGAAACTGCCGTGGAAATCTTCGCGCAGTCGTCGACCTCAATCCCGCCTTCTGGCTTTTCAGCCATGATTTGCAGGATATCTGTCTTTCCGCCCATCAGACGCAAGCGCACCAGCTCATAGCCCAGACCCTCGATAATGGGTTGGGTAATCTCGGCCAGACGGCGGTCGATAGCAGCTTTGGCGATCAGGTCAGTCATAGATCTCGTATAGCGTCAGAGCATAAAAAAACGGGCGCGCGGCCCGTTGGTGTTTCCCGGTGGAGCGTCGGGTTTGGACCCCAGCGCGCCGCTGTTGCAAGCGATATACGTCTGATTTCCCGAGTCTGCAAGGGCCATAAACTGTGATAGTCTATCTACAGGTCTGCAAAGGAGGATGCCATGGCGCGTGTAACCGGTATAGGCGGGATATTTTTCAGGTCGCACGATCCTGCGGCGATGGCGGCGTGGTACGACGAATATTTGGGCATCAATCCGACGCCGACCAGCGTTGAAGACCAGGTTTGGATGCAAGATGGCGGTGCGACGGTATTCGCCCCTTTTCCTAAAGAAACCGACTATTTCGGACCGGATACCAACCAGTTCATGGTGAATTTCCGCGTCGATAATATCAATGACATGGTCGCAGAGCTGGAATCGAAAGGCGTCGAGATTACCCACCGCGAAGAGATGCCCGGCATTGGACATTTTGCGCATTTGTTCGACCCCGAAGGCAACAAGATCGAGCTTTGGGAACCTGCGCCACCCGGCTAAATTCACGGTCGGAACAGCGTCGGCTATGCGTCGGACTTTCGTCGGACCCCTACGCGCGGTGGGCGGCTATGTCTGACCAAACCGTTAACGGTTCGATGTTCTCGCGTAGAGTTTCGCAACGATCCGGCTTGCGGTTTTTTCGCAGCAGAACGGCAGGATCGCGTGAACCAAAGCGGCCATGGCGGCAAGCGCCAGGAGTGCAAAGAACTTCAGTGCAAACGCCATATGCTCCAAATACGTCTCATCAACTGAGGCTGGGTGTGCGGTAAAAAGCGTTTGCAGGTTTGCCATTTTGGTCTCCGTGAGCGGTGGTACGTGAAATATGTCCGATACCCCCAGAGATTATTTCCCAAATGTTTGCAGTTCTGATAAATTATTGGGATACATTCCCAAGCTTTGGAATCAAGACGTGCAATATGATGAAATAGACCGCCGCATACTGGTTGAATTGCAACGCGACGCCAGTGGCTCCATCGAAGAGCTTGGCGAAAAGGTGGGTCTGTCACGCAACGCTGTGTGGCGACGCACCAAGCGGATGGAGGACGCGGGCATTCTGAAGCGCAAAGTTGCGCTGGTGGACCCCGACGCCATAGGCCTCGGTCTTACGGTCTTCATTTCCGTCACGACGGACCAGCATGACGCGAAATGGTCGTCGAAATTTTCCTCCGCCGCGCGTAGTTTTGAAGAGGTGCTGGGCGTCTACAGAACCTCTGGCACGATGGATTATCTGATCCATGCGCGGGTTGCCGACGTGAAGGCATATGACAGATTATACCAACGCTTGATCGAAAAAATTGACCTCAAAGACGTCTCCGCCAGTTTCGTTATGGAAGAGATCAAGGAAACGACAGCACTGCCCATACGGTGAAAAACCCTTATTTTGGCTAACTTAGCATCACCGCACCTTCGTCAGAAAATCGCCGTAATCGGAAATTAACCACGGTTGGGACGTGAAAGAGGAGACCTCAAATGGACGGAAATATGATTACCCTGCTGATCTCGGTCGGCGGTGGCGCATTCCTAAGCGGCGTGGCCTTGATGTATCTGGTGATGAACCGGACCATCAGGAAACGCGAAGCCGAAGCTGCACAATCAGCCTAAACCAAAAAACGCCCCGCCTAATTGACGGGGCGTTTTGTTATCTAGATGTGGGGTTAGCTTACGCGAACCACCAGCGTTCAGCCATCCGAGAACCATCCATCTGGAAGTTATTCCCGATATCCGGGCCATGCGCCAGCTTCGAGGACGCGGCGTCAACATAGTTGGCATACATCGGAATGACCGTTGCGCCTCGTGTTGACAGGATTTCCTGCATTTCGCGATAAATGACACGACGTTTTGCCGAATCCAGTTCTTTGCGACCTGCAAAGAGCAACTCCTGGAAGCGTGGATCATCCCACTGGCTTTCGTTCCAAGGAACACCGGCTTCATATGCAGTCGCAAACATCCAGTCTTCCGTCGCACGACCGGAATAATAGCTGGCTGTCCACGGCTTGATCATCCAAACATTCGACCAATATCCGTCAGAAGGTTCCTGAACGACGTTGATGTTGACACCAATCGGTTTCGCGGAGGCCTGGAACAGTTGTGCAGCATCCACCGCGCCGTTGAATGCGGCGTTCGAGACGTTCAGATCAAGGTTAATGCCTTCCATCCCGGCTTTCTTGAGATGGAATTTCGCTTTCTCAGGATCATACTCGATCTGTGGCAGATCATCTGCATAATACTGGTTTGCAGGCCCGATCGGGTGATCGTTCCCAATAGCACCGTGACCTTGCAGGATCTTGTCAACAAGCTCTTGCCGTTTAACACCGAATTTAAGTGCAAGCCGCAGGTCGAGATTGTCGAACGGAGCCTGCTGGCTCAGCATTGGCAGCGTATAATGCTGGTTGCCGGTCACTTCGAAAATTTTCACGGCAGGGTTCGCTTTCAGAAGCGACTCCGTCTTGAAGTCGATCCGGTTGATCGCATCGACCTGCCCGGTCATCAGCGCATTCATCCGGGGGGAGGAATCGTTGATCGCGATATATTCAACCTCATCAAACCAGCCGGCGGTACCGTCCTTGTAGTGGCTTGCGACACGCTTTCCGACAAAGCGGACACCTGGGTCAAAAGACACGACTTCGTAAAGACCCGTACCGATACCTTTTGAGATTGCCTCTTCGATCTGGCCAGCAGGGAATATGATCAGGTGATAATCTGACAACAAGAACGGGAAGTCAGCGTTCCCATCCTTCAGCGTCATCTGAACCTCGTACTCGCCGATCTTCTTCATCTCGTCGACGGATGCAACGATAGGCTGCGCGGCAGATTTGGCACCTTCGGCTGTGTGCATCGAAAGCGATTCGATCACGTCGTCAGCCCCAAAGGCTTTGCCGTTATGGAAGGTCACACCCTGGCGCAGTTTGAATGTCCAGGTTTTCGCGTCGGCGCTGGCTTCCCAGCTTTCTGCAAGCTCACCGCGCAGCTGACCATCCGGTCCAACTTCGGTCAGGCAATCAAAGACGCAGCCATGCGCACAGTTAATCATGAAAGCGTCAGAATGTGTCCGTCCGTCCCAGCTGTCGGATGTATTCGCGCCATTCAGGCCTATCCGCAGGCGCCCACCACGTTTTGCCTGGGCGCGCAAAGGCATCCCGGTTGCTGCCAAGACACCGGCGGCCGCGCCGGTCTTGAGCAAGCTACGTCTTGAAATCTGTGTCATTTAGTTCTCCCAATTTGTTTTGAGTGTATGCGGTTCATCCGCATTTTGGATTTCTTTCGGTCAAGTATAGAACGATTCGTGCTACATCTTACCAACTGCAGCGTCCCCGATGTTATCAACTCCGCGACTCTCGAGAAGATTTGATAACCAATCAGGGTCCATTTCAGGCACCGAACTAAGCAAAAGGTCGGTGTAGGGGTGGTGCGGCGGTTGGAACATGTCCAGTTTCGGACCTTGCTCCACGACAACACCGTCTTTCATCACCACCACCTCGTCCGAGATTGCCCGGACAGTCGCGAGGTCATGGGTGATAAACATATAGCTGAGGCCCATTTCGTCCTGCAGCTTCGCCAAAAGCTTCAGAATGCCCTCCGCAACAAGCTGATCAAGGGCGGATGTGACCTCGTCGCAGATGATGAATTTCGGCTCGGCGGCCAAGGCGCGCGCGATCCCGATACGCTGTTTCTGACCACCGGAAAGTTCAGACGGCAGGCGGTCGATATATTGTGTGGGCTCCAGTTCAATCTCTTCGAGCAGGGCCTCGACGCGGCGGCGTTTCTCTTTACCGGTCAACCCCATGTAGAATTCCACCGGACGACCGATAGTTTCGCCAATGGTTTTGCGCGGGTTCAGCGCAGTGTCGGCCATCTGATAGATCATCTGTGCCTGACGTAGCTGCATCTTGTTGCGCTTGCGGTAATCAAGCGGCATCTGCGTGCCTTCAAACTCGATATGACCAATTCTGGGCGGCAACAGCCCCGTAATACAACGCGCGGTTGTCGATTTGCCGGACCCGGATTCGCCGACGACAGCGACGGTACGGCCCTCGTGAATGTCGAAGCTGACATCATGCAGAACATCGATCTTCCCGTAAGCGGCTGTCACCCCCTGAACAGAGACGATCGGCGTCGCGTTCACGTTTATTGCAGGCTTGGCAGGGCGTTCGAAACTGCGAACCGCCCAAAGGGATTTGGTGTAGTCCTCGGTCGGTGCAGACAGCATTGTGCGTGTGTCTGCTTCTTCGACCTCGTCACCGCGCAACAGAACTTTGATCTTGTCAGCCATCTGCGCCACAACCGCCAGATCGTGGGTGATGTAGATCGCGGCTGTATCAAACTGCTCAACGATATCACGCACCGCGGCCAGAACTTCGATCTGGGTGGTCACGTCAAGCGCGGTCGTCGGCTCGTCAAAAATGATCAGATCAGGGCGGCAGGACATGGCCATCGCCGTCATTGCGCGCTGCAACTGCCCACCAGAGACCTGATGCGGATACCGGAACCCAATCTCGTCAGGGTTTGGCAGGCGCAATCTGCGATAAAGCTCCATACCGTCGGCTTCAGCCTCCGCTTTGCTGGAGACGCTATGCTGTGTCGGTGCTTCGGTATGCTGATCAATAATGCGGTGTGCCGGGTTGAAGCTGGCAGCGGCAGATTGCGCAACATAGGCAATGCGGCTGCCCAGAAGGCTGCGTTTTGCGGCGGCTGAGGCCGTCACCAGATCGACACCGTCAAATTCGACAGATCCGGCAGAAATACGCACGCCATCACGCGTGTACCCCATCGCAGCAAGACCAATGGTTGACTTTCCCGCACCAGATTCACCGATCAGCCCAAGAACTTCACCCTTATTCAGATCAAGATCGACACCGTTGATAATCGGATTCCAGATCTCATCGGAGCGACCTTCAATCTTAAGGCCACGTATTTTGAGAAGTTGGCTCATTCTTTCAGCCCCGATGATTTATGCAGCATCCAGTCCACGACGAAGTTCACAGCAACGGTCAGCAGCGCGATTGCGCCGGCTGCCAGAAGTGGTGTGACCGCGACCTGAGGCGCAAAGGCCGCAAAGTTGATAAATTGACCAAGGTCCCGCACCATCGTGCCCCAATCCGCCAGCGGTGGCTGGATACCGACACCCAGAAAGCTGAGCGATGCGATTGTCAGGAACACAAAGCAGAAGCGCAGACCAAATTCGGCCAGCAGAGGCGCTGTCGCGTTGGGCAGGATTTCCCGGAAGATAAGATAGGACAGACCTTCGCCGCGCAGCTTTGCCGCTTCGATATAGTCCATGACAACGATGCTGGAGCCCACCGCACGTGCAAGCCGGAAAACCCGCGTTGCGTCAATGACCGCGATGATCACGATCATGAAATAGGTCAGCGGAATACCGATCTGGTTGGACCAGACCGACGCGATTGTCATCAGCAGCAGCGCGAAGATCAGCGATGGAATTGCCATCAGCGCGTCCACCGCGCGCGACAGAAGCTGGTCGAGCCACCCGCCAAGCGTCGCAGCAAGAAAGCCCAGCGTGCCACCGATGAAGAACGCAAGCAAAGTGGTTGCAAACGCGATCCCAACCGTGTTTTGCGCGCCAAAGATCAGACGGGACAGGATGTCCCGGCCGATTTGATCTGTGCCCAGTGGAAAGTCTGGGTTGCCTCCCAATGCAGGGTCGCCACCGGGGACGATATTCGCGTCGCCCAGAATTTGTTCCTGACCGTAAGGCGCAATCGCACCCGCAAAAATTGCCACAATCGCATAGATCAGGATGATCATGATGCCAAAGGACGCTGTCAGCGGCATCGCCCGGAACAGCTTTCGGGTTCCCGATGTCCCGACAGAACGCCCCAGAAGGCGGAACACCCACGCGGCGACTGCAAAGATCACGAAGCCCTCAACAGCTTTCCCGAAAAAGAAGTATTTGTTGGCCACCAGTGGATCGCTGCTTTGTGCCTGTAGATAGGCCCAGATCAGGCCCAGAAGGGCGAAAGTCGCAAACGCATACCCAAAAGCGACCCCAAAGGTCATATCCCGGAAATACGGCTTATTCTGCGTGAATTTCTGTCCGGCAAGGCGGAAGACCCAACCACACGCGGCAATAGCCGCAATGAGCGCAATGATCGTGATTACAGCGCTCATTTCGGGTGTCTCAGACGTGGGTTGGAAATAATAGACAAGATATCTGCCGTTAGGTTGAGAAGAATGTAGGCCGCCGCGAAGATCAGGCAGCAGGCCTGCACCACCGGGATGTCGCGAATTTTAACGCTGTCCACGAAAAGCTGGCCAATGCCGGGGTAGACGAAAACCACCTCCACGATCACAACACCGGTGATCAGGTAAGCCAGGTTCAGGGCGACAACGTTGATGATCGGGGCCAAAGCGTTCGGCAGCGCATGTTTGACGATCACCCGCATCGGGCTTAGGCCTTTGAGCCGCGCCATTTCGATATAGGGTGATGCCAGCAGGTTGATAATCGCAGCGCGCGTCATCCGCATCATATGCGCGGTGACCACCAAGGTCAGCGTCAAAGCGGGCAGCATGGTTTTTTCTAAACGGTCGCTAAAGGCCATGCCTTCGAAGATATTCGACAGTGACGGGAAGATCGGGTTCAGCACCGCAAGGAACAAGATCAGGATATATGCGAGAAAGAATTCCGGGCTGGAGATGGAGCTCAGCGTGAAAACATTCATTCCGCGGTCAAAGGCGGAGTTTCTGTAAAGCGCGGTGAGGATGCCCAGAAAGATCGACAGTGGAACGGCGATTGCGGCTGTTACAGCTGCCAGAAACATCGTGTTTTCAAAGCGCGGACCGATTTGCGACAACACGGTGATGTCGCTTTCTCCCGTATTTGAGCCTGCAAAGCTTTTGAATAAAGCCTGGCTCATCGGGGTGCCAAGATCGCCTTGAAGCGCGGCACCGAGCCATTGGAAATATCGTGCGACGGGATGTTGATCGAGGCCGAGCTGTTCTCGGATGGCTGTAACGGCTTCCTCAGTCGCGCCCTGACCCAAAATCGCCTGGGCAAAATCGCCCGGTAGCAAGTTCACTGCGGTAAAGATGATGACGGAGACAACGAGAAGCGTGATAATCCCTAGAAAGAGTCGTTGAATGATGATCTTCAGCAATCCTGACACGTTCCCCGAAACTTCCCTATAACCCCAGCAGATGTGGCTGAGGTTAGCAAATGAGTGGAAACTGTAAAGGGAATTGACGCAACAAAGTTGCGCTGCCCCGAAAGCGCTATATTTTTAAGAGCTTTTCGCGTTCGCGAAGCATATCTGTCGTCCGAACAAGCTCAGCCGTTATGCCCGGTTCGGACAATGCGTGGCCGGAGGCTTTGATCATTCGAAGACTGGCCTCCTGCCAGCCAGCAGCCAGATTGTAGGCCGAAACAGGTGGGCAGATCATGTCGTAACGGCCCTGCACGATGGTCGCGGGGATATGTTCGATCATGTCGCGATTTGCGAGGATCTGTCCGTCTGTTTCAAGAAAGCCCTTATTGGTGAAGTAGTGATTTTCCAGCCGGGCAAAGGCGCGCGCGTAATCTGCAGGGCTTTCGCCGACAGGCCCATCGCTGTTCATTGCAGCAAGTGCGTTTTCCCAACCGGCCCAAGCGCGGGCGTAGCGGGTCTCCAGCGGAAGATCTCCGGAAAACAGGCGGCGGTGATAGGCTGCGATCATGTCACCTTGTTCATCTTGTGGAACGAGCTTGGCGAAACTTTCCCACCGGTCCGGGAAAAAGGCACCGGCCCCGCCGCCATAGAACCAGTCCAGCTCCCGCTGGGTCATCAGGAACACGCCGCGCAAAATCAGGTAGGCCGCCCGGTCCGGATGGCTTTGCGCATAGATCAAGGCAAGCGTGGCACCCCAGCTACCGCCAAAGACGATCCAGCGGTCGATCCCGAACTTCTCTCGGATCAACTCAATGTCGCGCACCAGATGCCAAGTTGTGTTGTCTTCAACACTCGCATGCGGTCGCGACCGGCCACAGCCACGCTGGTCAAACAAAATCACCCGGTACACGTTCGGATCAAAATAGCGCCGCATCGCCGGGCTGCATCCGCCTCCGGGCCCGCCATGCAGAACCACTACGGGGATCCCGTCAGGGTTGCCGCATTGCTCCACATAAACCCTGTGCCCGTCGCCCACATCCAGCATGCGCTGGTCAAACGGGTCGATCGGAGGGTAGAGCAGCGCAGTTGCGCGGTTTTGTCCTGCCGTTTTGTCCATAACGCCCTATATAACGTTGCAGGTCGGGACTGCCATGCCCGATGCGTGAGATAGAGGAAATAAACTGATGACCACGACTGTTGATCCAGCCGAAATTGCGAAGTTTGAGGCGATGGCTGCGGAATGGTGGGACGTGAACGGCAAGTTCAAGCCGCTGCATATGCTCAACCCGTGCCGGCTGGACTACATCACATCGCAGATTGCCGCCGAATTCGACCGCGATCTGACCGAGCGCAATCCGTTTGAAGGTCTGCGCATCCTCGATATCGGGTGCGGCGGTGGCCTGTTGTCTGAGCCGATGGCGCGCCTAGGGGCGGATGTCGTTGGTGCCGATGCGGCTGAGCGCAACATCCCCGTGGCGAAAGTGCATGCGGCGCAATCCGGGCTTGAGATTGACTACCGCCATACAACCGCAGAAGCGATGGCCGCAGCAGGCGAACAGTTCGACGTGGTCTTGAACATGGAAGTGGTGGAGCATGTTGCAGATCCTTTGGCCTATCTGACGGCGTGCCAGCAATTGCTGAAACCCGGCGGGTTGATGGTGTGTTCGACCCTGAACCGCAATCCAAAAAGCTATGTGATGGCCATTATTGGCGCTGAACATATCATGCGCTGGCTTCCAAAAGGCACCCATGAGTGGTCGAAGTTTATCACCCCGGATGAGCTGTTTGATTTGATCACGCGCGCTGGGCTGAACCCGGTGGACCGCCAAGGCTTCGTGTTTAACCCGATCGCATGGAGTTGGTCTTTGTCGGAACGCGACCTGTCGGTGAACTACGTCACCGCAAGCGTGAAGCCGTCCTGAGGCCTAGTCGTTTTCGCCAAGCCTTAGTCGAATTTCGCGTAGAACTGGAAGCAACGCGCGAACCTTTTCCGACCCGGTTGCCTCAACGATCTGTGACATGATGGGTGTGATCGCCCCCAAGGCAGTGTCGCGCGCTTTGCGGCCAGCGGGACTGATCACCACCTGTTTTCTGCGCGCATCATCCCAGTCGGGATTGATATGGATATGGCCCGCCCATTCCAGCTTTTGCAATGTGTTCGTCATCGCCCCGCGGGTCAGATTGAATGAATGCGCCAGTTGCGCCGGTGTCCGCGTTTCCGTTGACCGCGCCAAATAGTTCAGCACCATGAAGTGAGACAGCTCCATGCCCTTCGGCAAAGCCCGCGAAATCTTGCTGCGGGCCAATTGGTCAACGGTCAGGATCTCGCTGAAGAACGCAACGGCGAGTGGATCGGTCAAAGTTGTCATTCGCGCATCTTAAAGACACGATCATGGGTCAAGGAAGGGACACGCTGTCGCGCCTTGGCGACTTGCTCCAGATCCAGATCAACGTAAGTGATGCCAACATCTGTCCCCGCATCGGCAAGAACCTCCCCCCATGGGGCGATGGCCATTGAATGGCCAAAGGTTTTGCGTCGGCTTCCCGGATGTTCCCCGGTTTGGGCGGGCGCAAGGACGAAACAGCCGGTCTCGATCGCGCGGGCGCGCAGCAGAACCTCCCAATGCGCTTGTCCGGTTGGACGGGCAAAGGCCGCGGGAACCGTCAAAATCTGAGCCCCGGCCTTGGCCAGACTGCGGTGGAGATGCGGAAAGCGGATGTCGTAGCAGACAGTCAGACCAATATTGCCAAACGGTGTCTTCGCGAGGGTGGACGTCTCACCTGGCCGGTAGCCATGCGATTCCCTGTAGGCCTCTGTCTCGGACAAGGTGACATCGAACATATGGATCTTGTCATATTGCGCCGCAATCTCGCCCTGAGGATTGATCAGAAAAGACCGGTTCGCGAAGCGGCCATCGGGGTCATTGGTTTTCAGCGCTAGTGAGCCGATCAGCAGCCATATCTCCAAAGCCTGCGCTTCGGCTTGCAGGGCTTTCAATGTCGGGTCGTCGTCCTGATGATGCAGCACCGCGTTCTGGTCAGATCGACTGTCGGAAACACAGTTGGTTACTTCAGGCGTCAGCACGAATAGCGCGCCGCCATGCACGGCCTCTCGCACCATCCGCAGGGTCTCAACCAAATTTTCGTCAGGCCGGTCAGACGCGCAAAGCTGCAGGAGAGCGGCGCGAAGCATCAGGCCGCCAGCATCTTGTCGAGTTGCCCGCCGCTTTCCAACTCGAACAGGTCGTCACACCCGCCGACATGAAAGTCGTTGATGAAAATCTGCGGTACAGAGGTTCTGCCACCTGCACGTTGAACCATCGCTGCCTTCAGGTCCCGATCCGTCGCGACGTTGGTTTCTGCAAAGCTCACACCTTTCTGGGTCAACAGGCGTTTCGCAGCATGACAAAAGCCACAGAGCGGGGAGGTGTAGATTTCGACTTTGGCCATTTCGTGTGTCCTTCGTTGCTGAACAAAGGATTTAGGGCTTTCGCCAGCCCTTCGCAACGCGCGCCAGAGCAATCACATCAATTTGTTGTGGATCGACCGCATCCAGCGCATGCGCGCAAGCCGCCAAAGTGGCCCCGGACGTGAATACATCATCGACGATCAGAATAGGTTTGCCGCGAAGAATTTCGGTGCGTTTGGAATTCACCTGAATCGCGGAGCGGATCACCTCGAACCGGTCATCCGCGGTTTTCCTGCCCATCGAGGGCGTCGCGTGGGTCCGCATCAACGCATCTGGTACAAACGCCAGATCAAGCTCCTGCGACAGATGTTTGGCCAAGAGCGCTGCTTGATTGAAGCGCCGCCGCAGGAACCGAAACCAATGCAGTGGCACGGGGATAATCAACGTCTCCGGATCAAGCGGGGGCAATGCGCGCGCCATCCATTTGGCGGCGGGCCGGGCCAGTTCCGTCCGGTCGCCATGCTTCATCGAAAGGACCAGACGCCGCGCGGTGCCCTCATATAAAAGCGCGGCATGACCTGCGTGCCATGGGCGCGGTGCCTCCATGCAGTCGTCGCAAATCTCCTCGCCCGTGAGGATACCGGCATCCAAACCTCCCGGAAGTGGCAAGGCGCAGCCTTTGCATGTCGCACCGGTCAGGAACGGCGTTTCCCGCCAGCAGCTCCCACACAGCGCGCCGTCCTGCTCCACCATCGCGCCGCAGCTGATGCATTGCGGCGGGTAGACCAGTTGCAGCATCGTTTGCATTCTCATCCAAGACCTCTTACGAGCGCCCCAAAGCAATGGCCGGAGCTATGGTTCGTTCTGAAATGTCGCAAACCCAACCTCTCTTTGATCGTGCGGCGCTGTTGCGTCACCGCAAGCGTGCCTTGGCGCAAGGCCCAGAGTATTTCCTGCAAGAAGAAGCTCTGGACGAGGTAAAGGAAAAGCTTACCGATATTAAAAGAACGTTTACGGACCCGGCAATTGTGACCGGGTTTGGGGAATTTTGGCAGCGCGCCTTTCCAAATGCCAAAGTAGTCGAAGACAGCGATACCCTTTCGCTGGACCTCGCCGCGCATGATCTTGTGATCCACGCGATGTCCTTGCACTGGTCAAATGACCCGGTTGGCCAGTTGATCCAATGCAAGCGCGCACTGCGCCCCGATGGCGTTCTGATCGTCGCGCTTCTTGGGGGGCAAACCCTTGTAGAACTACGTGCCGTCCTGTCCGAGGCAGAGGTCGCATTGAGCGGTGGCCTCTCCCCCCGTGTGGCCCCGATGGCCGAGATCCGCGATCTGGGAGCGCTATTGCAACGCGCCGGGCTGAACTTGCCGGTAGCCGACAGCACACAGCGCCATGTCAGCTACAAAGATATTTTCGCGCTGATGCGTGAATTGCGCGCCATGGCAGAAACCAACGCCCTTACCCAGCGCACAAAAAATCCATCGCCAAAACATCTGTTTGGCCGCGCGGACCGTATATATAGGGATAGCTTTCCAGCCGAGGGCGATCGGATCATGGCAACCTATGATCTGGTGTTCCTGACTGGCTGGGCCCCGGATGACAGCCAACCGCAACCTTTGCGCCCGGGATCGGCAAAAACACGACTTGCCGACTTTTTGAACACCACCGAGTTGGGCGAGGACGCAAAACCGGTTAAGGATGAGGAAATGAAGAAGAAATGAACCAGATGCCCTCAAAACCCTTGGCCGAAACCCAGCTGGACAACGCCCCTGATGACCACCCCAAAGTGAAGTTTGGCAAGGTTGGTGTCTTGCTGGCCAATCTGGGTACGCCCGATGACTACACGTATTGGCCCATGCGCCGGTATCTTGGAGAGTTTCTGTCCGATAAGCGCGTCGTCGATTACAGCCCGTGGATCTGGCAACCGCTGCTGCAACTGATCATTTTGACCAAACGCCCGTTTTCGTCAGGCGCTGCTTACAAGAGCATCTGGAACCATGATCAGGGCGAAAGCCCGCTTCTGACGATCACCAAAGCGCAAACAGCCAAGATTACAAAGGCGATGAAGGCCAAATATGGCGATCAGATCGAAGTTGATTTTTGCATGCGTTACGGAAATCCCTCGACCAAATCGAAGGTACGCCAGATGATCGAACGGGGATGTGACAAGATCGTCTTCTTCCCGCTTTACCCGCATTACGCAGGCGCGACCTCCGCGACGGCCAACGATCAATTGTTCCGCGCGTTGATGGAGGAAAAGTGGCAACCCTCCGTGCGGACAGTTCCTGCCTATTTCGACAATCCGACCTATATCGATGCGCTCGCCCAGTCGATCGAGACAGCCTACGCCAATGTTTCTGATCGCCCTGACGTTTTAGTCTGTTCCTACCACGGCGTCCCGAAACGCTATCTGATGGAGGGTGATCCCTACCATTGCCAATGCCAGAAAACGACGCGGCTTCTGAAAGAGCGTTTGGGTTGGGCTGATAGCGAAATCGTCACCACGTTCCAGTCGCGATTTGGCCCGGAAGAATGGCTGAAGCCCTACACGGTCGAGGAAGTCGCGCGTCTGGCAGAAGCCGGGAAGAAGAAAATCGCCGTGTGCGCGCCGGCATTTTCAGCCGATTGCATCGAAACGCTGGAAGAGATCAACGAGGAGATCAAGGAAAGCTTCGAAGAGGCGGGCGGCGAACAGTTCACCTATATCCCATGCCTAAATGACGACGATACGCATATCGCGGCACTTGCCTCCGTTATCGAAGAGAATCTGAAAGGCTGGATCTAAACCGGGTAGCCGTCAAAGAAAGACTTGCCGATCTGGATACGAATCCGACCGTTCTCAAGCGCTTTTACGAATATTCCCTGTATCGACACACAGCTGCCGATTGTAATTGTCTTAAGCATACCGGTCCCCACTTCTATGCTGTCAGGTAGTAGAGCTTGCGCTTATTTAAAATTCAACAAACTTTTCCCACGTAGGCGAAATTTCACTCATTAAGCGTTAAGATTTGATTAAAATTTAGGAAAAATTATAACCAATCCCGGAGAATCGGGATCAACGGGATGTCAGCCGCGGGCATTGGGTAGTTTTTCAGCTCATTCGGTTTCGCCCACGCAAGGGTCTGGCCTTCTTTCGGTTTGGCGATTCCCTCCCACTTTCGGCAGGCGAAAAGTGGCATCAACAGGTGGAAATCCGCATAGCTGTGGCTGGCAAAAGTCAGCGGTGCGAGGCAGCTTTCCCAGGTGTTGATCCCAAGCTCTTCTTCAAGTTCCCGGATCAATGCGGCTTCTGGGGTTTCGCCCGCTTCGACTTTGCCGCCCGGAAACTCCCAAAGACCCGCCATCGATTTGCCCTCGGGGCGCTGGGCAAGAAGCACGCGGCCATCCCGATCAATCAGCGCAACGGCAGAGACCAGAACGGTTTTCATGACCTGTAGTCTGCGTTGATCGTGATGTAGTCATGGGTCAGATCGCAGGTCCACATCGTGCATGTGCCATTTCCCAAGCCAAGATCAGCGCGGATCGCGAGATCAGAACCACGCATATACTCTGCCGCAAGATCTTCGGAATAGTCTGGTGAGACCCAGCCTTTTTCGGCCACCAGAATATCGCCGAAACGAATACTCAGCAAATCCCGGTCTGCCTGCGCGCCGGACTTGCCGACGGCCATGACAACACGGCCCCAATTTGGGTCTTCACCTGCAATCGCGGTCTTCACTAAAGGCGAGTTCGCAATAGAGCCCGCCACTTTGCGTGCATCCTGATCGTCCGCAGCACCGGTTACCTGAACTTCGATAAACTTGGACGCCCCCTCCCCATCTTTGACGACGAGATGGGCAAGCTCCAACATGACCTCAGACAGTGCGGCAGCAAAAGCCTGATTGCCAGTAACGTCGACACCCGACGTGCCTGTCGCGGCCACCAAAAGCGTGTCAGAGGTCGAGGTATCGCTGTCGACAGTAATGCAATTGAAACTGGTCTCGTTCAGGTCTGACACCAAGCTCTGCAAATCCGCTTGCGTGATCTTTGCGTCGGTGAAGATATAGACCAGCATCGTTGCCATATCCGGCGCGATCATCCCGGACCCTTTGGCAATGCCAGCAATGGAAACTGTCTTGTTGCCGATCTGAACCTGCCGCGTTGATCCTTTGGCAAACGTGTCGGTGGTCATGATCGCCGCAGCTGCGTCCGCGATATTGCCGGGTTCAAGACCCGCCTTCAAATCGAGCAGCGCCGCGGTGATTTTATCATAGGCGAGCGGCTCCCCGATGACGCCGGTGGAGGCGGTGAAGACATGCGCCTCGGGTATTGAAAGTGTCGCGGCGACGGTGCCGGTAATCCGCGCGACGGCCTCAACACCATTGCGCCCGGTAAACGCGTTAGAATTTCCGGAGTTCACCAGAAACGCAAAGCCCGCAGAGGGGTCCGAAACGCCTCCCAGCTTCTGCTGGCAATCCAAAACCGGCGCGGAGCGTGTGGAAGAACGGGTAAAAACCCCCGCAATCGCACTACCCGGAGCGATAGAGGCCAGCATGACATCCTTGCGGTCGCGATATTTGACCCCGGCCTCCACGGCGGAAAAAGTGACGCCGTCAATAATCGGAAGATCAGGAAACCCCCCGCTTGGCGCGAGGGGAGAAATTTTCGTGATTTTTGCCATGTGGCCCTCGGAACGTCAGCTGATCAGTCGTCGAGCAAATCTGCACGATTGATCAATGCGGGGTCAATCTCCGTTTCGGTGTATTCCACCGTTGTCGCGGCGACGGCATCGTCGATAAATTTGCGAACCATTTCGCCGCGCAACCCGGCTTCAATGTCGCCGCGCACCTGATCAAGCGTTGGCGCGCTTGTGGTGCGGCTGTCATTGCGACGGATCACATGCCAGCCAAATTGGGTCTGAATAGGCGCAGAGACGGCTTCGTTTTCCATCGCAACCACGGCTTCTTCAAATTCCGGGACCATGGCACCAAGGCCGAACCAACCCAACTGTCCGCCGTTCGGCCCACTTGGCCCGGTGGATTTTTCCACTGCAAGCTCTGCGAAGTCAGCGCCGTCCTCGATCATTTTGATGAGGTCCAGTGCTTCTTCTTCTGTTTCGACCAGAATGTGAGACGCGTTAAACTCTTGCTCACCGATGAAACCGGCGAATTCTGCGGCATAGGCAGCTTCAACATCTTCTTTTGCGATATCCTGCGACTGGACGCCCTCAATCGCGGAGGTTGCCAGATAGGCAAATTTCTCATTCTCCAGCAGCAAGGTCATCTGCTTGGTTTCAGTGACCTCAGGCAATTGGCTGAGCGCGACCTGGCTGACCAACTGTTCCACAATCCCGGAATACAACTGCTCGGGCGGGACTTGCTGGTACTGCTCTGGCAGGCGGTTCTTCAGCGTGATGACATGGCCCAGCGTAATTTCTGTGCCGCCCACAGTCGCAATAACCGTGTCTGCATCTTGGGCCGCCGCTGGCATCGCAACTGTTACCGCAAGGCCGGATGCACGCAGAAGTGTAGAGAATTTTCCCATAATAATGATCGCTCCTAAGGGACGCGACAGTCTCGCGCCGTTGACACTAATCCAGCCGCCCCTTACATCGCCAAAGGTCTGGGACGCCCAAGTCTCGACCATCGACATATGGTGTGATGGCCGAAGGGGCAAGGCGAAGCCAGAACAAGATTATGTCAGCCAGAGATTGGGCGGAGAAAATATGCTTGGATTTGGAACGATTTCGAAGAAAGTCTTCGGGACACCGAACGACCGAAAAGTGAAAGCAATCCGCCCTGTGATCGCGAAGATCAACGCGTTGGAGCAGGAATTCGAAGCGCTGTCCGACGATGCGATTATCGAGAAGACAAAATCCCTGTCCGAGCGTGCGCAAAATGGGGAAGCTTTGGACGACCTACTGCCGGAAGCTTTCGCCAATGTTCGCGAAGCTGCGCGTCGTGCTTTGGGTCTGCGGGCGTTTGATACGCAGCTGATGGGCGGGATCTTCCTGCACCAAGGCAATATCGCGGAGATGAAAACCGGTGAGGGTAAAACCCTTGTCGCGACTTTCCCGGCCTATCTGAACGCGCTGACAGGCCGCGGTGTGCATATTGTGACCGTTAACGACTACCTTGCCAAACGTGACAGCGAGTGGATGGGCAAAGTCTACAGCGCGCTGGGCATGAAAACGGGCGTGATCTACCCCCAGCAGCCTGACGACGAAAAGGCGCAGGCCTATGCAGCTGATATCACCTACGCCACAAACAATGAGCTCGGGTTCGACTACTTGCGCGACAACATGAAGTCTGAGTTGGCACAGATGCACCAGCGGGACCATTATTTCGCGATTGTCGACGAAGTAGACTCTATTTTGATTGATGAAGCGCGGACGCCGCTGATTATCTCCGGCCCTTCCGAGGACCGCTCCGAGCTTTACGTCACCATCGACAAACTGATCCCGGAAATCACCGAAGACCATTTCTCGTTGGATGAAAAAACCCGCGTGGTGACAATCACGGATGAAGGCAACGACTTCATCGAAAAACGATTGCAGGAGATGGAGCTGATGCCGGAAGGTCAGTCGCTTTATGACCCTGAAAGCACCACGCTTGTTCACCATGTCACCGAAGCCCTGAAGGCGCATAAAGCGTTCAAGAAGGACAAGGATTATATGGTCCGCAACAACGAAGTTGTTCTGGTCGATGAATTTACCGGCCGGATGATGGCGGGTCGCCGCTTGTCAGGCGGTCTGCATCAGGCAATCGAAGCCAAGGAAAACTGCGCGATCCAGCCCGAAAACGTAACGTTGGCGTCTGTCACGTTCCAAAACTACTTCCGGCTCTACGACAAACTGGCCGGTATGACCGGCACAGCGCTGACCGAGGCGGAAGAATTTTCCGAAATTTACGGTTTGGGCGTGGTCGAAGTTCCGACCAACCGCCCCATCGCGCGGGTTGACGAACATGACGCGATCTACCGCACAGCAGATGAGAAATATGCCGCCATCGTGGAGCAGATCAAGGAAGCCCATGAAAAAGGTCAACCGGTTCTGGTTGGCACGACCTCGATTGAAAAGTCCGAGTCTCTATCGCAATTGCTGACCGAAGCTGGGGTCGAGCACAACGTTCTCAACGCGCGCCAGCACGAGAAAGAAGCCCAAATTGTCGCGAATGCAGGCAAGTTAGGGTCTGTTACCATCGCCACAAACATGGCGGGTCGCGGCACCGACATCAAACTTGGCGGCAATGTCGAGTTTGCGATCATGGAAGAGATTGCAGCCCACCCAGACGCCGATCCGGAAGATATCCGCCAGCAAATGGAAGCCGAACACACGAAGGCAGAAGAAGCCGTCAAAGATGCCGGTGGCTTATTCGTTCTGGCCACTGAGCGTCACGAAAGCCGTCGCATCGATAACCAGCTGCGGGGTCGTGCGGGCCGTCAGGGTGATCCGGGACGTTCGTCCTTCTTCCTGTCGCTCGAAGATGATCTGATGCGAATCTTCGGTTCAGACCGCCTCGACAAGATGCTGTCCACGCTGGGCATGAAAGAAGGTGAAGCGATCGTTCACCCTTGGGTTAACAAGTCGCTGGAGCGTGCACAGGCGAAAGTCGAAGGTCGCAACTTCGACATTCGTAAACAGCTATTGAAATTTGATGACGTGATGAACGACCAGCGGAAGGCCATCTTTGGCCAGCGCCTCGAAATCATGAAATCCGAAGAGGTGAACGAGATCACCCGCGACATGCGCCACCAAGTCATCGATGATCTGGTTGATCAATATATGCCGCCGAAAACCTATGCAGATCAATGGGATACCGAAGGCCTGCGGGTCGCTGTTCGGGAACAACTGGGCGTTGAAGCGCCTGTGGTCGAATGGGGCGACGAAGAAGGTGTCGACGATAACGAGATCTCGGAACGCCTATACAAAACCGTGGACGAGTTCATGGCGAAAAAGGCGATTGATTTCGGCCCAGAAACGATGCGCAACATCGAAAAACAGCTCCTGTTGCAGACCATCGACGGAAAATGGCGCGAACACTTGTTGAAGCTGGAGCATTTGCGGTCTGTCGTTGGGTTCCGTGGCTACGCACAGCGCGACCCGCTGAACGAATACAAGAACGAGAGCTTCCAGCTGTTCGAAGGCATGTTGGATTCGCTGCGTGAAGACGTTTCCCAGAAACTGTCCCAAGTCCGCCCGCTCAGCGAAGAAGAGCAACGGCAAATGATGGAACAGTTCTTGGCGCAGCAGCAAGCCGCGGCAGGGCGTCCGCAGGCTGAGGCTCCGAAAGTGTCTGAACCGGCGGAAGGCTTTGTTGAGGACGACCCGTCAACTTGGGGAAATCCGGGCCGAAACGCCGAATGCCCGTGCGGATCAGGCAAGAAATTCAAACATTGTCACGGTCAGCTCGGCTAATTTTCAGCCCATATTGACTTGAGCCCTGTGCGGGCTCACCCTGTGCGTAGCAACGAGAATACTCGGCTAGGCAGGCAAATGAACAAACAAATTCGTACCGTTTTCGCGGTGTGCATCGGGCTATTTGCCGCCGCACCCGGGTTTGCAGAGTTGGCGGCACCTTTAACTCCAGAAGGGGCGTCGGGGTCAATTACTTCTTTGAAGGCGTCCGGGTTAACGTCGCAAGCCAGTCCGCCCCAAACGCTTCACGCGGCAGCCAAGGAAGTTGGTAAGATCGTCCGTGATCAAAATGCGAGAAACGCGTTCGGGATCGCGTGCGAGGTTGATTTTTTGGTGAAAGAGCTGCCTCAGGATGCCGTTGAGATCACGCTCATCACGCCTTGCAGGCGTGGTGATGTGGTCGAAGCCACGCATGCGGGACTAACTTTTGATTTCAAAACCAGCGACACGGGCTCAACCACGTTCTATCTACCGAAACTGGCAGTTACAGGTGAGTTAGAGACAAAATTTCCGGATGACATGCGGGTTTCCGTTAACCTCACGCAGGAACGCTCACTGTCCTTCGACCGGGTCGCCGTCGAATGGAAGGACGCGACCACTGCGCGGGTGGTCTTCGGTGAGGCGCGTGCAAATAACCGGGTGATCCACCGGCTTGGAGATGGAACGGGCCGGGTTGTCGATGTCGTCTCCCGACCAATAACGAACAGAGGTTTTGTGAAAGTTGACCGGCTTGTCATTATGTCCCAGGTCACTGCCCAGAATTGCGAGACGGACCGCTACGGCAGGGTGCGCCGCGTGCTTCACAACCAGCCGCCGGTTGCGTATGATTTGTCCATTGCGGCGCCGGGATGCGCGCGGATCGGGACGAGTATGGTGTTGAAGAATATCTTGCAGGACCTAATACTCGCTGAGGACTAGCGCGGGCGGAAAATTGCAAAAACTGATGAGAATTCTGAGCATTGCTGCTTCGGCATTGTGGTTCGCCTTGCCGGACCCCGTCGTTGCGCAAGCGGAAGACGTGAAATTGACGTCGCGCGATGGCTCGATCCAGTTGGAAGGCAGCCTGCTTGGCTTTGACGGCGAGTTCTTTCGCGTTGATACGAAATACGGGCTGTTGACCGTGGATGCGCAAGGCGTGGTGTGTGAAGGCGTGGGTTGTCCGAACCTGGAAGCCTATATCGCCGAGATTAACCTGTCTGGCACCAGATTGATGGGAGATCTGCTTGTTCCGGCCTTGTTGCAGGCGTTTGCGGATCGAAACGGATATTCGGTGCTGCGGGAGGTGGTTGACGACACCCATTCCACATTCGTGATGCGCGATAATGACCGGGATCTGGCGCGCTTCGGCCTGCGATCTACGACGACATCAGAAGGATTTGCCGATCTGATCGCGGAAGCGGCCGACATCGCAATGGTGCTGCGAGAGCCTGACACCCGCGAGTTGGAGATGGCACGGTCTGCCGGGGTCGGGAACTTGCTTGAAAATCGGCGCGGGCGGGTTGTTGCGCTGGATGGTATTGCAGCGCTTAAATCCTCAACGCAGCCGACGCGCGCTGTCGGGCTGGAGGAACTGGCCGGAATATTTTCTGGCGAGGTTGAAAACTGGTCCGAGATAGGTGGCCCGGACGTCCCGATCAAGCTTGTCCTTCCGGGGGAGTTGAACGGATTGGTTCGTGTCCTGGAAGACTCTATTATGGCGCAATATGGTAAGTCACTGGGTGAACCGCAGGCGTCTTTCGCGTCATTGGAAGAGCTGTCCGACAGTGTGTCGCTTGATATCTCCTCGATTGCGTTGTCGACACTCAGCCAAGTTGGAAATGCCGATATTTTGTCTATCAAAGGCAGTTGCGGGTTTGAGCAACGGCCAAACTTGGCGTCGCTTCGTAACGAAGATTACCCGCTTATTCTGCCGCTGATGTTCTTCACGCCCGCGCGCCGTCTGCCACTGATCGGGCGGGAGTTCATTGACTTCGTGGCATCAACCGCGTCTGACACTGTCATTCGCCGCGCCGGTTTTGTTGATCAATCGGTCCGTAGCAGCAATTTCCGCAATCAAGGGGATCGTCTTGCGCTTGCCATCCAAATGGCGGGGCGGGATGTCACGCTGGCCGAATTGCAGCGATTGGTCTCCGTGCTGGGTCAGTTGGACCGGTTGTCTACAACATTCCGATTTCGCGACGGATCAAGCGAATTGGACGCAAAATCGCGTGAAAACGTCTTGCGATTGGCCCGCGCGATGGAGCTTGGCGTGTTCGACGATCATGAGCTGTTATTTGTGGGTTTCAGTGACAGCGAAGGCGCGTCCGGTCCGAACCTTCAATTGGCCAAGCGTCGTGCGGAAGAGGTTCTGGCACTTGTGAAAGACGCGGCCGCGGACGCCACATTGTCCAGACTGGAGATGAAGGTTGAAGCGTTTGGGGAAGCTTTGCCGATGGCATGCGACGACACCGCTTGGGGGCGCGCGGCCAACCGCCGTGTAGAAGTTTGGCTTAAATAGAGCCTATTTTAGTCCGAGATTAGACCTTCCGCACGGAAGGAATACACGCCGCTTTTCCCAACGATAATATGGTCATGCACAGTAAGCCCCAATGCGCTGGCTCCGGCGACGATTTTTTCGGTCATCACAATATCTGCATCCGATGGGTTGGGGTCACCTGACGGATGGTTATGCACCAGAATTATTGCGGAGCCGTTCAGCTCCAACGCGCGCTTCAACACTTCGCGCGGATAAACTGGGACATGGTCGACCGTTCCGCCAGCTTGCGCTTCATCCGCGATCAAAACGTTCTTGCGGTCGAGAAAGAGCACGCGAAACTGCTCCGTCTGCAAATGAGCCATGCGCGTCGTGCAGTAATCGATCAAACTGTCCCAACTGGAAATAACGTCCGTTTTCAGCACCTTTGCCTGCGCCATCCGGTGGGCAGACGCCTCCACAATCTTCAGATCGTGTATTGCGGACGCATCGATGCCCGCGATCCGTGTCAGCTGCGCAGGGGAGGCCGCGACCACCCGGTTGAAGTCGCCAAACCTGCACAGAAGCTTGTCTACCAGCGGCCGAATATTCCGGGGCGAAACCGAGCGTTGTAGGCACAGCTCCAATAGTTCGTCATCGCGAAGGGCATCCGCGCCTGATTGCAAGAAACGTGCGTGTATGCGCGAGGGATCGCTTTCCTGCACGGACGGGGCAACACCCTTCGGACGCCCAGAGTTTTGCAAGGCAAAAGCAGGCACCGATTTTTCACCGAATTCAGAGGCAAGTCTTGTCATGCCGTCCAACAGGCATGATTCCTTTTAAATCCGTCTTAAAATTTAGGGAGCGTTTTCAGACATATGTCGGATGGAATTTGTCCGCAGGCGAGAGGGTGAAGATCTCAACCCCGTCTGCGGTGACGCCAACCGAATGCTCAAACTGTGCGGACAATGACTTGTCTCGGGTCACGGCAGTCCAGTCATCCCCAAGAACCTTGGTTTCTGGACGTCCAAGATTGACCATTGGTTCGATTGTGAAAAACATGCCTTCTTCCAGAATCGCATTCGTGCCTGGCTGTCCGTAATGCAAAACATTTGGCGGCGCATGGAACACGCGACCCAAGCCATGACCGCAGAAATCGCGGACCACGGACATGCGGTTCGCTTCGACATATTTCTGAATCGCGTGGCCAATATCGCCAAATGTATTTCCGGGTTTGACCTGTTCAATGCCTTTGAACAGCGCGTCATGAGTGACCTGGATCAACCGCTCCGCTTTCCGGTTTGGCGCGCCTGCAACATACATGCGGCTTGTGTCACCAAACCAGCCATCGACGATCACCGTGACATCGACGTTCAGGATGTCACCGTCCTTCAAGGTCTTTGGTCCGGGAATGCCGTGGCAAACGACGTGGTTCACGCTGATACAGGAGGCGTGCTTGTAGCCCTTATAGCCAATGGTCGCCGATTTGGCGCCAGCCGCGTCAACCATATCGGTAATCAACTGATCCAGTTGCTCCGTCGTTGTTCCGGGCACAACATGGTTCGCGACGTTGTCCAGAATTGTCGCGGCCAATTCGCCCGCGGCATGCATACCAGCAAAGTCCCCATCCTCATGGATGCGGATCCCATCGCGTGTCATTCGTCCTTTATGCGGATGCTCCACCTGGTGCTCCTCACTCTTTCATTTCGTTCAAATGACCTAATCTATGAGTTATTTTAGCTCAAGAGCTTGTGGATTTGGATCTACAAAGAGCTCGCGACCAAATTCAACTCCGTCAGGTGTGATATTGGTGCCAAAGCACATGATTTCAATTCCCTTTTCCCGCGCCTTATCAAAGGCGTCAGCGTAGTTCGGGTCTAGATCTGCGGCGAGCCTGAAACGCGTGCAGTCGGTCCGTTGAACAAGGTATAGCATGACGGCCCGCTGACCAGTGCTTGCAACTTTGGAGAGTTCCTCCAGATGCTTTCGCCCGCGCACTGTGACGCAGTCGGGAAACTCCGCCCAGTCCCCCTCACGCCTGAGATGGACGTTTTTAACCTCGACATAGGCGTCTGGCAGACCGGGTTCAGACAGCAGAAAATCGACGCGGCTGTTTTCACCGTAATTCACCTCCGGACGCACGGTCTTGTAGGCGGCAAGCGCGGAAACCTCCCGGTTCATAAGGGCGGCTTTGACGATCTTGTTGGGAAGGCTGGTGTCGATGCCTGCGAAATGGCCACCTGCAAGCTCTGCCATTCGCCACCCGTATTTCAGCTTCTTTTTCGGATCATCGTTGGGCTCTACCCAGATGCGCATGCCGGGGTCTTGCAGGCCAAGCATCGCGCCGGGGTTGGGGCAATGAGCCGTGACGTCCTGTCCGTTTTCCAACCGAATGTCAGCAAGAAACCTCTTGTAACGTCGGATCAGGGTCGCGGGGATTAGTGGGGTTTGAAAGCGCATGCAGGAGCCCTATACCTCTGACAAAGGACAGACAAGGAGCGCCCAGATGCCAAACCCAACCGCCGCCATGCTCGTGATCGGGGACGAAATTCTGTCCGGCAGAACGCGGGATGCCAATATGTATCATCTGGCGGGCAAATTGACCGAAGCGGGCATTGACCTGAAAGAGGTGCGCGTGGTGTCAGATGAACAAGACGACATCGTCGACGCAGCTAGATCGCTGAGCGCGCGGTTTGACCATGTCTTCACCTCCGGTGGCATCGGGCCAACCCATGACGATATCACCGCCGACGCCATCGGCATCGCGTTCGATACGAAGGTTGATATCCGCGATGACGCGCGCGCGCTTCTGGCGGCGCATTACGCCAAAACAGGGTCTGAATTGAACGAGGCGCGCCTGCGCATGGCCCGCATTCCTGACGGCGCGACACTGATCGACAACCCGGTATCCGTGGCGCCCGGCTTCACGTTGGGCAATGTCCATGTCATGGCCGGTGTCCCATCAGTTTTCAATGCGATGGTGGCGTCCGTTCTGCCCACCCTAACTGGCGGCGCGCCGCTTCTGTCCAAAACCTTGCGGGTGGACCGCGGTGAAGGGGATCTGGCAGGCCCACTTGCGGCGCTCGCGGCGGAACATGATCACCTGTCCTTCGGCTCCTACCCGTTCCAGAAAGACGGCATCTACGGCTCCAACCTTGTGATCCGCGGAACGGATGCGGCAGAGCTTGAAACAGTGGCGGTACAATTGGCTGACCTGCTTGGCGTGCCAGCCCAATGAGCGATCCGTTTGAAATCCTGGCGGCGACCTGGCCAGCCGCTGACCTATATCAAGCGGGACGGATCACCGTCAGGGACGGGCAAGGTGGTGGCAAACGTGTTTCTGCCAGCACAATCGATGATGAAATCACGCTGGATGATCTGGACGAGGCGGAATCCAAAATGCGCGCGCTTGGTCAGGATTGCCTGTTCTCTGTTCGAAAGGAGCAAGAGGATTTAGACACTGTTCTGGCGGAAAGCGGATATTCTGTTGTCGATCCGACAGTTATTCTGCGGTGTGATATTACGACATTGATGGACGCCCCTGTCCCGCCCGTGACCTGCTTTCCTATTTGGGAGCCGTTGCAGATCATGAAAGATATCTGGGCCGATGGTGGGATCGGTCTAGCCAGATTAAACGTCATGCAGCGGGTTAAATCCCCCAAGACTGGTATTCTTGGACGGATTAACGACCGCTCTGGCGGAGCGGGTTTCGTTGCGTGCCATGGTGCGTCCGCCATGATCCACGCGCTTGAGATACTTCCCTTTCAGCGTCGGTCCGGGCTTGCGACGCATATGATGCGCGGGGCGGCGTATTGGGCGCATTTGCAGGGGGCGGAAGAAATGTTGCTGGCGGTCACGCGCGCAAACAGCGCAGCGCTTGCGCTTTACAGTGGGATGGGGATGCGCGAAATTGCCGGATATCATTACCGTATCAAGACCTGAGAAAGCCCTGATCCCTTGAAAGACGCGCCGAAAGTCACCGCCCTGGATCTGCCACCGCTTGATCCGATGCCGGATCGCATGCAGAAGTATTTTGATATCTGTCAGGAAAAATTAGGCCTGGTTCCGAACGTCCTGACGGCTTACGCCTTTGACGAAGCCAAACTGGATGCATTTTCCGGGCTTTATAACGACCTGATGCTGGCCGATAGCGGGCTTAGCAAACTGGAGCGGGAGATGATCGCCGTCGTCGTGTCCTCCGTGAACCGCTGCTTTTATTGCCTTGTTGCCCATGGGGCTGCCGTACGCGAACTGTCCGGCGATCCGGAACTTGCCGAGGCGCTGGCGATAAATTACCGGACCGCCGATCTTGATGCCCGCACCCGTGCCATGCTGGATTTCTCGGTCAAGATGACCGAGGCCAGCTACCGGATTGAAGAGCCTGATCGCGAAAAGTTACGGCAGGTTGGCCTGAACGACCGCGACATCTGGGACGTCGCCGCAGTGGCAAGCTTTTTCAACATGACGAACCGTATGGCCTCAGCTGTTGATATGCGTCCCAACGCCGAATACCACGCGGCAAACCGGTGAGGATAACGGCCCTTCCCATGATCGGCTTCTGCCTCTGGCCGTGTATTCTGACAGCAGAAATATCCTTGGAATTTCAAGGCAGTGTCAGTGAGACACACCGCAGTAGCGTTGCGTTTGACAGCTATAAACTGCCCATTGGTCCGTTCAGCGACGGGTTCATTCAGACCCTTGTGGCCGAGGGGCCAAAGATCACGCAAGCTTGGCGTATTCAGCAATCTGACCCGACCTCTCTGAGTGTTATGGACAGCCTCCGTCAACAACTTGAGCGGCGTGGGTTCGAGCTGCTCTATGAGTGCGAAACCCGCGAATGCGGCGGCTTTGATTTCCGGTTTGAGACCGATGTTCTGCCGGAACCGGACATGCATATCGACCTCAGCGATTTCAGGTATCTCGCAGCGCAGCGTCTGGGTAGCGCGGTGCCTGAATATGTCAGCCTGTTTGTCAGCCGCAGCCCGAACCTTGCACATGTGCAGATGATTTCGGTTGGTGGAGGCGATGCGACCGGTGCGCCGTCGCCCGCAAACCCAGTTCAAACCACAACAGCAATCACTCCGCGGATTGATCAGCTGACGACAAAAGGCCATGTCATTTTGGAGGACTTGGACTTCGGAACAGGGTCTGCCGGGATGGGGGAGGAAGACCCACAATCGCTTTTGGAACTTGTCGCGTTCTTGGCCGAAGACCCCGCCCGCCAGATCGCTCTGGTCGGACACACGGATGCGGTCGGATCGCTGCAAAACAACATCGCCCTGTCGCGCAAACGCGCGCAGGAGGTTGCCAAAAGACTGGTGGAGCTAGGCGCATCACAGTCGCAAGTGATCGCCGATGGTGTTGGGTATCTGTCGCCTATTGCCACGAATTCATCAGAGGCCGGACGTGCAAAGAACCGCCGTGTTGAGGCGGTTCTTATCTCTGTTCAGGAGCCGTGAGGCTGGACTACCAGCTATCTGGGCCTTTTTCGCGGAATGCCTCGACCAGGAAGTCGATGAATGTCCGCACTTTTGGCTGTGTATACCGTCCGGGCGGGTAAACCGCAAAGATGCCTTGGGTTTCAGCAGGAAGATCCGGCATCGCCTCGGCAACAAGCCCGGCAGCCAGCGCTTCTGCGTAAAGAAAGCTTGGCAGGTAAGCGATGCCAAGACCCGATACACATGCGTTTAGCAAGGACTGCCCGTCATTCACGGTCAGCCAGCCTTGGGTACGCACCTGACGCTTTTCACCCGATGGGGCGGTCAGCTTCCAGACATTGCCGGCAGACTGGTTGGAATAATGCAGCAGCTTGTGTTCGTTCAGATCATCGATCTTTTCAGGATGACCGAATTGTTCGAAATATTTCGGGCTGGCGATCAGGCGCTTCGTGGTCTCGGTCAGTTTCCGAGCGCGAAGGGAGCTGTCTTCCATCTCACCGATACGAATTGCGAGGTCGAAGCCTTCGCTGATCAGTTCGACGTAACGGTTGTTGAGCACCATGTTCACAGTGATATCGGGGTAATCGACCAGGAAGTCGCCCAAGATTGGGGACATGTGGTTCACGCCGAAATCAGTTGCGACAGAAATTCTCAGAAGACCGGACGGTGCGCTTTGCATAGACGAGACCAAAGCATCTGCTTCACCCGCATCATTGAGCACGCGCCGTGCGCGGTCATAATAGGCCAGGCCTATTTCGGTAGGACTTACGCGACGTGTCGTGCGGTTCAAAAGGCGGGCCCCAAGCCGCGTTTCCAAAGATGAGACATGTTTCGAAACGGCAGATTTCGAAATACCCATCTTCCTCGCAGCGTCGGTGAAGCCACCTTGGTCCACGACAGTGGCGAAGGCTTCCATTTCAGTTAGACGATCCATTGACGTCCCCTCAGGTATTGATTGGCAATCTGTATGCCGTCGAAATGAGGCAGGAATGCGAACGCAACGCGACCATTCGTGGAATATTTGTGGAATCGTTGAAAAAGACGAAACAGCCGGGAGCGCCGTCTTAACCAGTAAAAACGGGGCTAAATCAGTTCAATACAGGGTTTGGTGTGGTTAAATCGTGGCGGCGAGGCGCGTTCCTTGGTTAATGGCGCGCTTTGCATCCAATTCCGCAGCGACATCAGCACCGCCAATGACATGCGGTGTTATCCCCATCGCGATCAATTCATCTGCAAGGCTCCGGTTGGACACCTGCCCAGCGCAGAGAATGACCGTATCAACCGCTAGACATCTGGGGTTTTCGCGCGCTTCACCAAAGGAAATATGCAGCCCCGCATCATCGATCTTTTCGTAGTTCACGCCGCCTATCATCTCCACCTGTTTCAGCTTTAGCGCAGCGCGGTGAATCCATCCGGTGGTTTTGCCCAATCGCTTGCCGAGCTTCTCGGATTTGCGTTGCAGCAGGAAAACCTTGCGCGCTGGCGCGTCGGGGTTCGGACCAGTTGGTACCAAGCCCCCACGATGGGCTGCGGGATCTGTGACGCCCCATTCCGCCAACCACTCTTCCAGGTTTTCCGTTGGGCTGTCATCGGTCACCAGAAACTCTGACACGTCAAAGCCGATGCCGCCTGCGCCGATCACCGCGACGGTTTTGCCGACTTTTGCCTTACCTCGCAGGACATCTATATAGGACAGAACATTTGCGCGATCTTGGCCGGTGATCTCGGGGTCGCGGGGCAGGACGCCGGTTGCAATCACCACCTCGTCGAATGCTTTGAGTGTTTCAGCCTCCGCGCGGGTTTCAAGTTTGAGGGTGATGTTGCTGGCCGCAAGCTCAGCCCGGTACCAATCGACGAAGCCGTGAAACTCTTCCTTGCCGGGCACCTGCTTGGCCATGTTCAACTGACCGCCGATTTCGACAGCCTGATCGAAGATCGTGACTTGATGGCCTCGCGCATCCAGCGCCAACGCGGTTGACAGGCCCGCTGGACCGGCACCGACGACTGCCACGGTTTTTGGCGTGGCGGTCGGTTCCAAAACCAACTCGGTCTCATGGCAGGCGCGCGGGTTCACAAGACACGAGCTCAACTTGCCACTGAATGTGTGATCCAGGCAGGCCTGATTGCAGGCGATGCAAGGCGCGATCCGTTCCGACATGCCTGCTGCGGCTTTGGCCACAAAATGCGGATCGGCCAGAAATGGACGGGCCATCGACACCATATCGGCGCAGCCATCGGCCAGAACGGCCTCCCCCACCTCGGGCGTGTTGATGCGGTTCGAGGTGATCACCGGGATGGAGACCTGCCCCATCAGTTTCTCGGTTACCCAGGTAAAGGCCCGGCGCGGCACAGACGTCGCGATGGTCGGGATGCGTGCCTCGTGCCATCCAATGCCGGTGTTGATGATTGTGGCCCCGGCTTTCTCAATTTCTTTGGCAAGCTGGATTACCTCCTCGAAGGTGGACCCGTTCGGGATCAGATCGATCATCGACAACCGGTAAATGATGATTAACTCAGGACCTACCGCGTCTCGTACCCGGCGAACGACCTCGATCGGCAACCGCATCCGGTTTTCATAGGGCCCACCCCAGCGGTCCGTGCGCTTGTTGGTGTGGGTTACCAGAAACTGGTTGAGGAAATATCCCTCCGAGCCCATCACCTCGACCCCGTCATAGCCTGCCTGCTGCGCCCGTTCGGCGGCGGTGACGATATCGCTGATCTGTTTTTCGATCCCGTCCTCATCCAGCTCCGTCGGTGGAAATGGGGAGATCGGAGATTTCACTGCGCTGGGCGCGACGCAATCAGGCGAATAGGCATAGCGTCCGGCATGCAGGATCTGCATAGCGATCTTGCCGCCCGCGCCATGCACGCGGTCTGTAACGAGCCGGTGGTTCTTGATATCCTCATCAGAATAAAGCCCCGCCGCACCTGGAAACACGCCGCCTTCCTTGTTGGGGGCCATCCCGCCAGTGACCATCAGACCGACATCGCCGCGCGCACGTTCGGCATAGAATTCTGCAACCCGGTTCCAGTCTTTGGTTTCTTCAAGGCCGGTATGCATTGACCCCATCAAAACGCGGTTCTTCAGGGTCGTGAAACCCAGATCAAGCGGGGCAAGTAGATGCGGGTATTGGGTCATAGGACTCTCCGTCGGTTCGGCGGAGGATGCGAGGTGACGCTGGGTTTGTCACGCAAAACGCCGCGTCACGCAGAAAAGCTACATCGTATCAAGGCAGTGTCGGCGAAATGCTTTCTTCAGCATATCCAGTTCGGAACGAAGAAGATCAACTTCCGCATTCAGGTCGTCGCTGAGCGGCTCCCCGGTGACAATCGAAAAACTGTCGAGCTTTTCTCCGGTTTCGGTATCCACAAACACAAAGGTCTGAATGCCATCGGTCAGCGCCTCGGAGGGAATGGAGAACCGCACCAGCCAATTGGCAGGGTCTTGCGGGACATCGCTGATCGACACGCCGGGCTGTTCCTTGCCAAACAGATAGGCGCTGATCTTCGGGATCGTGTCGCGACCGGGCTTCAAGGATACGACAGCTTCATAGATGCCGGCCTGAATGCGGGTCTTGGTCATTGTCATTTCACTCATGCACGGCTCCTTCCTTCATCAAAAATCTGCGCGGGGGCGACGGCTGAACGTCAGATCGCGCAGGCTGATCTCATTCATCTCAGGCTCCTCAAAGATCAGATCGACCCAAACCCGTTCAATTCTGGCCTCATTGACCTTGGTATGTGCCAGATCAAATTCTGCCACCAGCGGTGCAGTTCGGCCAGACAGTTCCCGCACCACTTGTTCTACATTCGGCCCGTATTTGATATTCAAACGCGCAAAAATTTCCAAAGGTTTTTCGGTCTCGACATTCGCTTCGAGGCGCAGGATGTGGATGCGGCGCAGACCTTGGACCGCGTCATCCGACAGATCAATCACCAGCGACAGGAAGCTGCCGTCAAACTTGAACACGTCTAACCGCAACCCGAACGGTGCAAGGTCATCTTCCCGCGTGTTTCTGATCTGGCGCAGGGTCAGTTCGGAGATCTTGCAATCGTGATGCAGGGTCGCCGCCTGCCCGATCCGGTCGCCATTCTTCGCCGCCGCAATGCCGTTCGGGCGGATAGGGCCGCGCCAAATCTCAGGACGGAAGGCCCAGTCAGATTGTGCGGGCCGCGAAATTGCATTGCTGCCGATCCGGGGCAACGCGAGCCTGCCATCCGCCACATGGATCACCTCGTCGATATGACGACGCAGCTTGCGGGCATCTGTGCGCAGCTTTCGCAATTGCGCCAAATCCAGATCACCGGCCCCGCGTGCTGCGCGTTCCCACTTGCGCAATTGCGGTCCGTCGCGTCCAAGCTTGAGGATATCGCGGCTACGGTTAATCATGTGATCCGATGTCGTTTCGAGCAGTTCTTTAGAGCTAGCACCGTTAAGATGTTCCAAACAATGGGTCACGTGCAAGAACTGATCGCGCCGGGCTCAAGCTGCAACAGAGTGGGGAATAGGTCAGGCGGTCGGTTGTTTGCGAATCTCGGCGACGAAGCTTTGCAAAGCCGCCAGACCAGCGTCGCGCGTGAGCGGTTCATCTTCGAAACTGTGTAGCGACACGGTCACAAGACTGTCACCCACATCGAAATAGGCCCGCCAGAACGTAGCTTGCGCGCCGGGCAGGCGGTTCGGGCTTTGATCGGATACGCGCAGATAGACGATATCACCTTGCAGAAAGCTCTCGCTGACCTCGACAAGCTCGGCGTCATTGCTGCGCGACAGGGCCGCCTTGCCGGCATCTGTCTCAAACAGGCCGACAAAGGCATCAGGCGCATCGGACACGAGCGGCGTGTCCAAACCCAGACTGGTCACAGACGTCAGCGCAATGGCTTGATCTTTCGGTTGCACCGTGCGGAACGACCCGCTGATTGCGGCGCAATTGCCGAACACCGCAAAAGCCTGAGTTTGGCCGTTTTGAACAGAATCCGGGTCGACGCAATAGCCGCGCGGACCCGCCAACCTGACCTGATTTTGCGTGACGACAACCTCGGAATTCTGCGACCCGCCCAGACCTTCTGTACAGCTTGGCAAGGCCAGCAGCGTAGCAAGGGTGAGAAGGGCGAGACGCATAAGCTTAAATGTCCATATAGACGTGGCGTTCCATTTTCGCGCCGGGATGGGTCACAGCCCCAAGCCGGGTAGAGCCGACCAGCTGCGCATATTTCCAAAGCGAACCGGAGGCATAGATCGTCTCCCGCGGGCCTTTCCACTCGGCTTTGCGCGCTGCAAGCTCCTCATCTGTCAGATCGACCGAGATCGTACCTGCAACCGCGTCCAAAGTGATCACATCGCCATCTTTGAGCATCCCGATTGGTCCACCATGCGCAGCCTCTGGACCGACATGACCGACACAGAACCCACGGGTCGCGCCCGAGAACCGCCCATCCGTGATCAGCGCCACCTTCTTGCCCATGCCTTGACCGGACAAGGCCGCAGTCGTGGCGAGCATTTCGCGCATCCCCGGACCGCCGGAAGGGCCTTCATTGCGGATCACCAGAACTTCGCCCTCTTTGTATTCGCGTTTTTGCACAGCCTCGAACGCATCCTCTTCACATTCAAACACCCGCGCCGGGCCGGTGAAGGTTTGCTCCTGAGTGGCCATGCCAGCCACTTTCACAATCGCACCCTCCGGCGCGAGATTACCTTTCAGGCCGACAACGCCACCGGTTTTCGTCAGCGGTGCATCAATAGGGTAGATCACCTTGCCATCTGCTTCCAAAGACACAGCGTCAATCTCTTCGCCGATGGTGCGGCCCGTCACGGTCATACAGTCCTCGTGGATCAGACCGGCCTTGCGCAGTTCTTTCATGATGACCGGCACACCGCCTGCCTCATAAAGGTCCTTGGCGACGTACTGCCCGCCGGGCTTCAGGTCTACAAAGTATGGCGTGTCGCGGAAGATATCGCAGACGTCTTCCAGATTGAAATCGATCCCGGCCTCATGCGCCATCGCTGGCAGGTGCAGACCGGCATTGGTGGACCCACCGGTACAGGCAACAACGCGTGCCGCATTTTCCAGCGATTTGCGTGTCACGATATCGCGGGCGCGGATGTTCTTTTCGATCAAGCGCATCACAGCCTGTCCGGACGCGATAGAATACTGGTCGCGGCTTTCGTAAGGCGCGGGCGCACCGGCAGAGTTTGGCAAGGCCAGACCAATCGCCTCAGACACGCAGGCCATGGTGTTGGCGGTGAACTGGCCACCACACGCACCAGCGGAGGGACATGCCACCCGTTCCAGCACATCAAGTGCGGCGTCAGACAAATCGCCCGCTTGATGGCGACCAACGGCTTCAAACATGTCTTGAACGGTCAAATCGCGGTTCGCATATTCCGCAGGGATATCGGCCCCTGTCGGCGCGCGACCCGGCAGGATCGACCCGCCATAGATAAAGACAGAAGGCGTGTTCAGACGGATCATCGCCATCATCATGCCCGGCAAGGATTTGTCACAGCCCGCAAGGCCCACAAGCGCGTCATAGCAGTGACCGCGCATTGTCAGCTCAACCGTATCGGCAATCGCCTCGCGCGACGCCAGCGAGGACCGCATACCTTCATGCCCCATCGCGATTCCGTCGGTTACCGTGATCGTCGTGAACTCCCGCGGGGTGCCGTTGCCTTGCTTGACACCCAGCTTCACGGCTTGCGCCTGACGGCTCAGTGCGATGTTACAAGGCGCGGCTTCATTCCAACAGGTCGCAACACCGACGAAGGGCTGGTGAATTTCTTCATCGCCCAAGCCCATCGCATAGAAATAGGACCGGTGCGGCGCACGTGCGGGCCCTTCCGTGACATAACGGCTTGGCAGATTGGATTTATCGGTGGGTTTCTTCAGCATTGTTGCCTCCCTAGATTTGATCCCCGGAATAAAGCCGCATTGATCATTGCACAAGCGCGATTGCAGCAGATCGCGCCGTTGGCTAGTTTGAGCCAAACGAGAGCAGGCCGAAAACCATGAGAACGCCAGAATTTGAGCAATTTATTGCGCCTGCCCGCCGCTATCCGGCGTTCTGGCGGATTATCCTTGGCCTTTTCTCGGGTCTGATTGTCTATATTGTCCTCGCCGTTGCGATAATTTTCGCCGCCAACGCTGTGCTGGATCTGGCGGATCCGATGTTCATTTTCAACGTCATCTACAAGCCGGATACGCCCGAAAAGATGGCGATCCTGATGCTGTCATTTGTTGGCATGTGGGCCGGAGCGTGGGTTGCAGCGCTTTGGCACTGGCGCGGGTTGCAAAGCCTTGTGGGACCGGTTGGTCTTGCCTTGAAAAACTGGTTCAAGGCGCTGGGCGTGGCTGGCGTGGTTTTGGTCCTAGGAGGGGCGATCATTTCCATTTTCCTGCCAACTGGTTTGTCGCAAGTGCAGGTCTTTTCTGTTTGGGCAATAAATCTGACCTGGGCCATTCCGCTTTTATTTGTCCAAACCGCCGGGGAAGAACTGATCTTCCGCGGCTATCTGCAACAACAGCTCGCGGCCCGGTTTCGCCATTCGCTGGTTTGGATGGTGCTGCCCTCGATCTTGTTTGGCCTGGCCCATTACAGCGCCGAGTTGGATCAGGTGACGGCGCTTTTGATGGTCTGCGCAACCGGGCTCTTTGGGCTGGTTGCAGCGGACATCACCCGGCTGACAGGCAATCTAGGTGCTGCGATGGGGTTCCACTTCATCAACAATTTTCTGGCGCTGTTGCTTATCGGGGTAGATGATAGTCTTTCGGGACTTGCCCTTTTCCATACGGATTTCTCAATGGCGGACAGCGATGTTGTTCAACCGCTCCTCGTTGTTGATATGTTGGTGATCTGCGGCGTCTGGTATGCGTTGCGCCGCGTTTTCCGTAGCTGATTGCAATTCACACCTGCGCAGATTATCTCAGTAGCGTGCGCGTTACGGACAGCGAAAAGGGGCTAAAATGAACTGGATTTCCAACTACGTTCGTCCAACGATCAATTCGTTGTTTTCGCGACGCGAGGTCCCGGACAATCTTTGGACCAAATGCGACGAATGCGGCACGATGCTGTTTCATCGCGAGCTGTCCGACAACCTCAATGTTTGCACAAACTGCGACCATCATATGGTGCTGACGCCGCGTGACCGCTTTAACACACTCTTTGATGGCGGGATCTTTACAGAAGTCTCGGTTCCTGTACCTGTCGCCGACCCGCTGCATTTCCGAGACCAGAAAAAGTACACAGACCGGATGAAGGCGGCCGTAAAAACCACCGGCGAGAAAGAAGCTATGCTCGTCGCCGAGGGGGAGATTGACCGCACCCCGATCGTGGCCGCTGCACAGGACTTCTCGTTCATGGCGGGGTCGATGGGGATGTATGTCGGCAATGCGATCATTGCAGCCGCAGAACGCGCGATTGCGCTGAAACGCCCGTTGATCCTGTTCTCTGCCGCAGGCGGCGCGCGGATGCAGGAAGGGATCCTCAGCCTGATGCAAATGCCGCGCACAACGGTTGCGGTAGAAATGCTGAAGGAAGCGGGTCTTCCCTACATCGTCGTTTTGACCCACCCGACCACAGGCGGCGTGACCGCATCCTACGCGATGCTCGGCGACGTCCAGATTGCTGAGCCAAACGCGTTGATCTGTTTCGCCGGACCGCGTGTGATCGAGCAAACGATCCGTGAGAAGTTGCCCGAAGGTTTTCAGCGTGCGGAATACCTGCTGGACCACGGGATGCTTGACCGGGTCACCCACCGCAAAGACATGAAGTCGGAATTGGTCACGATTGTCCGGATGCTTTTGAACCTGACCCCTGCGGTCAAAGGCGACTTGCCAGCGCCAACGGAAGAACAGATTGCTTTGCCCGATCAAACGGATGAAGCGTCTAACAAGAAAGCGGACCAAAAAGCGTGACCGCACTAGGCAGTGACATCATCCTAGAACGGATGATGGCGCTTCACCCCAAGATCATCGATCTGACCCTTGATCGCGTCTGGCGGTTGCTGGACGCATTGGGAAACCCGCAACATAATTTGCCCCCGGTGATCCACATAGCGGGGACCAATGGCAAAGGGTCCACGCAGGCAATGATCCGCGCTGGGCTGGAAGCCGAAGGAAAGCTGGTCCACGCCTATATATCCCCGCATTTGGCACGGTTTCACGAACGTATCACCCTCGCCGGACAGATCATTTCCGAGGATTATTTGACCTCGGTTCTGGACGAATGCTACGCCGCAAACAAAGGTGAAGCGATCACCTATTTTGAAATCACAACAGTTGCTGCAATCCTAGCTTTCAGCCGTGTTAGAGCCGATTTTTGTCTACTGGAAGTTGGACTCGGCGGCCGTCTTGACGCCACAAATGTAATCGACAACCCCGCGATGACGGTGATCACGCCAGTGTCGATAGATCACCAACAATTCCTTGGTGACACGCTGCGTGAGATCGCAGGCGAAAAAGCCGGGATCATAAAGCGGAAGGTGCCTTGCGTTGTCGGACCACAAATGGACGATGCGCTGGATGTCATCGAAACCGTCGGCGCGCGTCACAGCGCCCCGATGCAGATTTACGGCCAGCACTGGCACGTTTTTGAAGAACGCGGCAGGCTGATTTTTCAGGACGAGCGTGGGTTGGTCGATTTGCCAAAGCCCGCGTTGTTGGGGGCGCATCAGATCCAGAACGCTGGGGCGGCTTTGGCGGTACTACGCCACCTTGGTCTGCCAGAAGCATCCCTGGAAGGTGCGATGACAGGCGCGAAATGGCCTGCGCGGATGCAAAGGCTCAAATCCGGGCCGCTGGTGGAGGCTGCCGGGACGGCTGAACTCTGGCTAGACGGTGGACACAACCCCGCAGCGGGGGCCGCGATGGCGCAAACGCTTGGCTCCCTGCCGAAACGGCCAACATTTCTGATCTGCGGAATGCTGAATACAAAAGATATCGGTGGCTTTATGGCGCCACTTCGCGGGGTCGCAGAAGGGCTCTATTCAGTCTCTATTCCCGCCGAAAAAGCAACATTAACTGCTGAGGAAACCGCGCGGGCGGCGACCGCATCTGGCTTGAAAGCGATCACTGCCTCCGATGTTGAATCGGCCATCCGAGAAATCGTAAAAAACAACCCGTCTGTGCGTATTGTGATCTGCGGATCGCTCTATCTGGCGGGATCTGTGCTGCGTGAAAACGGCTAGCTGTCTTTCGTCCAGCTGTCGCTTTGCATCTCGCGCAGGCGCGACGCCGTGCGGGCAAATTCAAACGATCCGTCGCCTTCCATATAGAGCCGTTCCGGAACGTCCGCAGCGGAACAGATCAACCTGACGCGCGCCTCGTAAAGCGCGTCGATCAATGTGACAAACCGCTTCGCGGCGTTGTAATTATCGCGCGAAAGCCGGGGAATATCTTCCAGAACCAGCACCCGAACCGCTTCCCCTATCGCAAGATAATCCGCCGGTCCCAAAGGTTTCCCGCAGAGATCAAAGAAATTCGCCCGCGCCATCCCGTTGTGGAACTGTGGCAGATGAACTTTGCGGGTCCTTACGATCAGGTCGTGCGCATGCCCTTTGCCGTTGGTCAAATCATCCCAGATATTCGTGATCGCCTTCTTGGCGACCGCATCAGCAGGCGAGAAATAAACCTGTTCATTCGACAATCTGTTCTGGCGATGATCGGTCGGGCTGGCCAACTCATAGATCGAAAGCTTTTCCTTGATCAAGGCGATGAACGGCAAGAACAGGTCCCGGTTCAGCCCATCTTTGTAAAGGTCGTCGGGCGGCCGGTTTGAAGTTGTGATCACAACAACACCAGCTTCAAAAAGCTTCTCAAACAGCCTGCCAACGATCATCGCGTCGGTAATGTCTGTGATCTGCATTTCGTCAAAGCAAAGCACGCGGGCCTCGTGAATGATATCCTCTGCAACCGGCAGGATCGGGTCGGAAACATCTGTCTTTCTGGCCTCATGCAGCGCCGAGTGGACCTCTTGCATGAAAGCGTGAAAGTGAACGCGCCGCTTCCGTGGTTCTGTGACATGATCAAAGAACATATCCATCAACATGGACTTACCGCGGCCAACGCCGCCCCAGATATACTGGCCCAAAATAGGCTCTGTTTTGGCGGAAAACCGTCCTAGAAAGCCTTTCTTGACCGGCTCTTCCAGCTTGATCAGTAAATCATCCAGAATTGGGATAAGGTCTGATTGCGCTGCGTCGGCGGTCAGCTCTCCGCTTGCGATTTTGCCCTGATATGTGTCGTTCAACCGCAAACTACACGCTCAAGTCGCCAGGTAAGCGTCAAGAATATAGCGACTGGTCATCAGATCAAGATGCGCGCCACCGCCATTTTTACAGATTGTGATCACATCATCAGAGCTTCGCTTTAGCTGATCCAAAGCGTAGAAATCCGCGTGGATGTCGGCACGTGATATTGTCCCCGCTTCCAGAGGAATTCTAAGCTCCCCGATATGATCGACTGTGGTCTCAAAGCTGTCAACGAACAGCTCCGCCTTTTGCAGGGCCAGATCGTCAACCTCTCGCATATCGGGGCGGTATGCGCCGATCAGGTCAAGATGTTGCCCCGGACGTAGCCACGCCCCCTTCACGACAGGTTCCGTGGACATCGTGCAAGTGCAGATGATATCTGCCCGTTCCACGGCGGCCTTAAGGTCAGTGACAAAGTCACAATTTTTGCGGGCCGCGAGCGTTTTGGCCGTCTCCGCTGTCCGGCTCCACACTGAAATCGCTGCATTTGGGAAATGACTACGATACGCGTCGATCATCGTACCAGCGACTTGCCCGCCGCCAACGATCAAAATCGTGTTGCTTTCAGGGCGCGCCAGTTTTTTCGCCGCCAGCAAGGAATCAGCAGCGGTTTTCCACTTTGTCACAAGCTTGAAGTCGATGATTGCGTCCAATGATCCGATCTCGTCGGAAAAAAGTGATACCGCGCCGTGGATTGTTGGGTGTCCAGCCGCGGCGTTTTCGGGAAAGACCGTCGCGGTTTTAACCGCCAGCCCCAGCCCGTCGATCCAAGCCGCGCGGGACAGCATTGTATCCTTGTCGCGGTACAGAAACGTGTCCTTAATTTGCGCCTTAGGCAGCGCATGGCCAGCGATCATTGCATCGGTAAGCTTCGACCAGTCCAGAAGCTTATCCGCATCTTCAAAACTGATCACTGTGATACTCATAGGCCGGCTTCTTCCACCGACAATAATTCGCGGTCGACCAATTCGGCAGCCCATCCAGCTTGGGTTTTGAATTGGTGAACATGCCATCCGCGGGCGGCGGCCGCTTCGCAATTATCGAGCCTATCATCGGCAAAAAGCAGGTTTTCGGGACTGATCCCGCAATCCTTCTCGACGATTTCATAAATCGCGGGATCCGGTTTCACGAGGCGCAAATGCCCCGAAATATACCGCCTGTCGAACTCATCCAGGACCGGATACTTCGTGACAGCATAATCAAAGCTTTCAATCCCAAAGTTACTAAGTGCGAACACAGGAATGTCTTTCGCACGAAGCGCCCGCAAACAGGCAATTGATTGATCCAAAGTAGGCGAGGC
>CAYGQQ010000001.1:0-90379 GCA_964352105.1 uncultured Rhodobacterales bacterium | reverse complement strand
TGATCCTCCCTTTCTTAACTATAGGGGCGGACCACTCAAGTGGGGGAGGATCAGAACCCTTCAAGACATCGAAAAACCAACTTTACTGGAGTCACTATGAACCGATCTTTCCTGTTCACCTCAACCGCACTTGCCGCCCCGTTGCTTGCAATCGCGTTCAGTACACCTTTGGCGGCAGACACATCCTGCGATGCGCGTTTGATGAGCGGCAGCATCGCCCAACTCAGCCCGACCCATGCAACGGTTGATACATCGGTGCTTATTAACGCTACCGCGACGGAAGTGTGGGAAACCCTGACCGACTTTGACGACATGGCGGGCTGGAGCACCGGTACATTGCAGGCCATGACCGGCGATATCCAAGATGGTGGGAGCGTGACCATCACTTTCATCTTTGGCACCGATGAGAATGGCGAACCCAACTCGATGGAAATCCCGCACACGCTCATCTACGATGAAGGCCGCTCTTTCGGTTGGTCCGATCCTTTCCCCGAAGACAACGGCGGCGGTCACGACAACCATGTCTATCGCGTTGAAGCCTGTGGTGATCAGACCTTGTTCGTCCAATCAGACGAAGTTGTCGACAACCCCTATGCGGCGAACTTCGTGACCCAACTGCTGCCTATGTATCAGACCTTCAATGCGGAGTTGAAAGCGGCCGTCGAGGAATAGGCATCAGTGCTTTATGGCGCGACGCTGATTGGTAAGTATGCGCGCCATTGCGGCCACAGCCAGCGTTGCACCGCGCGCAGGCTGCCCGTCTTTCGGTGAACCTGCGCCTAGCGCTTGATGCCGCCAAAGCGAACGCCGCTGAGATCGGCCATTTCCTTTTTCCATGTCGTGATGTCGCGATGAGCGAAGTCTGAGAGACGATTGTGACCACAGGCGCGGGCCAAGACCTGCATCAGTTCAACCGACGCGCCAAAATAGCGAGCAAGCTTTTGTGCGCCGACCTGCACGTCCAACCGCGCACGTAATTCCGGCTTTTGGGTTGCAACACCGACGGGGCAATTGTTGGAATTGCACATTCGGGCTGCGATACATCCGACCGCCTGCATGGCCGAATTCGATACGGCTACGGCGTCTGCACCTAGGGCCATGGCTTTGGCGAAATCCTCGGCGACACGCAGGCCGCCGGTAATGACCAATGTCACTTCACGACCTGTCTTTGCGTCCAGATGCGCACGGGCACGGGCCAAGGCAGGGATCGTCGGCACAGAGATGTGATCGCGAAAGATCAAGGGTGCTGCACCTGTGCCGCCGCCGCGGCCATCGAGAATGATGTAGTCGGCACTGGCCTCCAGTGCGAAGTCTATGTCGTCTTCGATATGGTTCGCCGAAAGCTTGAATCCGATGGGGATACCACCGGACCGCTCACGAACTTCCTCAGCGATGCGTTTAAAGTCTGCTGGCGTTTCAAGGTCTGCGAACGTTGAAGGGGATATCGCGGATTGTCCGGGTTCCAACCCACGCACTTCCGCGATTTTAGCTTGTACCTTATCACCGGGCAGATGCCCGCCGGTGCCAGTTTTTGCACCTTGGCCGCCTTTAAAATGAAACGCCTGAACGCGTGCAACCAGATCAAGGTCCCAGCCAAACCGCGCAGACGCCAGTTCGTAGAAGTAACGTGAGTTTTCTGCCTGCTCTTCTGGCAACATGCCGCCTTCACCAGAGCAAATTCCAGTGCCCGCCATTTGCGCACCGCGTGACAATGCAGTCTTCGCTTCTTCGGACAATGCGCCGTAACTCATGTCAGAGACAAAGAGCGGGATATCCAGTTGCAATGGTTTGGCGGCACGTGGGCCAATCGTGACCGATGTCGCGACCGACACGTCATCGAGCAAAGGCTTGCGCGCCATTTGGGCCGGCAGAATTTGAATGTCGTCCCAATGGGGTAGGTCTTTGCGAGGCACACCCATCGCCCCCATTTCGCCATGATGTCCCAATTTGGATAGACCGTCTTTCGCCAGCGCATGAATGCGGGCCACAGTCGGCTCTTCGGGTGTCGGGGTCGCAGTCGGGAGGTCAGACTTCGGCTTCGGTGACGGATCACCTGCTTTTAGGTCACCAAGGCTGGCATGCGTGCCATCGCAGAATGGGCCGTTTGCCGTCGCCTTGCACTGACACAGCGCGGCACTGCCTGTGCTGTCAGCGGTAAACTTTTGAGGCGTTATGTCCGTGGCGGCATGCGACCCATCACAGAACGGTTGGCTTTTTGACAAACCACACCGGCACCAATAGTAATCCTTGCCTTCTTCCAGGTCGACTTTAGCGGGATGTTTGGCAGCGATGATCGGAACGGAGTTGGTCATATTTTGTCCTTCGGTGAATGGCGTCGGGTGTGCGGGCTTTTAGTTGGTTAAGTTGCGACCAGTGATGAAACTGTAAGAGCTTTCGACAAGCTGGACGACGACCTCAAGCTCGCTTTCGGTCGTAGGTGTGAAAATCATGACGAAGCCTTCCCAGCCGTCTCGTTGCATTGCCCAAGGATGCGCGACAGCCCAGCCTGCATCAATTGCGGCACGCGCAATTTGAGGGTCCAGCGAGGCGTGCAGACTTCCGTCTGCATGTAGGTGGGCAAATTCACGGCCACCAACAATTACGTCTGGACGGGCAAGCGATACACCTTCGTCAAACTGAAACCCAACCACGCCCGGCATGGATATCCGCGTCTCCCCAAGACTGACGCCTGGGAATTGACTTACGCGACTTAGCAGCTCTTGTGATAACGCAGGAACCGCCGTGAGGCCGATCTGCAGGTGAGGCACGCCATTGGTCGTTTGGGGGATTGGTGTTTCTCGATTGGGAAGGGTCATTTCTTGTGCCGTTACAGAGGTTGAGATCGCTAGAGTTGCAACCAATGAAAGAAGGGAAATGCGATGATCCATTTGGTCATACGTCCTGATTGGGCGTTAAGTGCATGGGGCATTGGAGGGGCGCATATCGCCCCTCTCTGTTTTTCGCGTGCTGCCTGAAGCGCAAACATTTATTCGGAGGCTTGCGGTAAAACGCTGTGACCAACGGTCGACAGGTCTTCTTCAGTGATACGCCATCCCGCATCCGTATCAACAAGCGTTCCGGTCCAATGAATGAAATGAACCTCAGGGCCCTGATGATCACTAAAATGAGTCGCGGTAATCATACCAGAGACCGTCGCATTTTCAGGACCGTCGAATTCCACCTTCAAAGTATCAAGCTGGTGATGCGTCGCGGTAAATCTCGCCATCTGAAAACCCATCTGAGCGAGGGCACCACGCATTTGTGCGCCGCGCAAATCGGGTTGGCTTGCAAGAAATGCGCAATCTTCGCCGGGGCAAACAATCGAAGCGCTGACGAAGTTCAGGCGCGAGACTAGGTCTTCGCCCCAACATTCATTCCAAACCGCCATCCCGCCGTCGACGTCGCCGGCGCTGATCATGTCGATCCCGTGAGGGAAGCACGCCACATGGTTCACGACTTCGGCGTAGGTTTCCGCGTACCCTTCAAAGGGTGTTTCAGCAAACGCGGGCGGGGCCGCCACAAGTGCAACAAGCGTCAACAGTTTTTTCATTGGATCGGTTCTCCTTCAGGAACATTTGACGAGCAAACCCGAGACGTCAGGTGCTACAAATGTGATCAATAGAACACAATGTATCGCAATGCAACAAATTGTATTAAAGCGATACAAGATGTTCCCATTGGTGGGATTTTGGGTTAAGCACAAACCATGGAACGATTGCCCGACCCCCGATTAGATGCGACACGCACGCAGGCTTTGGATGCGGCCCTGACCATTCTTCAAGAAGAGGGTGCCTTGGCAGTGACCCATGCGGCCATTAGCTCCCGAACCGGAATATCGCGCAGTACGCTTTACCGGCATTGGCCAAAGCTCGACGCGTTGAGAAACGCAGCTTTTGGCCGCGCGGCAACTGGTCCAAAAGACGAGCCCCGCACGGATGGCCCGCTAAAGGCCGACCTGACTTGGATGATCGGAAGGCTTGTGACGGCATTGAACGAAACACCTTGGGGCAAGATTGCCCCGCAGGTCATTGCAGCCGCAGCCACCGATCAGCAATCACGAGACCTGATTAATAGATGGATCGCAGACCGAAAGGGTGACGTTGAATCGGTATTCACTGCGGCGCGCGTTCGCGGGGAACTCAGTCAGGGTGCCCCAGTTGAACTTATGGTTGAAATGGCAATTGCTGTTCCATACTTCAGAAAGCTTGTTTCGGGGTTGCAGCTCACACCCGAGTGGCTGGAAGCGCATGTCGCTTTGATTTGCCATATGGCGACGGAGCAAACGACCAAATGAGCGTGAGTTAGGCACGCTACAAATGTGGGAAAGTGGTCGTTGACGCAGCGAATTGGCGCTTGGTCCGCGACTAGTAGTGTGGCCACCTGATCTTTGCAGCGACATCCACCAATCGCCGGTTAATCCGCTGCGCGACAGCATGAAGTTTTTCGCTCATGCCGCATTTTTCTCGCTGCAAACGCACGCAGCGCGAAACCACAATGGCCGAGGCGGGCTCTTCGCCGCCATCGGAGGCGGCGCAGCATCCCGGCATCACCCGGCCGTGGGGGCCATCAAGGACGGCCCAAACCGGCCATTCACCCACTGATCGGCATGCTGCGGTGCGGCCCGTCAAACCTGCCATTCGCTGCAACCGCGAAACTTAGGGGTTGGCGAACTCACAAATCGCGGACAAACCGGACTTGTGCAGTTGCGGCTACTGCTGATGCAGCATTTGCTCGCAATTGCAGCGGCGCACATTTGGTAATGCAACATTTTTCGCGGAAGTAGTCGTTCAAGCAGGCAAATTTAGTTGTTATGAACCGGTCTCTCGCAGTGTCACAATCTGAGAAATCAAACGCAGGGCATAGTGGACGTTCGAACAGTAACGTACGCGGTCCGCTGGGTGCCGTTCAGGACTGCATCAAAAACGGACATGGGTAGGGAGACCCTTCTTAGTGGATGCCATTAGGACATTCTGAGACGTCGCGGCGGAGGTTCCTTCTCTTGCAAGACGTTTCAAGTTGAAGTCTAAGCTGCATTTATGAAGGCGAAAATCGATTGGCCTGCCATGCCCGACGATTCAAGAACCTAATCGATGGATGCCTTTGAATGCCTACTGGAAAGGAACGCGATGCGGCTTGGATTCCATCATGTGGCTGTGATCGTGAGTGATTATGCGGTCTCAAAGGCATTCTATTGTGATGTGTTGGGTCTGGACGTTTTGGCTGAGAATTACCGGGAAGAGCGAGGGTCGTGGAAGCTGGACCTTGCGTTGGATGATGGTGGGCAACTTGAACTTTTCAGCTTTCCGGATCCTGGCCTGCGGCCCAGCAGGCCGGAAGCCTGCGGACTAAGGCATCTTGCCCTTCGCGTGTGCGATCTTGATGCCGCAATTGCCGAACTTGAAGGTCGGGGCGTGCCGGTCGAACCTGTCCGAATCGATGAATTCACTGGGAAACGGTTTACGTTCTTCAAAGATCCCGATGGACTGCCTCTCGAACTCTACGAAGTGCCTTAACTCCTGAAATCGATGCTTTTTCCAGAGTGCTAATTTTCTATTTGCAAAAACTGGAACGTTCCACTAATTTTATTGGAACGTTCCAGTTGTGGGGCGGGTGGAGGATTGCATGACCAAAGTTGTTCCAGTTGCGCAAGCCGTGTCCCGGATCGGGGACGAGGCCATTGTGACAGTGTCGTCGTCATCGACATTGGGCTGCCCCGACGCGGTTTTGGCTGCGATTGGCGCACGGTTCGATGCAGAGGGTCATCCAAGGAACATCACCTCCCTTCATCCCATTGCTGCGGGTGACGTCTATGGCGTGAAAGGCATGGACCACATTGCCAAAGATGGGCTGCTCGCCCGCGTATTGGCAGGGTCCTACCCGTCCGGGCCGTCCAGTGTCGAGATGCCCGAGATTTGGAAAATGATCACCGAAGACCGCGTCGCCGCGTACAACGTGCCGTCGGGCATCATGTTTGACATGCACCGTGAAGCTGCCGCGCACCGTCCGGGTGTTTTGACGGAAGTCGGGCTTGATACCTTTGTTGACCCACTGCGTCAGGGTTGCGCGATGAATGACCGCGGGGCTGCGTCCTCTATCGTGGATCGGGTTCAGTTTGGCGGCAAGACGTGGCTGCATTTTCCCAATGTGGTTCCCAATGTCGCAATCATCCGGGCGACAACGGCGGATGAACGCGGGAACCTTACCTATGAACATGAAGGCGCCTATTTGGGCGGGTTGGAGCAGGCGATTTGTGTGCGCAACAACGGCGGTTTGGTGATCGCCCAAGTCAAACGCGTGACCGCAAACGGATCACTGCGCCCCCATGATGTGCGGGTGCCGGGCCATTTGGTGGATTGCGTCGTGGTCGATCCCGACCAAAAACAGACGACCGAAACGCCCTATGATCCGGCCATTTCAGGCCAAGTCATGCGCCCTTGGAGCAGCTTTTCACTTGCCGAGCATGGCGTTGAAAAGGTGATTGCGCGCCGCGCCGCGCAGGAATTGAAGCGCGGCATGACCGCCAACATCGGCTTTGGCATCAGCGCCATGGTGCCTCGCGTGCTGCTTGAAGAAGGCTATCCCGATGCGGTGACGTGGGCGATTGAACAAGGCGCTGTTGGCGGCGTGCCATTGACCGGATTTGCCTTTGGTTGTGCGTCCAACGCCGAAGCCTTTATGCCGTCGCCCCAGCAATTCATCTATTTTCAGGGGGCAGGATTTGATGTCTCTTTCCTGTCCTTCCTTGAGATCGACGTACACGGCAACGTCAACGTCTCCAAGTTGGGCAAAAAGCCCTATCTGACAGCTGGCTGCGGCGGGTTTGTCGATATCACGTCCAAGGCCAAGAACATCGTGTTTTCTGGTTGGTTCGAAGCGGGTGCAAAGATCAGCCTAACAGACGAGGCCATCAACATCGACGCACCCGGCAAGTTCACCAAGATGGTTGACGCCGTTGAACACGTCACCTTCTCGGGAAAGCGTGCGGTTGAGCAGGGTCAGAACGTCACCTATGTAACCGAACGCTGTGTGATCAAGCTCACGGCAAACGGACTGGTCGCGACCGAGATAATGCCCGGCATTAACCCGCAAGATCACATCGTCGGAGCGTCCCACGGGCGGGTCCAAGTGGCCGAAAATGCGCGGCTGATGCCCAAAGAGCTGTTGTCAGAGGCCCGCATGGGGTTGATCCTATGAGCGAAATCACCTGCACATACGCCGGCACTGCGGCAGTCCTGACCGTTGCCAATGAACCCAAGCTGAACGCGCTGACGATGGGCATGCTGCACCAGCTTGCAGACCATCTAGTTGCGATTGAGCGGAACAATGACGTGCGCGCTGTGATCCTCACAGGGGCCGGACCAAAGGCGTTTTGTTGCGGGGCCGACATTGCCGAGTGGGGCCCGCTGAGCCCCGCTGATTTCGCCCGCTTCTGGGTGCGCGACGGGCACCGTGTTTTTGACCGAGTGGCGCGGCTGTCCAAGCCGGTGATCTGCGCGCTGAATGGTCATGCTTTTGGCGGCGGGCTTGAACTTGCGGCCTGTTGCGACATTCGAATTCTTACACCGCGCACCACGCTGGCTTTGCCCGAAGGCAAGGTCGGGATCGTGCCAGGTTGGTCAGGCACACAACGCCTGATGCGCTTGCTGCCCGAGGCCGTCGTAAAGGAAATGGCGCTTTTCGGGCGTCGTATCACGGCAGACCGCGCGCTCGCTTTGGGGTTTGCCGCCGAGGTCTCAGACGACCCATTAATGACGGCCACAGGCTTCGCGGATGCGCTGACTGACATGTCCCCGCGTGCCGCTGAGCTGTCCAAATCAATGATCCACGCCGCAGTCGGCGAAGACAGGGCAGCCGCAATCGAAGCGCTGGCAAGTGCCGCCGCCGCTGCTAGCGATGACCGCGACGAGGGCGTGAGCGCCTTTCTTGAAAAACGCAGCCCCAAATTCACGGGACAATAGAACATGAACGATTTAACCATCAACACGGCTACCGAATTCGCCCCGCCCGCTCCATTTCTGGGGCGTCACCTGATCGACGGGGCATGGATTGACGGGGCCGAAGCATTTGAACGCGTATCGCCCTCCCACGATATCGTTGTGAGTGTTTCGGCCAAGGGCGACGAAGCTGTGACCGCGGCTGCAATCTCCGCCGCTCGCCGCGCCTTTGATGCTGGCAGTTGGAGCCGTATTTCCGCCAAAGAACGCGCCACGGTGCTTTTGAAAGTGGCCGATCTGATCGAAGCCAATGTTGAGCGTATCGCCGTTCAAGAAACACTCGAAAGCGGCAAGCCGATCACGCAGTCGCGCGGCGAAGTGTCGGGTGCTGCGGACCTTTGGCGCTATGCCGCGTCGCTTGCGCGCACGTCGCACGGTGACAGCCATAACAGCCTTGGGGCCGATATGTTGGGCGTGGTCGTCAAAGACCCGATTGGCGTCGTGTCGATTATTACGCCGTGGAATTTCCCGTTCTGGATCCTGTCTCAAAAGTTGCCCTTTGCGCTGGCCGCAGGATGCACGGTGGTGGTCAAGCCTTCCGAAGTGACGCCGTCCTCAACCGTGATGATGGGCGAGTTGCTGATTGAAGCGGGCCTTCCGGCAGGTGTGTGCAATATCGTATTGGGCCATGGCCAGCCTGTGGGCAGCCTGATGTCGACCCACAAAGACGTGGACATGGTGACCTTCACCGGCTCAACCGCCGTCGGCAAGATGATCACCGAAGCCTCGGCCGGAACTCTGAAAAAGGTCGCGCTGGAACTGGGGGGCAAGAACCCGCAGGTCATTATGCCCGATGCCGATTTTGAAAACGCCGCCGACGCGGTCACATTTGGCGTCTATTTCAACGTGGGCCAATGCTGCAATTCATCAAGCCGGATCATCGTGCATGAAGACATCGCAAAGGACTTCGTGGCGCGAGTCGTGGCCCTGTCCTGTAAGGTGAAGTTTGGCGATCCGATGGATCCGGACACCCAAGTCGGCGCGATTGTCACGGCGGACCATCAAGACAAAATCAACAGCTACGTAGCGCAGGCCGTGGCAGCGGGAGCGACACTTGAGCTTGGCGGCGCGCCACTGACCGTCGACGGGCTTGGTGCGCAATTCTATCAGCCGACCGTCATCAGCAACGTGACGCCCGACATGCCGATTGCGCGCGAAGAAGTGTTTGGCCCTGTCCTAACGGTGCTGACCTTCAAAACGCTGGATGAGGCGATCGCGCTGACGAATGACAGCGACTACGGCCTGTCAGCGGGCATCTGGAGCAACGACATCCACACCTGCCATGAATACGCGCGCCGCGCACATGCGGGCACCGTTTGGACGAACACGTGGATGGATGGCTATCCCGAACTCGCCTTTGGCGGGGTCAAACAATCGGGCCAAGGCCGCGAGATCGGCCGCTACGGATATGACGAATTTCTAGAGGTGAAATCCTTGGTGATGCGCGTTGGACGCGACAGCCGAGCGCCCTGGGTTCAAGGCGGCGCCTAAGACGGCGCCAAACATCGAAACGCAAAATGGGAGGATACCATGCGTTCTTTTCTGAAAACTAAAACTGCGATTGCACTCGCACTGTCCGTAACAGCAGGTTCTGCTGTCGCTGACGGCCACAGCGGTGTTGAGGTTCTGCACTGGTGGACATCTGGCGGTGAAGCGGCAGCTTTGAACGTCCTGAAAGACGACCTCGAAGCGCAGGGCATCGGTTGGACCGATATGCCCGTTGCCGGTGGTGGCGGTGAGCAGGCGATGACCGTTCTGCGCGCCCGCGTCACAGCAGGCAACGCGCCAACGGCGGTTCAGGGCCTCGGCTTTGACATCATTGACTGGGCCAACCAAGGCTCGCTTGCCAACTTGAACGACGTTGCCGCAGCCGAAGGTTGGGACGATGTTATTCCTGCTGCTTTGCAGCAGTTTGCTAAGGTCGACGGCGCATGGGTGTCTGCCCCTGTGAACGTCCATTCCACCAACTGGGTCTGGGCCAACAAGGCGGTCCTTGACGCCAATGGCATCGCACAGCCTGAGACATGGGAAGATTTTGTCGCCGCGTTGGACACTCTTTCCGCAGCTGGCGTCACGCCGATTGCCCACGGTGGTCAGGCTTGGCAGGACACAACCGTGTTTGACGGTGTTGCAATGTCCGTTCTGGGCATTGACGGCTACCGTGCGGCGTTCGTTGACTTGGACGAAGGCGTTTTGGGCAGTGCTGATATGGTCGAGGTCTTTGACCGTATGGCGGTGATCCGCGCCAATGTGGACGACAATTTCTCTGGTCGCGACTGGAACCTTGCCACAGCCATGGTGATCAACGGCGAGGCCGGTTTCCAGATGATGGGCGATTGGGCAAAGGGTGAATTCATCAACGCAGGCAAAGTGCCCGGCGAGGATTTCCTCTGCTTCCGCTTCCCCGGCACGCAAGATCAGGTCACGTTTAATGCCGACCAGTTCATGATGTTTGACCAAGGCGGCGACGTGTCTGCAGAACAGGCCGCATTAGCAACGGCCATCCTGTCACCGTCGTTCCAGTCCGCATTCAACGTGGTCAAAGGCTCGGTTCCGGCCCGCACGGACGTGTCAGACGAAGCCTTTGATGCATGTGGCAAACAGGGCATGGCGGATCTGGCTGCGGCTGCATCTTCCGACAATCTTGTTGGGTCGGTCGCACACGGCCACGCCAATCAGGCATCGGTCAAGAACGCGATCTATGACGTTGTGACCGCGCATTTCAACGGTGAGTTCGACAGCGAAACCGCTGCGGCAGAGCTCGTCGATGCGGTCTCTATCGCGCAATAAATCGTACCCGTTGGGGCGGCAAAATCCGCCGCCCTAACGTTTTCCATTCTTAACGAACACTTCAATATGGGGAGGGGCGTCATGGCCAACATTGCCAACGCCGATTTTAAAACGCGGCTCCAGAACTGGCTACCAAAGCTTGTTCTCTCTCCGTCGCTGGCCCTTATGCTGGTGTTTGTCTACGGCTTTATTATTTTCTCGGTCTATCTGTCGTTTACCGACAGCCGCTTGTTGCCGTCCTTTGGCTGGGTCGGGCTTGAGAATTACTCAAAGCTCTGGCGTTTGAGCCATTGGGAAACCTCGATCACGAACATGGGGATCTTCGCATTCCTCTATATCGGGATCTGCACGTTTCTGGGGCTTGGGCTTGCGATCTTTCTAGATCAAAAAATTCGTGGTGAGGGGTTTATCCGCACGATCTACCTCTATCCGATGGCGCTCAGCTTTATTGTGACCGGCACGGCATGGAAATGGTTCCTCGACCCCGGCATTGGACTTGAAAACGTGATGCAAAGCTGGGGCTGGACCAGTTTCGAATTCGATTGGATCAAGGACAGCAACTTTGCCATCTATACAGTTGTCCTGGCGGCTGTCTGGCAGACCAGTGGGTTTGTCATGGCCATGTTTTTGGCGGGCCTGCGCGGTATCGACAACGAGATCCTGAAAGCCGCCCAAATGGACGGCGCGTCGAACTGGAACCTTTATCGCCGCATCATCATTCCGCAGCTGCGCCCCGCGTTTTTGTCAGCCTTCGTCATCCTGAGCCATTTGGCGATCAAGACCTTTGATCTTGTCATTGCACTTACTGGTGGCGGTCCGGGGCGTGCCACGGAACTGCCCGCGACGTTCATGTATTCCTACACGTTCAGCCGCAATCAAATGGGGATCGGTGCTGCGTCGGCCACGATCATGTTGATGGTGATTGCCGCGATTATGGTTCCCTACCTTTACGCCGAATTGCGGGAGAAGAAATAATGTCAGTTGCTTCACAAGATACCGCCATTCGGACTGGTCGCGTGACGCGCACGTTGATCTACCTTGTGCTGTTGTTGTTCGCGCTATTTTATATGCTGCCGCTTTACGTGATGGTTGTGAATTCGGTAAAACCACTCGACGAGATCACCGGCGGGGGCATGATGAACCTGCCACAAGTCTTTACGCTAGAGCCTTGGGTCAAGGCGTGGTCCTCTGCGCAGATCGGTGTCGATCCGACAGGGCTGTCCCCCTACTTTTGGAATTCGATCAAGATGGTCGTTCCCGCTGTGGCAATTTCTACCGTGCTTGGGGCGCTGAACGGCTATGTGTTGACAAAATGGCGGTTCAAGTATGACACCATCATTTTTGGCCTGATTTTATTTGCCTGCTTCATCCCGTTCCAGATCGTGTTGATCCCGATGGCCAAGATGCTTGGACTGATGGGGCTGGCGGGGACAACTTGGGGCTTGGTGCTGGTGCATGTGGTCTATGGGGTCGGGTTTACCACCCTTTATTTCCGCAACTACTATGCCGTGTTTCCGACCGAGCTGATCCGCGCCGCCCAGATTGATGGCGCCGGATTTTTCCGGATCTTCTGGCGCATTCTGCTGCCGTCTTCGGGGCCAATCGCGGTTGTTTCAATCATCTGGCAGTTCACCAACATCTGGAATGATTTCCTATTCGGGGCGTCCTTCGCTGGGGCGGACAGTCAACCGATGACCGTCGCTTTGAACAATCTGGTTCAGGCAAGTCACGGGGTAAAAGAATACAACGTCCATTTCGCAGGGGCGATCTTAGCCGCCCTTCCCACTCTTCTCGTTTACATCGTCGCGGGCCGCTATTTCGTGCGCGGTCTGATGGCAGGCTCAGTGAAAGGATAAATTTCAAGGCGGTCGAGGATCGGGTGGAGCCGATCCTCGACCTAGTCGAAATCGCAAATCATCGGTGCGTAATCCGATTTCAACTAAGGGAGGAACATCACAAATGTTCAAACATGCCAATATCTCAGCAGGATTTCTTTTGCTGTCCACAACCGTTCTGAGTGCAGAGCAATCTGTAGAAGTCATGCATTTCTGGACGTCCGGCGGCGAAGCTGCTGCCTTGGGTAACATCCGTGACGAAGTCGTTTCGCGCGGCGTAGCGTGGCAAGATGCCCCTGTCGCAGGCGGTGGCGGTGACGCTGCTAAGACAGTGCTTCAGGCCAGAATTGCGGCGGGTGATCCGCCCGCAGCGATGCTGATGCTTGGTCAGAATATTATCGACTGGGCCAATGAAGGTATTCTGGGTGACGTCAATGCTGTCGCCGAAGCCGAAGGCTGGGACGACGTGCTTCCGCAGGCCGTGCAAGACTTCAACAAGATCAACGGCAGTTACGTAGCAGCGCCAACAAATGTACACCGGACGGATATGATCTGGGCGTCCAAAGCCGCATTCGATCAGATCGGTGCAGAGTATCCAACAACATGGGACGAATTCAACGCCCTCGCCCCTCGTTTCGTTGAGGCCGGAATCATCCCAATCGCGCACGGCGGCCAAGCTTGGCAAGAAGCCTATATGTTCGAAGCACTGGTGATCGGTGTCGGTGGTCCGGATTTCTATCGCGATGCCTTGGTGGACCTGAACCCTGACGCGCTGTCGTCGGAAACGATGGAAGCTGTTTTTGCCCAGATGGGTGAAATTCGAGGAATGGTCGATGAGAACTTCTCAGGTCGGGATTGGAACCTTGCAACGTCGATGGTGATCAATGGCGAAGCTGCAATGCAGATCATGGGCGACTGGGCCAAGGGCGAATTTACCAATGCAGGTCTAATGGCGGGCGACGACTTCGCTTGTATTCCAGTGCCAAAAACGGACGCTGGTGGATTTGTGTACTTAGTGAATTCACTCAGCTTCTTTGCCCAGCCCGATCCGGAACAGGCAGAGGCGCAGGCGACCTTGGCGAGTGCGATCATGGACCCAAACGTGCAAGTGGCCTTTAATCAAGCCAAAGGCGCCATTCCGGCACGGACGGATGTGGACCTGTCACTGATGGATGCCTGCGCGCAGGCGACCGCTGCGGAATTTGTTGCGACGGACAACGCGGGTTCAGCTGTTCCAACGTTTGCAGGCACACATGCTGCCAACGCTAGTGTCTCTGCTGCAGCGACGGACGTTATCACCGAGTTCTTTAACTCGGACATGACGCCACAAGACGCGGTCGAACAGTTGGCTGAAGCTGTCGAACTGGCACAATAACAACACCTGAAGCGCGCCAATGCGTGGCGCGCTTCAATCAACAACGGAGCGAAGCAAATGGGCTTTCTTGATATCGACAACACAACTAAGTCCTATGGCGCCGTTGAGGTGCTTCATAAGGTCGACATTTCTGTAGAAGAGGGCGAGTTCCTTGTTCTTGTCGGCCCGTCCGGCTGTGGCAAGTCCACGCTCTTGAATATGATTGCGGGGCTTGAGGATATCAGCAGCGGGGAAATCCGCATCAAAGACGCCGTCATGAACGGGGTCCACCCATCCAAGCGCAACATCGCGATGGTGTTCCAATCCTATGCGCTTTACCCGAATATGACTGTCGGCCAGAATATCACCTTCGGGCTTGAGATGCACAACGTGCCAAAGCCCGAGCGCGACAAAGCGATGAAAGACGTGGCCAGCCTGTTGCAGATTGAACCGTTGTTGGATCGCAAGCCGGGCGCGCTTTCTGGTGGGCAACGCCAACGCGTGGCCATGGGCCGTGCCTTGGTGCGTAACCCTGATGTGTTCTTGTTTGATGAACCGCTGTCCAATCTGGATGCCAAGCTGCGCGTTGATATGCGCACCGAAATCAAGAAGTTGCACCAGAAACTGGGCACCACGATTGTCTATGTGACCCACGACCAGATCGAGGCGATGACACTGTCGACGCGGATTGCGGTTATGTATGGCGGCTATGTTCAGCAGCTCGGCACCCCGCAGGAAATCTACGACAGTCCCGCCAACATTTTCGTGGCAACGTTCATGGGATCGCCGGCGATGAATGTCGTGCCAGCAAAGATCGCGCTTGAAAGTGGTAAGCCTGTTGCGGTTGTTACGCTTCACGATGGCACTGCGGTGAAACTTCCCTTCAGCCAGGACAATCTGGCGGCGTGGGACGGGCGCGACATCATGCTGGGCATTCGGCCCGAAACGATCACGGATGAAGACGCGGCAGATCGCAAGTCGTCCAATATCGCGCCCATGACAAACCAGATCACGGTGACAGAACCCGCTGGCTCCGATACCTTTGTGACGATGACCTTGGGCGGCAAAGACGTGATTGCGCGGATGCGCTCGGACGCGGATGTGCGCCCTGGTGCTGATTTCAAGTTCTTAGTGAACATGGAAAAGGCCGTCGCTTTTGATCCTGAAACCGAAATGCGTATCGTGCCCTGATGGACGTAGATGTCATCATAATTGGTTCTGGCATGGGCGGGGCGACGTTGGCCGCCGCCTTGGCCCCGACGGGCCGGCGGATCCTGATCCTTGAGAAGGGGGAGCGTTTACGCCCCTCGCTCAAGGATCGAGATGCCGCGGCTATCTTTCGCGACGGTGCCTTTCGCCCCGATGAAATCTGGCTGGACGGGTCCAACCGGCCGTTTAATCCAGGCAATTACTACAACGTCGGCGGCAATTCAAAATTTTACGGCGCGGCCCTGATCCGCTATCGTGAGGCGGATTTTCTGCCCGCCGCGCATGTCGGTGGCACAACACCAGGCTGGCCAATGGGTTACCCTGAACTTGAGGCCGACTATCAAGCAGCCGAAGACCTATATCAGGTGCGCGGTGATGCGGCAGAGGACCCGACCGAGCCTTTTCATTCGGGGTCCTATCCCCATCCGCCCGTTCCTGATGAGCCAGATGTGGCAGACCTGCGCAAACGCTTGTCCCAAGCGGGCCTGACCCCGTCCTCTATTCCTTTGGGTGTGGACCTGTCTGCTTGGCTGTCCGGCGGGAAGACCACATGGGATGCCCACCCCAACACGGGGCGCGGCAAGATGGATGCCGAGACAGTTGGGCTTGCGGTCGCACTTCGCCACAAGAACGTGACTTTGCGCACGGGGTGCCCGGTCGAAGCGATTGAGGTCGACGACACAGGTCATGTGACAGGTGTAAGGCTCTCGCAGGGGGAGACCATCACCTCGCGCATCGTGGTGGCCGCTGCCGGGGCTGTTCAAACGGCAACGCTTTTGTTGCGGTCAGCAAATGAAGATTACCCCACAGGCCTTGCAAACACGTCCGATCAAGTCGGGCGGAATTTCATGAACCACAATTGTTCTGCCGTCTTGGCGCTGCACCCTTTGCGAAAGAACCGCAGCATCTATCAAAAGACGCTGATGGTGAACGATTTCTATCTGGCGGCGGACGATCGCCCTGCGTTTGGAAATATTCAGATGTTGGGCAAGATGACGGGTGGCATTCTGGCCGCAAACTCCCGACTCCCACGTTGGCTTGCCGATCGCATAGCCGCCCGCAGCTTTGATTTTTATGCCATGTCCGAAGACCTGCCAAACCCAGACAGCCGTGTCACGCTAAGTGATGGACAGATCAAACTGGATTGGCAGCGCTCCAATTGGGCGGCGCACACGCAACTCGTTAAGACGCTCAAATCCAAGCTGCGGCAGGCGGGCTTTCCAGTGGTGATATCCAAGCCCTTCGACCGCCGCACGCCGTCGCATCAGTGTGGCACCGCGCGCATGGGCGATGATCCGGCCACAAGCGTCGTGGACAGCACGTGCCGCAGCCACGACCACCCGAACCTGTTTATTGTCGATGCATCGGTTCTGCCGACATCGGCTGCCGTTAACCCAGCGCTCACCATTGCCGCCCTCGCTCTGCGCGCCGGGCGCCACATCACGAAGACGGAGCTTATTGTCTGATGCCCCAAGGATACGATTTTATCATCATTGGTGGCGGATCAGCCGGATCAACCCTTGCCGCGCGTCTGTCCGAAGTCGAAAGTGCGCGTGTGCTGTTGTTGGAGGCAGGCGGCAGCGACCGTCACCCATTTTTCCACCTGCCTGCGGGCTTTGCGAAGATGACCAAAGGGATCGGGTCTTGGGGTTGGTCCACGACGCCGCAAAAGGCGATGCAGAACAAGGTGTTCAACTACACTCAGGCTAAGGTGATCGGCGGCGGGTCTGCTATTAATGCCCAAATCTACACGCGCGGTGCGGCACAAGACTATGACGAATGGCGTCAAATGGGCTGTGAAGGCTGGAGCTATGATGAGGTCTTGCCCTATTTCAAGAAATCCGAAGACAACGACTCGTTTGAGGGCCCCTACCATGGCAAGGGCGGCCCACTGGGGGTGTCCCAGCCTGTGGCCCCATTGCCAATTTGTGATGCCTTCATCGAAGCCGCTGGGCAGCTGGGAATTCCTAATAATACAGACATGAACGGAGCCAAGCAGGACGGGGCCGGATACTATCAACTTACCCAAAAACACGCACGGCGCTCATCCTCTGCGATGGCATTTCTTGGACAGGCCAAAGGACGGACAAATCTCACCGTTCAAATGAAGGCGCAGGTCAAACGTATTCTGATCGAACAGGGCCGCGCCACAGGTGTCGAAATGGCTGACGGAACCCGGATCGCGGCCGACCGCGAAGTGATCCTGTCTTCGGGTGCGATTGGCTCGCCGCGGTTGCTGCAACTCTCGGGGATCGGTCCGGCGGACCACCTGCAAAGTCTCGGGATCGATGTGATCTACGATCAGCCAAACGTCGGGGCAAACCTGCAAGACCACCTTGATCTTTATGCAATCTGCGAAGTCACAGGCCCGCACACTTATGACCGATTTGCCAAGCTGCACCTCTCGGCGCTGGCGGGGTTGCAGTACATTCTGACCCGCAAGGGCCCCGTGGCCTCCAGCCTCTTTGAAACGGGCGGGTTCTGGTATGCAGACGAAAATGCCCGCTCTCCCGATCTTCAGATGCATCTGGGTCTGGGGACGGGGATCGAAGCAGGGGTCGAGGTGATGCGCAACGGCGGCGTGACCCTGAACGCCTGTCATCTGCGGCCCCGTTCACGCGGGACAGTGCGGCTGCAAAGCGCTGACCCAAAGGACATGCCGCTGATTGATCCAAACTATCTGTCTGACCCCTATGATCGGGAAATGTCGATCCGAGGTTTGAAGCTGGTGCAGGACATTCTGTCCCAATCTGCCCTCGGCAAATACATTCTGGCCGAACGCTTGCCAGGACCTTACGTGAAGACGGACGAGGACTACTTCAATTTCATCTGCGTGCATTCCAAAACATCGCACCATTGCGCTGGCACCTGCCGCATGGGCAATGATGCGGCCGCCGTTCTGGATCCGCGCCTGCGTTTTAACGGCATTGACGGGCTCCGCGTGGCGGACGCTTCAGTCATGCCGACGGTCAATTCGTCAAACACCAATGCCCCCTCCATCATGATCGGCGAAAAAGCGGCCGACATGATCAAGCAAGATCAAGGAATGACAACATGATCCGACATATCGTTCTGACCAAATTCAAGCCCGACACGTCCGAAGACACCATCGCCGGAATCTATGACGGCCTGTCTGCACTGTCCCAGAAACTGACTGGAGCGGGCGGATTCACAGGCGGACGCTCCCAAAGCCCCGAGCAGATCGAACGCGGCTATATGCATGGCTTTGTCATCGACTTTGACAGCTGGGACGCCCTGAAAAACTACGCTGCCAACGAAGAACATAAAGCCTTGGGCGGCCGGCTTGTCGCGAATGCAATCGGCGGCATAGATGGCATTTTGGTTCTTGATCTGGACGTCTAGGGTGGCCTGAACGTGATCAACCAAGGAACCAGCATGAAACAGCGTCCAACCATCCTAGATGTGGCCAAAGAAGCCGGGGTGTCGAAATCCACGGTCAGCCTTGTTTTGCAAGGTAGTTCGTCCGTCAAGGAAGAGACGCGCAAGTCGGTGCGCAAGGCAATGGCCGATATCGGGTATGTGTACAATCGATCTGCCGCGACGCTGCGGTCCTCCAGTTCCGGGTTGATCGGGCTGGTGATCAACGATCTGCGCAACCCGTTCTTTACGGAATTCGCAGCGCTGTTTCAGATGGAACTGGCGAAGGCAGGATTTGCGACCGTGCTGGCCAACAGTGATGAAGACCCCAAGCTGCAATCGCAAATGATCTCGTCGCTCGTTGAACACGGGGTGTCCGGCTTCATCATTTCCCCCAGCTACGGGGAAGAGGCCGAAACGCTCGCGGTTTTGGACGCGGCAAACACACCGACGCTTCAGGTGTTTCGTTCTCTAGACCGTGCCGAGGGAACCTATCCGTTTCTTGCACCGGATTACCTGCACGGTGGGCGGCTGGCCGCAGAACATTTGATGGCGCGTGGGTGCAAGAAAATTGCCTTCCTTGGCGGGCTTGAAGGGCGACCTGTGACCCAAGACAGGATGCAGGGCTACCTGTCCGTTCTGGAAGAACACGGACAACAGCCTGTTATCCTGACAGGTCAGGCAACACGCGCCTTTGGCAAGTCACTAGCGGTCCGGCTGAAAGAAGAGTTTCCGGATGTCGATGGTGCCATTTGCTTTAACGACCTTGTGGCTTTGGGGGTGCTATCGGCCTGTCCGGATCTTGGCATCAAACCGGGGTCTGACCTTCGCGTCGTGGGCTTTGATGACATCGAAGACGGCCAAGACAGCTACCCGCCGTTGACCACTATCAGTTGTGATATTCCGAGTTTTGCCACGTCAACGGCCAATCAAATCATCGCTTGGATCAAGGATGGCGTCGCCCCTCCGGCGGCTGCGCGCAGTCCTGTGCGACTTGTCGTGCGGGCGTCCAGCGGCGCCGCGCAAACTTAGAAAAGGAACGCGAAATGACTGTCGTAAATGTGGCTGTCCTCGGGGCATCAGGATGGATGGGCAAGGTGCACACCATGGCCTATCAGGCTTTTCCCCATTTTCTGGGGACCGAAGGCGGAACAGCCCATGTTGCGGCCCTGGTAGAGGCAAACCCCACCGCGGCAAAAGACCTCGCCTTTCGCGCCCCGGATGCCAAAATATTCACCCGTTGGGAGGATGCGGTGAACGACCCTGATATCGACCTGATCGACATCTGCTTGCCCGACAATCTACACTACGCCGTCGCCAAGGCCGCTTTGCTGGCTGGCAAACATGTCTATTGCGAAAAACCGCTGGCCGATACCGCCCAGCAGGCCCGCGAGCTGGCCGACATTGCCCGCGAAAAAGGCGTGATCACCCGCGTCGGCCATGCCTTCCCGCGCAATCCGATCCATGACCGCGCGAAAGAGATCATCGATGCGGGCGAAATCGGTGAGATCAAGCTGTTCAAGGCTTGCCAGCATATCGACATCTATGGCGACCCCTTGGCCCCGTACATGTGGCGCGCCGACGGTAACCTCGCGCCCACAGGGATCATCGGCGACACCGGTAGTCATGTCTTCAGCTTTATGGAATTTCTGGTCGGGCGCGTGTCATCACTCATTGCTGATAGCTACATCACGACGCCGAAACGGCCCATTGTCGAAGGACTGGGCTATGGCGATGACGCTCCTGAGATCTCCAAGGACACAAAGTGGGGCGACGTCACAAACGCCGATGGGACCAACATCCTGTGCACGTTTGAAAATGGTGCCAAAGGGCTGGTCGATTTCAGCCGCGTCGCGACGGGTCGCAAATTCATGCAAACCTATGAGGTTTATGGCACCAAAGGCAGCCTTGCCTACACCTTCGACGAGGTGAACCGCCTGCGGTTCTATTCAAACGACGATCCGAGCGGACGCCGCGGTTTCCGTGAAATCGACGTGGGCCCCGAACACCCGACCTATGGGGCCTTCTTGCCGCTCCCGAATTTCGCACTTGGATACAATGAAAGCAAAATCATCGAAGTGGCCGAAGTCATCAAATCGATCACAACAGCAACCCCGATGTGGCCCACCTTTGAGACGGGCCACCACATTTGCCAAATCGTTGATGCCTGCATGAGTTCTTCGGACCAGCGCGCCTGGGTCGATCTCTAAAGCCAAAGAAGGAAGACGCCTGTGGCCCTCTCTGTCCCGCAAAATATTTTGGACGATTTAACCGACGTGGCGATGCCGCGCCTTAGGTCCGAACCGATTGCTGCCGAAACGCTTGTAGTGAACGGCTACGACATTCCGTTGCACCGCACTGGCGCTGTTGTGGTTGGCAGCGGTGCTGCAGGTTTGCGTGCTGCCGTTGAAATGAAACGCAGGGGCGTAGAGACGGCCATTCTAAGCCAAAGCGCGTGGGGCGGTACCTCTGCCTGTTCCGGTTCTGATAAACAAACGCTGCACACTGCCAACACCAAGGACCGGGGCGATGACTTCCTTGATATGGCTGCCGCGATTGGCTCTGGCGGCGCAATGGATGAGGACACCGCCTATATCGAAGCAGTTGGGTCGATCCGTGCCATGGCGTCACTACAATACCTCGGCCTGCCTTTGCCACAGGACCACTTGGGCGGCACGCTGCGTTATCAGACCGACCACGACGAGGTTGGCCGCGCCACGTCTTGCGGGCCGCGCACCTCTCGTCTGATGGTCAAAGTTTTGGCCGAAGAAGCAATCCGTCTGGGCATCCCGTTTTTCAACCAGACGACGGTTGTGAAGGTCCTGAAAGACGGGGACTGTGTGTGCGGCGTGCTCGCGATCCGCTCCAAAGACAGCACTGAGTCCAATCCCTATGGCCTTACCATCTATGCCTGTTCCGTGCTTGTATTGGCAGCAGGCGGCCCGGGAGAGCTGTACCGTGACAGCGTGTTCCCGAACGGGTGTTTTGGCACCCTTGGGCTGGCACTTGAGGCCGGATTGGCGCTGACCAACATCACCGAAAGCCAGTTTGGCATCGGCACCCGCCGCGAAGGGTTCCCGTGGAATCTGTCAGGCACCTACGTGCAGGTCATCCCGCATATCTATTCGGTTGATGAAGACGGGACCGAACACCATTTCCTCGCGAACTACTACCGCACGACGCAAGAAATGGCCTCCAACATCTTTCGCAAAGGCTATCAATGGCCATTTCACGCAAGCCGGATGCTCGATTTTCAGTCCAGCCTGATTGATTTGGCGATTTTCCGCGAGGGGCAAGCTGGGCGGCGGGTCTTTATGGATTTCAACCGTAATCCGCTGCCAATTGATCAGGGCTTCAGTCTTGACCGGCTGGACGGCGATGTGGAGGCCTACCTGAAGAATGCGGGGGCAAATCATACCTTACCCATTGATCGATTGGCCCACATGAACCCGCTCGCGATCGAGCTTTATAAACGCTACAAGGTCGACATCACTACGGACCCGCTGGAATTTGCGGTCAACCACCAGCACATGAACGGCGGGATCGCGGTCGATACTTGGGGGCGCAGCAATGTGTCCGGTATCTATGCGGTTGGTGAGGCTGCTGGCACCCATGGCGCGACTCGGCCAGGTGGATCGGCGTTGAACGCCGGGCAGGTATTTGGCACCCGCGTTGCGGAACATATTGGTGCCGTCGGGGCACCTGTTTGGGCCGATGATGTGACGCAGGCTGCGGCGGATGCTGTGCACGAGCTTGTCCAAGTGCTCGCCACCAACAGCCCCTTGTCTGTTAAATGCGTTCGAACCGAGGTTCAGGCCCGCATGAGCGATAAAGCAGGGCTCCTTTGCACTGGCTCCGAGGTGGTAGCAGCTCTTGCCGACGCCCGCGCCCTGAATGCCAAGATCACACAACACGGCATCACGGCATCCCGCCCGTCAGAAGCTGCGCGGACTGTGCAATGGCAGCAAATGGCCTTGGCCTCAGAAGCGGTGCTGTGCTCCCTGCACACCTATATCTCGCAGGGTGGCGGCAGTCGCGGAGCGCGAGCTATCTGCGACCCGCAAGGCGATGCATTGCCCCACACTGCACAAGGCCCCATCGCCGATGCCCGCTTTCGCGGCGAACGCGATACCGACAAAGATCAGCAATTGATCGTAACTTATGACGGCACACGAATGGTGGTCTCGTCGCGTAACAATCGGACGCATGACGGTGCGCGGTCGTTTTTTGAACGCGATTGGCCGGCGTGGTTGATGGGCGACATCTTCAAAGCAAACGATCAGAGCACCCCATGCTGACCTTCCATTCGGATCGGGTTCTCGCGGTTGGGGAAGCGATGATCGAGATGGCCGTCATAGGCGAAGACACGTATCGCCGTGGCTTTGCCGGCGACACCTTCAACACGGCGTGGCATATGGCGCAAATTCCGAATACGGCGCTGGTCGTCGGGTATGTCACACGCGTTGGAACGGACACGGTCTCTGACAGGTTCGTCGACATGCTGCGTCAGGACGGTATTGAAACCACCCACGTGGGCCGCGATGCGAATCGTACGATGGGACTGTACATGATCGAACTGGCAGGAGCCGAGCGCAGTTTCAGCTATTGGCGCGAGGCATCCGCTGCGCGGCGCTTGGCCCATGACGCCACTTGGCTAGACCGCGCCTTTGCCAGCGCAGGTCTGATCCATGTGTCCGGGATTACGCTCGGTATCCTTGATGACGCTGGCCGAGATCGCCTCGCGCAGTCTTTGCAAAAGGCCCGAGCCACTGGGACCCGCATTTCATTTGACCCGAACGTGCGGCCAAAACTCTGGCCATCACCGGACGCAGCACGCGCCGCAATGGCACAGTTTTTTGCCATAACCGACGTCGCCCTGCCCAGCTTCGACGACGAAGCGGCTTTGTGGGGGGATGAGTCACCAGAGCAAACGATCAATCGCATCGCCGCGTTTGGCGCGTCCGAAGTAGTTGTGAAAAACGGGGCCGCCCCGGTCAGTATTCTTGCGGGTGACATGCAAGACATATCGACCAAGAAAGCGACCGATGTGCGCGACACATCAGGGGCTGGAGATGCGTTCAATGCCGGATATCTTGCAGCGCGCCTGTCGGGCAAATCGCCCGCATCAGCGGTCGCTTGTGGACAGGCTATGGCTACAGCGGTGATCCGACATTTTGGAGCAAGGATTCCAAGTGAATTTTTCCCACCGTTCCCCGAATGACTCGATCGGAAAGGCGACTTTCATGGATATTCTCGACCAAATAGCCACGCATAGGGTGGTTCCTGTTATTGTCATCGAAAATGCGGATGACGCGCTTCCGTTGGCTGATGCGCTATTAGAGGGCGGCTTGCCTGTTGCAGAAATCACGGTGCGTACCGAGGCCGCGATTGATGCCATTCGCCTCATTGCAAAGCACAGACCCGATATGCTGGTCGGTGCGGGCACTGTTTTGACTGAAGATCAGGTTCACGCTGTTCAGGCCGCTGGCGCCGCTTTTGCATTGGCACCGGGCACAGACAGTTTGGTCCTATCTGAGGCGGATAGAGTCGGCCTCCCATTTGTTCCAGGCGTTTTGACCCCCTCGGACATCCAGACGGCTTTGCGGGCCGGGTGCAGGCGGGTCAAGTTTTTCCCGGCCGCTGCGTCTGGGGGGCTGGATATGCTCAAGTCATTGGCAGCGCCGTATCGCCACACGGGCCTTCGGTTCAATCCGACGGGCGGTATTACACCCGAGACCATGAACGACTGGTTGAACCATGACTTTGTTTTCGCCGTCGGAGGAAGCTGGATCGCCAGCGCATCCGATATTTCAGAGCATCGGTGGGATAGGATCGTAGCAAGGGCTGAGGCAGCAAGACAGGTTGCTCAGGGATAAGCGCGTTGCGTGAAATGGACTCGTAGCCAATGGGTGTTGGATTTCAAAAATGCGCGCAACTAAAACAGGATGGCGGCTTCACGGTGCCGGTTCCAGTAGGGCCATCTCACGGACTAGAATTACCGGTCGACTTAGGTTGCCGCTCTTCAAAGGCGTGCAGCATCAGGCGACGGGGCTCGCACGCCGTATTCGCAGCATATAGCTTAGTTCTTTTCTAAGTCAGCGAACGGCACGCACCGTTCGCTGACATCGTTTAGAGGTCGATACGTTCGGCGATACTTAACGCATCTTCCAATTCGACGCCGATGTAATGGACTGTGCTGTCGACCTTTGTATGGCCAGGCAGAAGCTGCACAGCACGCAGATTGCCAGTCTTACGGTAAATTTCTACAGCTTTGGTCCGGCGCATTGAATGAGTGCGGTAACCACTCGGCTCCAGGCCAATCGACGTCACCCAACCCCGAACAAGCCGACCATACTGACGCGTTGCGATATGCGGACGGTCATGGAAGCGGCTCAGGAACATGTAGCGGCCTCCGATCATCTCAGGTAATCTTACCCACGCAATGACCATATCCCTCGTGTTTTCAGTGAGTTCGAACTGAACGGGTTTCTTGATTTTACTCTGGATTATCGAAACCCGTTCACAAACGCGCCTTTCTTTGACCAAATCGACCACGCCGAGTTTGACCAGATCACAGCCTCGCAGCTTGCTATCGATTGCAACGTTGAACAGTGCAAGGTCACGAAGATAACCCGCAAGTTCGAGCCGTGCGCGAATGGCCCAAACCTGTTTCGGAAGCAGGGGTCGTTTCTGACCCATGATCCGCCCTTTGTTCCATGCTTTGTGTTTTGGGGTGACTGCGGGAAGTAGGACTCTTGGCATACTATGCCCTCCAATCCTCCCTCCTAACCCAGACATCAGCACCGCGCTGACAACAAAAACATAGCACTTTTCGAATGGCCGCTGCTTCCTCAGCGCGGCCGAGCAGAGTTCTTCGCTGACGCAGCATTTCCCTAGCTGCGAGCGCACGCAGCGTAAAAATCGAACTCACAGAATGGGCTCACTGCCGCCATTAGATCGATCGCAGCATTCGCGCCTGAAAGGTGCTTTGAGACTGATAGGAACGGCCCAAAGGAGACATTTGTCTGCGGGCTGGATGCCGCAGCGTAGCTTTGCGAAAGCAGACACTCCAAACTCCCAATCGCAAGACACGCAAGGTGCTTTCCGCTTGGCTAAGAAAATAACGAGGGGAGCTGGCAGTATACAGAAGTTTTCGTTGATACCAGCAAGCTTTCAAGTTACGAAACACAGATCAGCAAGGTCAAACTTGCTCCTGAACGGTAGTAGCTCAGCAAGGTAGAGCAGCAGGCCTAAAACCTGTGGTCGTTGGTTCGATCCCAACCTGCCGAGAGACGGTGTAGGACGCCTTTTCTCGCTAGGTTGGAAATGAATAATACTGAACGTTTAGAAGTTTATCGGGCTCAATGTGCTAACGTCAGGAGCATTGCAGCCGCATTCAAACAAACCAAACGCAGCATCAACGACTGCCTAAGGAAAAACCGACCTCTTGAGGCGGAGAGCCACACTAAAGTTTTGGCACTTATATTTTGCGCTTGGAGTGAGGCGAGCTTTTCGAAGACAATCCATACTCCTCATGGCTTCACACTCGATGAAATAGCTCAAATTAAACGCTTCACCCAATCTGAGGGAATTTCGGTAGGGTGGAGAAAGTGCATCGAGTTGGCGATGCGAAAAACCGCAGCTAAGAAAAGTAATTTCGGCCCCAATGCCCGACAGAAATTGGATAGGCTGGTGGCTGAGCTGGTTCTTGAGCCTAGCACTCTAAGAAACAAGATTGCTCACGGCCAGTGGACTGTGCCGCTCAATAGAAAAAATACTGCTGTCAACGAAACGTTGGTGGCTGCTTTGACGCAACTTGATGTAGTAAAAGTGGATACATGGCGGGTTCGCCAAAAAAAGCTGTGCGACGTTGTTGAGCTACTCATCGAATCGCCAAACAAGGCCTTTATGAATACTTACTGGGGATTGATCGCTGAAATTGAAGAAATAGGAGCCAAAAGGGACAGTTGGGATGCTGAAAGCAAGCAAGCGAGATTGAAAGCATAAGACACATGACTTCGACTTGGAAAGCTGTCACCAGTAACTTGGTAGTATAACATCCGTGGTTTTGCGGTGCGGCCATCAAACCGGTCGTTCGCTGAAATTGCACAGTCCTTGATCAAGTGAACTCACACATTTGGCCATTCTTTTTGCGCAAGGTAGCTTTCATGCGCCTTATCAAGAGCATGTAAACGGACCGCTAAATCGTTCAGGTGCTCCTGCACGGTTTCTTGCAACTCTGGGCCGCCGACAAAACAAAAATAGTCGCCTATTGCAAAGATGCTCAAGTTGGCCAACGCAGAAATCAATTGGGGTCGTGGATACCCCCACTCAATTTTAGGTGAGAATAGTCCATCACCTTCAGTATGAAGACAGTGTGAGTAGATATCGCCCCAAGCGCCGTGGATACTCTGAGACGGACCGGAGAACGCGGCAAGGTAAACGTCCCCCATCCCCAAGTCACTTGCCTTTTCATACAGATTTTTCCCACCCCAGTTTCGTTCGGTGGGTCCGTCAAAGTCTTCAGGGCTGAATCCCGCATTTGAAAAAGCACGATCGATTGACTTCATCATTCGATCCTCGATAGGCAAAATCACCCCACCGCGTGCCGCAATGTTTTGATCTATCTTTGTTCTTAGTTTGATCTCGTGCTTGAAGGAGTTCTTTACGTAAGATTCGACCAGCTCGTGGCTGAAGTATTTCACGAGAAAGCGTATCGTGACGACCGTCTCGAATACTAATCGAGCGAAGATGAAACTGGTCTCGCGCCGTTTCTGAACCGTTTGATCGAGGAACGCCGATATCATCTTGTAAAGACGGACCAAATTTCCACCTATGGCCGCGGTGTCTCGATCCCATTTTTCGTGCTTTCCGAGCGTGTTTGCTGCGATGCAAACATAAGAGCCCGCTTCAATTAGCAACGACACTCCCAGTCCGATGAAGTCATCTTCATTGTTAAACGCCGCGAGTTCCTCTTCACTGACCGTCAGCTTCTCTATTTCCTCAAAAGCCCTGAGCACAGGATGGTTTTTTTCGCCTGTCCCATTATTCATGTTGGTGCCTGCGTTTCTTTTGCTTCTGGTTATCGTGGGTAAGGCCTTTGTATGCGACGTTCACGCCTGAGGCCATCCGCGAACAAAGGTCTGCTCTTAGCCTTTGGCTCGGATCGCTTCGCGGCCGCAGAGACAGTCTGCTTTCCGCCGTTCGAGTTATGGCACGGCACCAAAATGCAGCGAGATCTAGAGCGGGCGTTCCATTGTTTTCTCGTGACCTCATTCTCCGGATGAAACATCGAGAATGACTTTACGATCCATGAGTTACTCTGTCGGTCACAATTTTCTTACGCTTGTCACCACTTCTGTGTAATGTGGTATATTTTCCAGAGACTTATGCGCTCCAAATGTCACGGCTTGTTCATCTAAGAGCACAGATTTCCGTAGCATAGAAACCCATTCTATTGACCAGAGGCGGTTCGCAAAGACGCGGCCCGTAGCGAAAGGATGGTAATTAGAATGTCTAAGTTGACACAGGAACAATTGGCGAGACAGTGGCACATTTCACCACGCACACTTGAGCAGTGGCGGTGGCTCGGGAAGGGTCCGCGCTTTCTCAAGATCGGGGCACGGGTTCTGTATGACGAAGCAGAAATCGACGCCTACGAGCAGGCGCAACTGTGCCAGAATACAAACGGCCCGCTACCCCTGGAGGGGAGGTGATGGCCAAGAATTTTCCGGCAAACAAGATCAAGAAGCATCTCGTCTATACAGTTTGGGAAATCGCCGATCTTCTGGGGTGTCACAAACAGACCGTCATACGGTGGATCAAACATGATCGTTTGCTTGCGGACAAAACCCAGAAGCCCTGGCTGATTGAAGGCCGAAATGTGAAGCAATTTTTGGGGGCGCGCAAAGCGATCACACGCTGCAAGCTGGCGCTTTACCACTGCTACTGCCTCGGGTGTAGGGGTCCTCGAGAGCCCGACGGCAAGATCGCCGATTATGCCCAGCAAACGCCTGATAGTGGACGTCTTATCGCGTTATGTCCTGAATGTGGAGCGCTGATGAACAAGATCGTCAATCGCTCAGATTTAGAAGCTATTCGCGCCAAGATTGAGGTCACAGTTCAGAAGGCTAACCCACGAATAGTGTACCGTGCCGATCCCCCTTCAAATGTCACCTTCACGCAGGAGGCCGAAACCCATGTCAAAGCGCAACAAAGATAACCTTCGGATTAAGCGGAAATACCTCGTCTGGCGTGGTGATGCGCGCGGTTATTCAGCCGCAACTGTAGACAAATCTGCAGCTGCCATTTCGCTCTATGATGATTGGCTGGCGGGCAAGGATTTTCGGGCCTTTCATTCCGAACGCGCCCGCGCCTTCAAGCGACATCTAGGCGGTCTTAGAAATGAACGTACAGGAGCGCCGCTTACGGCATCAACCATCAACGGGACGCTGCGCGAGTTGAAGGCGTTCTTCTATTGGCTGGCCGACCAGGCAGGCTACAAGTCAAAGATCAATCGTGCTGATGCGGATTATCTGACGCCCGACAAGAAGTCCGAGAACGCACGACGTGGCTCTCTTTGGAAACCGCATCCGTCACCGGAGCAGGCTGAGTACGTTATTGCAAACATGCCGGCGGCAACCGTCATAGAACAGCGGAACAGGGCACTTGTTGCGCTCCTGTTTCTTGCCTGCTCGCGCGAGGGTGCTGCGATTTCACTGCAACTTCGCCATATCGATTTTGCGAACAAGTGTGTCCAGTTCGACGGCAGAGACGTGGATACGAAGTTCGGCAAACGGTTCTCGACTGCATTTTTTCCCTTTGGGGACGCCGTGACTGCTCCGCTGGCCGATTGGGTTAAAGAGTTGAGATCCGTGCATCTCTTTTCCAGTACTGATCCATTGTTTCCAAAAACCAAAGTTGGCGTCGGAGCCTCCCGCAAGTTTGAGGCTATGGGCATCCTGAAGGAACGCTGGGCGAGCGCGTCGAGTGCCGCCACAATATTCAAAGCAGCATTTGCGGATGCCGGATTTCCGCCATTCTCTCCGCATCGCGTGCGTGACACGGTCACGGAGTTGGCCAACGACCATTGCCGCACCCCTGAGGACTTCAAGGCCTGGTCCCAAAACATGGGCCACGAGGATGTGCTGACAACGTTCAGGTCCTACGGATCAGTTGCACCAGGACGGCAGATGGAACTCATGCAGCGGTTTCGCAGGAGTAACCCAGTTTTGGACGAAGAATTTGACGTCTTGGAGTAGACCTCAGCCTTTTTCGAGACGCCTACGGACAACAACGCGATCAGGTGCGAGGCGGTACCCGCGCCAAGGAATGTTCTCGATGATGTCTTTGCCCAAGGACGCCTCAAAGCCACAGGAGACCAGCCGCCTCGTCAGCAAGTTCCGCGCGTTGAGAACCCTACGGCGCACAGCCTCCTCACCGTCCAAGCCAAAGCGATCAGCGAGCCGTGTGGCCTGCAACAAAGGAAAATCCAGAGGCGGAAGCCCCTTCCCTGCACCGGTCAGCCAAGATTTGGAGAGTTCAATCAAAAGATCCGCTGTCACATTCCGCGCAATCTCTATCTTTCTGTCCAAGACAACGATGCACCGAGGCTCGTCAATTTCGATAAGCAGAGCCTGAGCTTGCTCCGAGGTTTGATTGACAGGTTCCGATCGAACAGCTGGCAATACGACCTGCCGCTGAGCATCCCCATACAAGCGCGGAAGACTATTGTCTGCAAAGGTTTCGACAGTCTCGTTTGCCAGTGTTTGACGCATTACGTTCGAAACGCCGGTCCCATGGCGTCTCAACAGGTCTGTGATCATACTTAATGTGGTTTCGGGTGGTTGATCCAGGTAGTTCACGGCATCCAACACTGCGGGAAACAACCGTTCCAGTTCCGGCGGCGTCATGTGCTCAAACGCGTGAGCATTTCGTACGAATGAAAGTGCGGTCTCGCGGTCGACAGCCCCCTCACGACTGTCCTTCATCAAAGCCACGCGATAGGCTTCCTCTGGATCAAATTTAGATAGTCCTGCGGCCAGGATCGCGAACCTGCGATCAATGCACTGCGAGCATCTCCCGCAATGCGGATACTGCTTGGTTTGATTGTGAACATCTGCGCAGCTGCGTGTGTGGGCAATTTGATCCTTCATACCTAGACGCGAAACCGCTTCGACTACATCCTTCTTGGTGCGCCAGAAATACGGATTGTCGATGCGACATCCGTGCTTGAAGACTCTCCCGAAAAAATCCGTGAACCGGGCAAGCGTTTGCGGATGTGTCGTGCGGGTCGCGCGTGTACCAAGGACATTTCCTACCGGAGGCAGGTTCAAACTCACCACGCCATTCTCATAAAAAGACACCCGGTCGAGACCAAAGGCTTGAGCCGCAATGGCTCCAAGCGCTGCGAATAAGAAGGATCGGCTACGGTGTGTGCCCTCTTTCATGCTGCCTCCGGTCATTTGAACCTGGACCGGCACATGTTGACACACGTCAGGGCCAAATTTGGTTGCCAGCGCTTTGCTCAAACTGCGTTGGATCGGGGCAATCTTTGAAGCTGAGAAGTGACTGACCAGCGCAACGCGTTGACTGTGCTCTGCTATTTCTTCCAGTGCTCCGGAAAACGAGTCCAACCCACCTGAGAACATTAAGACGCGGTTCGGCCGCCAAGCGCTGTCAGCCCCAAACTTGAAAAACCGTGATCGCTCCGCGTCAGCGTCTTTCTTCTGGAGAAAGGTAAATTCGAAACGGTCTCCGGTCAGAAACATCAATGCTTCTTCCAGCACGTGCAGGAGGCCGTGATCCGTCCAGAAGGTCAAATCTCGCACAGGCATTTCAATGTTGAACTGGCGATGCCACTTCCTGCCCATTTGTTGATCTGCTGGCCCACCTCGGCTGACAGCCGCATCAGCCGCATAGACCAATGCCGCGATCTCCAGAAGGTCCAGCGCGCGATCCGGAAGCCCGGCAACCATTTGCTTGTTTAGCTGGCTGATCAGCAGTTTTACACCCGCATGTTCACCATCAATCGAGAGACGTAGTTCCTCGTCACCACCGCTTTTAGTGACCGCTCCGATGCACTGTATATTGTACCTAGACGGCGGCACGCCGCCGCCCAAGCTCGTCTCTCATTTTCTTGAAGGCGAATTTCGTGAAGCGATTTATTGCATCTTGGTCTAAAGACCCCTTTTGCCAGACCGTCTTGCCGTACCAACCGCCCGCAAACTCCTGCACGATCTTCGACGCTTCTAACGTGTGCCTTGCTAGAGCTTGCTGGAACTCCACACGCTGAACATCACCAGAAAATCGCTTTGCATCACCAGTGTGATTTGCAAGCTCTCGGCTCAAATAGTAGTCCAGAGAACGATAGGTCAAACGCGCGAAGAAATCGCGAGCAAGACCTGAAAACCGATCGCCAGATGCGAATTTTGCCAGTTCGTTCCGGATGTCATCTGATGTCGGCTCAAACAAACTTGGCACGTTGTCGCGGAGCAGCACTGACACGGTCTCCAAAAACGCAGATTTTGCCATCTCTCCCGCATCCGAAGAAAAACCGTTCTCAAAGCTCTGTCGATTAATTGCAAGCTCGAGACCTGCCAATAAGCCGGTAATCGATGATGTTGCGTTCTCACCGACTCCCAGATCGTTTAAAGCATCATCGAAGCCGGGCGTACGTGCCATCAGCGGCAAACGCACCAATAGCGAACTTACAAACTGGAAGATTGGATCGTTGCTCGCCTTTGACAAATCGCGTTCGGATGCTAAGGCCGCCGCCTCTGCGATAGCATCAATCGACGCATCGTTTTCCAATAAACGAACGACCTCGCGCCACTTCTTTGACTGTGGCAACGTGCCGAGCCTAATATGGCCCATGGCATCCTCCCATGATTTAGAAGCTGGACCAACCGGCACCTGAAATCAAAGAAAATCGCCTGGTAAAGCTTACCCCGCGCTTACCCAGCTAAAATCTAGTAGCGAACAAAGGACATAAGTTCTTGATTTATTTGGCGATCCCTGAAGGACTCGAACCCTCAACCTGCTGATTAGAAGTCAGCTGCTCTATCCAGTTGAGCTAAGGGACCGCTGCGGTTTGCCTACACCAAGTTTTACGCGCAAGGCTAGAGGCAAATCGTGACCTAACTCTCTTCGGGCTGATCATAAAGGACAGCCCAGCGCTTGATAAGCTCTCGCTGCATCGCGCGCGCCCGCCCTGCCCAGGCGCGGCCACCGCGTGGGCTCTCGCGTTGGGCAACCGTTAAGGCCGCGCGGCGGGGCAAATCTGACGAAAACACCGCAAAGGCCAGGTCTCGGCCTGACGGGGTGGAGATGTAGCCTGCCAAACCCGACACGAAGTTCAATGTCCCGGTTTTCGCAACAACCTTTACCGGGCCATTGATCGTGGCCTGGTTGTTCTCATCAGGCAGCGCGAAGGGTTTGAGAAGGTCCCGCAACGCGCCGCGCGGTCCCGCCCCCACTAGGCATTTGACCATCTCTTGTGCAGACAATCTTGACCTATCGCCAAGGCCTGAATGATCGACCAAATCGACCTTGTTCAAGCCAAACCGGTCATTGAGCCAGTTGGACATCGCTGCACCAGATTGCGGCAGAGTTTCTGGCGCAGCACCTTGTTTGACGGACGCAGAAAGTCCCAGAATTTCCGCTGTCAGATTGGTGGAAAATTTCAACATTCCGCGGCTGATCTCCGCCAAGGGCTCGGACCTGTGTTCGGCAAGAACGACGCCGTCGGGCTTTTGATCCACGGCGACAGGGGCTTTCAATAGCAAACCGTTGGAGCGGGCCAGAATACGGGCAACATCGGCGATATAGGCCCCGGGATCGCGACTGGGCAACCAACGCCCGCCCTCTTTGCCCAGTGCAGCTTTCGCGACGGTCCAGCGATCCTTGCCATCTTCCTGCTGGTAGTCAAAGATCGGACTCGTTCGGTCCACCACCTTGGTGGTGGCCACGGTCACAGAAGGCCGCACTGTCAACGCGCGGGCCTCCATCGAAATTGCGTATTTATCGCTTTCACGCTTCCATTCGAGGTAAACCCGATTGAAATTCAGATTGAGCCCGGCGAGCGCGGGGTTGTAGCCCAAATGCTCCGGCTGGCTGGCATCGATTCGATCAATTCGCGGCAGAGCTGCGTCATGATACAGAAATTTTCCGCGCACCTCAGTCAGGCCTACGGCTTTGAGGGCTTTGACCATCTCAAACAGATTGTCGGTATCCAGCGTTGGGTCGCCGGTCCCCGTCAGGACGAGATCGCCGTCAAGAACCCCATTCACAATTGGTGCTGCGCCCAAGAAACACGTTCTGAAACGATGCCCCGGACCAAGTGTTTCCAGCGCAAAGAGCGTTGTCAGTGACTTGACCACGCTGGCGGGAGGGTGCGGTGCGAGAGGGCGGTAGACCTCCAGCATTTCGCCAGTGCTTGCGTCAGCAACAGCATAGCTGACCGTCCCTCCCAGTGCCGCTTTTGAAATCGTTTCGGCTGCCGCCTTAACCAGACGCTTTTCGCCGCCTTGAGGCTTTTCGAGCGGGCGCACAGAGACGTCCGGGGCCTTGGCAAGCGCCGCACTGGCCGTTCCATAGAGCAGAAATGCCAAAACCTTGCGGCGCGGAAATCTCATGTCAGCAAATCAATCACTAGCCAGTTCATATACGGAGTATGCGAAACCGCGTTGGGACGGGCAAGGGCTCAACCTGTCCAATTGCCTTTTGCGCGCAAAGCTGTGGAAGATGTGTCATTCAACGGGACATTTATGTAGCACCAGCGCGGGGCCTCGGAGCGTGCCAGAAGCTGGCTCGCAGGGCCTTTCAGGCGGGCGGTGTCAAATCTTTGTGCTGCAATTGAACGCCGCGCTGAAATTCGGTCTCCCGGGCGCGCAAGAACTCCGACAGGGACGCGGGCCATGATATCCTCCCAATCTTGCCAATGATGGAAACTCGCCAGGTTATCCGCCCCCATGAGCCAGACAAACTTCAGGTCAGGAAAGTTTAGCTGCAACGCCGCGATCGTCTGCGCGGTGTAACGTGTTCCCAATCGGCGTTCGATATCAGTGATGCTGACCCGCGGGTGGCGCATGATCTGGCGGCAAGCTTCCAGCCGCAGCTCAAGCGGTGCAGGTCCACGTTTCTTCAACGGATTGCCGGGTGAAACCAGCCACCAAACGCGATCAAGTCCGAAGCGTTTTAGGGCCTGGCGGGTAATATGCACATGCCCGCAATGGGGCGGATCAAAAGACCCGCCTAATAAACCTATCGTTTGGCCCCTGCCCGCTTTTGGCATCGTGTTCGGCACTTTATCTTCCTTTGGTTCCGTTACCGGCATCACGCCCGCCCCGTGTTCTTTCCTCTTTGGAGGCAAAGTGTCAAATCCCCGGCGCGGCTTTGCTTTCGGTCTCGACTTCGAGGCCCGCCCTGCCTATCGTTTTTGCCATGCGCGTTGCCCGTATTATTTCATGCTTTCTCTTTGTCCTGATGTCGTTGTTGAACCTGCCTGCCCTTGCACAAAACGGCGATGCGCGGGACGATCTGGACACGCCGGAGCGGAACGCCGTTGTGCGTTTCGGTGGTTGTAGCGGTGCGCTGATCACGCAGAATATTGTGCTGACGGCGGCGCATTGTGTCGCGCCAGATATGCGGCAAGACCGGCCCATAGGGGAACGCACGCAGGCACATTGTACCGATTTGCCGCAAGCCTATGAACTACAGGGTTTTCCCTGGGAAGACCCGATGGATTGGTACGCGGTGCCTTTGCGAAAGCGCGCCTCTGTGCAGATCGGCGGCAGTCGCGGGCAGCCGAAAATGCGAGCACTGGTCGACGGATACGCCCTGCCACGCTGCGCTGATATGGCATTGTTGCGACTTACCAGAAACGTACCGGAAGGCATCGCCATCCCATTGAAAGTCATCACAAAACTGCCGGAGATTGAGGTCGATTTGGACCGATTCCTGCAAAACGCCCCATTGCGATATGCGGGCTGGGGCTTGGGCGGCACGGATCGCCGCGCGCTCCCTCTACGCCAAACGGGCAAAGTGGATTATTGGGATGACAATGCGTGTTCGCTGATCACCTTGCCACCGGAGCGCGGAACCGGCGATCGGATCGTCACTGGCGATAGCGGCAGTCCTTTGCTGTTGACCCATGGCGGCGCGGAACGCGTGGCTGGCGTACTTTTTGGGGCCGGATTACCTGATTTCAAAACCTGCGGCCTTCCGACGTTGCGCCCCCCGAAGCGACATGGGAATTACACACCAACCTTTCGGCGCAACATCGCAGAGACTGACGCGACCAACATTGCTGCCTGGATCGAGAAATTCGCCCCCAGGGCTGTTTACGCCCCGGAGAGCGCTGCGAACTAGCGTTGCAGTTTTGCCGAAAACTGGAGACAAACCTCCCAGATCAGCCACGTTCTTGCCACAAAACTGGTGTCAAAACGAGTGAAACAGGTTTTCAGCCTCTAAACACTGGGATTTGGGTCTTAAGATGAGCTTTGAATATTTCTTCATTCCTGCGAACCAACCGCTAAATGATGCCGCAATTGAGGACTTTTTCGCGACGCGTCGCAACTATACCGTGAAAAATGATACGGCGGTCTATGACAACCTCACCACCGGGGTGCAGTTTACCTTCCATTTCGGTCAGGATCTGGTTGAACCAACCGAAGATGGTCTGCCCGTGAATGAGACGCAGATCATCCTGTTTCTGGATTATCTGGTGCCAACATTCTTCGCGCAGGAAGCCGCCTTTGAGGTTGAGGCGCTGATGGACACGTTTGATCTGCGCATTTTCGACCCGCAGGAAACCCGGATGCAAAATGGCCTCTTCGATGCAGCGCAATTCGTCACAGACTACCGCAAACAAGCCACGGAGGCGGCCATCAGCCTGAAAGCCAACCTGAAGAAAGGGACATGGCCTGCCACGGCGGCGCGCGCCGCTTTGGACCGTGCCTGGGACTGGAATTACTGGCGCGATGACCTTCAGATTGCCCTGGATGAGGGGGTTTTTGTCCCACCTATCCAGTTCGTCTGCCATGACGGGGAAATGAAAACTGCCGTCGTCTGGGGCGACGGTATTCCCGCGCTACTGCCCAAAGTGGACGTTGTTTTGGCTGGATATCTTGATATCGCGCCAAAAACCGGGATGTTGCGTCGCCAAAAACGTTTCCTTGATTTCATCCCCTTCGACGAATTCACGGAAGAGTTCGGTGATATGTTCGAACCAGCCGAAGATGTGGAGGGGGCCGTGCAGATGACGCCCACCGACGCTGACACAATGATCGAGCGCTTAAAGTCCCGGACACCGCGGGCGAAGCAGTATTTCGACACACCCGCCAGAAAACGCATGTTTGAAACCAACAGACCTGCGGATATTGTCGACCGGGAGCTGACCGATCAGGGATAACCCCTGTTCAGCTTTCAACCATCCGTTTCTGAAGATTTCGCCCAGAGGTTTATAGCCTCTTCGCTGCTGATCCGGTCGATCTCGGCCAGCTCCTCGGCGGTGAAGTCAAGATTTTGGACCGCCCCGACACAGTCGATGATCTGCGACGGCTTGGACGCGCCGATCAAAGCTGTCGTCACGCGGCCTTCTCGCAGAACCCATGCCAATGCCATTTGCGCCAAGGTCTGCCCGCGCGTTTGCGCAAGTTCGCTCAAGGCCCGCACGGAGGCCAGAGACCGCTCATTGATCATCCCATCAAGCAGGGACTTTCCTTGCGTCGCACGACTGCCTTCCGGCACGCCGTTCAGGTATTTGTTTGTCAGAATACCTTGCGCCAATGGCGTAAACGCGATGGAGCCTACGCCCAGATCATCAAGCGTATCCAGCAAACCATCATGTTCAACCCAGCGGTTGAGCAGATTGTATGAGGGCTGGTGGATCAGGCACGGGGTGCCAAGGTCTTTCAGGATCGCCACAGCTTGCCTTGTCCGCTCCGAATTGTAAGACGAGATACCTGCATAAAGTGCCCGTCCAGAGCGCACGATATAATCCAAAGCCCCCATGGTTTCTTCCAGCGGCGTGTTCGGATCAAAGCGGTGCGAATAGAAGATGTCGACATAGTCCAAACCCATCCGCCTGAGCGATTGGTCACAGGACGCGATCAGGTATTTCCTGCTGCCGAACTCTCCATACGGGCCGGGCCACATCAGGTAGCCAGCTTTGGAGGAGATGATCATCTCATCGCGGTAGCCAGCAAAATCCTGCTTCAGGATCTGACCGAACGCTGTTTCAGCCGAACCCGGACGAGGCCCATAGTTATTTGCCAGGTCAAAATGGGTAATACCATGATCAAAGGCGGTTTGACACATCGCGCGCTTGTTTTCATGCGGACTGTCATCGCCGAAATTGTGCCATAGCCCCAAACTGATCGCGGGCAACCTGATGCCAGAGTTTCCGCAGCGGCGATACACCATGTCGTCATAGCGGGAGGCGGCCGGCAAATAGGGTTGGGATGCGGGTTTCGGCGGGCGTTTTGGATTGTTCATAGGTTCTTTCTGGGGACGAAAGGCAAATTGGTCAATCCCAACTCGGGTAACGGGACCGCCTTTCGGCCTTCCGGTGGTGGTGCGGCGAACCCATAAACCTCAAACACCGAGATATTTGTTCAGCTTGGCAGGATCTTCGCGCAGCTCAGCGGCCGCAACGGTTTCACGATCCTTGCCATTTTCGATGAAGGTCACCCGGTCAGCGATAGACATCACAGCGTCGACACGTTGTTCGACGAGGACAATCGCGTACCCTTCCGATTTCATCTTCACGACAACTTGCCGGATCAGCTCGATCATGGAGGGTTGCAGGCCTTCCGTTGGCTCATCCAGCAGCAAGACTTTAGGCCGAAGACACAGCGCACGGGCGGTGGCGAGCATTTGTTGTTCTCCACCGGACAGGGTTCCTGCCACTTGGTCAAGTCGGTCTTGCAGCCGCGGGAAGAGGTCCAATACCCAAGCGCGGGTTTCGGGCCCTTCATCGCGGGTCATCAGGCCCACTTCGAGATTCTGCGCGACCGTCAGTTCACTGAACAACCGCCGCCCTTGCGGGATGTAGCCGACACCTTTTCGCGGCACTTCATGGGCGGGCATATCGCTTAAAACTTCGCCGTCCAATGTGACAGCACCTTGCGCAATGGGAAGCTGCCCCATAATCGCTTTGAGGATTGTGGATTTGCCGGCGCCATTGCGGCCCATCAAACATAGAATTTCGCCCGGGCTCACCGATAGGGAGGCCCCAAACAGCACTTTGACCTGACCATAGCTTACGTGAATGTCGCGGACCTCAAGCATCTGTGGTGGTCCCCAGATACGCCGCCTGAACGGCTGGATTGTTGCGAATTTCCGATGGTGATCCAGCGGCCAGCACGCGTCCCTGATCCAGTACAGTGATGTGATCCGCGGTTTCTGTCACAACGCGCATGTTGTGTTCAATCAGCAGGATCGTGGTCTCCCCGGCGAGCGATTTTATCAAGGTGATAAAATCGTCAACTTCAGCCTCGGATAGGCCCTGTGTCGGCTCATCAAGAATGAAAACCGCGGGGTCTTGTGCCAGCCCCATCGCGATTTCCAAAACGCGCTGGTGACCATAGCTCAGGTCGCCAGCGGTTTGATCCATACGGTCGGTTAGACCGATCCGCTGCAACACTTGATCGACTTTCGCCTTGTGGGCGTTTTTGTTGCGCGCCAGCTTTTGCCCTGCGGCAAGCGCCACGTTGTCATGTACCGAAAGCCCCGGAAAGATAGACGTGATCTGGAACGTATAGGCCAAGCCAAGCTGCATTCTCTTGTGCGCAGGTAAGTGGCTGATGTCGCGCCCTTCGAATAAAACAGTTCCACGGGTCGGTTCAATACGGCCTACAACCATACCAACCAGTGTCGATTTTCCGGCACCGTTTGGGCCGATAAGCGCCGTGATATCCCCTTCGGGAAGTTGAAAATCGATATCCACATTGGCTTCCAGGCCTCCGTAAATCTTCGTCAGACCCTTGGCCTCAAGCACGTTTACGGCAACCATGGGAAGACCCTTTTGCGCAACGTACCTGCCAGCCCGCGCGGCGCGAAGAGCGTCAGAAACACCAACACGGCACCTGCGACCAGCATATACGCGGTCGTGTAGCTGCTGGTGATATCGATCAAGTAGAACATGAAAATCACGCCGATCAGCGGGCCGATCGTGGTCCCCGCGCCGCCAAGCAGTACCCACAAAAGCGGGAAGATGGAGTATTGTACGGTCGCGAAACTTGCACCGACATACCCAAAGAGAAGCCCGTAGCTTGCCCCTGCAACGCCTGAGAATGCGCCAGAGACGACCAAGGCTCGCAGTTTGTAGCTGTTGGTGTCGTAGCCCAGCATCCGGGCACGCTCCTCGTTTTCGCGCACGGCAACAAGGCGTTTTCCAAACGGCATCCGCACCAGCTTGGCAACCCAAAGAAAGCAGATTGAAAACAGAATGAACGCCGTGAAATAGCGTGCGGTTTCGGTGGTCAGGTCGATGCCAAGAAAGACGCGGTCGGCACTTTGGATGACGAACCCTTCGTCGCCGCGGGTGTATTCCCCGAAGTAGAGAATAATCAGGTAAACGGTTTGCGCGAACATGAGCGTAACGATCATAAATGCGACACCCGCTGTGCGCAGCGCTAAAAAACCCACCACAAGCGCCAAAACACTGGCGGACAGAATTCCAATGACCAAGGCGGGAGCAACAGGAACGCCGACCAAATTCATCGACATCCCGAAGCCATACATACCGGCGGCAAAGAACATCGCATGCCCAAGGCTAAGCAGCCCCGTGTAGCCAAACAGAAGGTTAAATCCCATCGCGTATATCGCCAGCACCATGATCCGCGAAAACGCGCCGATATGATAGGCAGGCATCACGAAGAACAATGCGAATAGCAGCGCCAGAATGCCCAGATGAAGCGTGTTGGACTTCGCGGCAACGGTCACGGGGCAGTTCTTCCCAGCAGGCCTTGCGGGCGGAAGACCAGCACCATGGCAACCAGCAACGTTGCGATGATCTTGGCCAGCGTCGGCGAGAAAAAGACAGAGATGATCCCATCGCTCATCCCGATCAGGATCGCCGCAATTACTGTGCCCGGAAGACTGCCAAGCCCACCGATAATGACCACGATAAAGGCCAGCAGAAGCGGGTCACCCCCCATCAGGTAATGCGCTTGCTGGATAGGCACCACCAGAACCGCGCCGAGTGCAGCAAGCCCAGCGCCAAGTCCGAAAACGCAGGAATAAACCGTGCCGACAGGAATACCAAATGCTTGCGCCGTGTCGCTGTCTTGTTGGGTCGCGCGCATGATCAGGCCGATCTTTGTCCGGGTCAAAACCAGCCAAAGCGCTGTCAGAACGACAATTGCTGCCACAATGACAAACAACTTGTAGCTGGTAATGCTGAGGCCCCAAGGCCAGAACATCTCGAACCCGTTTTCGCCGAACTCAAACCATGGCAAAGACAGTCGCGTGTTGAACGGGGCTTCAACAGGGCGCGCTTCAGGGCCATAGGTCATCAGCGTGGTTTGTTGTATGATGTAAAGCATCCCTATGGTGGCGACGATGGTCCGGTCGGGATCGTAATTTACCCGTTTCAAGATCAGCCTGTCAGCCCCCGCGGCGAGGCAGCCGACAATCACCGGGACTGTGAGCAGTGCCGCAACAAACCCAAAAGCGGGATGGCCACCGAGGGTTGTTGTGACCACCCAGGCCAGTACCGCGCCTAGCATGAAAAACTCTCCATGGGCAACGTTCACGACCCGCATCACTCCGAAGACAATGCTCAGACCCATCGCCGTAAGCACGAGGATCGCCGAGATGACCGCCCCTTCCAAAGAGGCGAGCATCAAGTGAGGTCCAAAATCCATTCCCGCTCTCGCTTTGCTAATGGATCATCCGGGCCTTAGAAGGACTGTGTTGTGTAGTCGACTTCATCCTCGTAAAGGCCATCCTCGATGGAGGCTGTGTGTTCGACCACCAACCGGCCGTCTGTAACTTTGGAAATATACTGCTTGCCGAAGGTCTGATGGGTTTTGCCATTGAACACCTTATCGCCTTGCGGGTGATCTTCTGACGCCGCCATATCTGTCATCGCCTCTACGGCTTCGATCAACTTGGTCCGGTCTTGTGGCCCTTGATAATCTGCGGACTCCATCCCTTTTTTGATGATGTTAAGCGTTTCCCAGCATCCAAACATGTGCGCGTAGGTCGCCACATCAGACGGATCAGCGACGGACGCACCGCGTTCGTTGACACCGACGGCTGCGCGGTAGGCTTTCTCGTAATCGGCCTGATCTTCCTGCGCGTGCCGCGGCATGCCTTCCCAGAAGTAAGAGCCTTCAAGGAATTCCAGACCACTGCTGCGCATATCAACGGCTTCAAGACTGTCGATGAAACCGAACAGTTCTGGCCGATTTGGACCGAAGAATTCGCCCAGCTCTTTCACGAAGGTCAGGACGGCGGGGCCTACCATCACATGGTAGATCACCTCTGTTTCGCGCGGTATACTTGGGAAATAGCGTGTGAAGGTGGTTTCTGTCGGAGGAATTGCGATTTTGGCGACAACTTCACCGCCCTGTGCTTCGATCGCTTGTGTGAAGAAGTCGCGATGGTCATGGCCGAAGGCGAAATCGGGGAAGATCATCGTGACTTTCTTGCCCAGATTGTCTGCAACAAACGGTGCCATTGAAATCACCTGACTTTTCACATCCGTGATACCGGGTTGCAGTGTGTAGCGGTTGAGGCCGCCGCTTGCGACGTGATGGCCTTCAGAGACCACAAAATAGGGCATTTTCAGCTCGGCCGCGCGTGGAGCGGAGCCAATAACGACATGGCTGAACAGCGTCCCAAAGGCGATGTCACATTCATGCTGGTTTGCGAATTTCTCAAGGACTTCAGCGCCACGTCCCGGGTCGGTGCCATCATCTTCGACGACGATCTCGACGGGGCGACCGTTGATCCCACCATTGTCATTTATCCGTTTGACCGCCGCATCGGTTGTGGCCCCATACCAGCGCCCATAGGCCGCACCGATACCGGTCGCGTGCTTCTGAAAGCCAATTTTGATCGGGGCGGAGCTTTGCGCCTGCGCAAATCCAAGTGAACCCGGCAATATCCCGGTCGCCGCCAATGCGCCCGCGCTGGCCCCCATGCCAAGCAACGCGCTTCTGCGATTGATCTTCGAGGTTTTCTTGATCTCTTTTTGCACGGCGATGTACTCCCTTGCTGCGTCCAATTAGGTGTTTGGTGGTGATAGTTTGTGTGTATGCAAACGAAATGTCTATATTTTTCTCAACCGACTTTTGGACTGGCCAACAGCCATAGTCCGAAAATCGTATACGCAACCATGACAAGCGACAATCCGATTTGAAGCTTTATGATGCTTCTTTTGTCGCTGCAAAAGACCTCCGCGGCGCGGTGGCTCATGATCACGGCAATGATATGAGACAGAACGACGACCCCTGCCTGCGTGATCCAGATAATCTTTACGGTTTGCGGCACCGCAAGGAAGCCAACTTTGACACGGGTGGCCCCCAGCCCAAACAGGTTCCATCCAGCGGCAAGCGGGTCCGCCAAATTTGCCACGACGAATTGGATCTGTACCAGAAACGTCACGAAATAATGGGCAAAGTGATAGCCTATTGCGATCGGCAACAGCGCAACTGAAAACTGGGTGAAGATCGTCGAAAACGCGGGCAGGTTCGTGCGCTCTTTTGGTCCAACTGCCTGAGTTCCCACCCAGATGGAGCCTGCAAAAACAACAGTCAGGGCGAGTATTGCCACGAAATATCCAGCTGTTGTTTTCCAGACCATCGCGGAGCGGCCGGGATATTCCAGCGGGTTCACATTCATCTGTCCCAACCACCAAAACGTCTCGTGCAGCCCGTCAAAGCTGCCCGCAGCAAGGACGACCAACACCAGCATAGCGTGGCTCACATCAAGCGCCTTGGTTTGAAACACCTGCCAGCCGGGCAGCCCCAACTTAAGCGGCGTTTCAGAGTTGCTTGGGCGCATCTTGCCGGTCAGGTTGAACAGAACCGTGAAACATTCGACCTGCCGCAGCCAAGCGTCCGGCCCGAAAACGATCATGCCAAGTGTCGTAAACACCCAATAGCCCAACGCGAAGCTTGCGAGCCTATCGGGATCGTTCGGCGCGATGTCAGCCAGCACAAAGCCTTGAAACGCTGCGAAGATAATGACTGCTGGCCAGACTGCCAGCTGTTGCGGCAACTGAAGCAGCGGTGGGGCGTTCGGGCCAATTAGCCACGCGACTGCCGACCACGGACTTATCCAGCGCCATATGTCGAAGACAATCGCCTGAATCATGAAGATCGCCATCCACCAAACCGTCCAAAGCACAAGTGGCAAGAGGTTCGCCTGCGGGTCGGAGGGGCCAAAAAATCCGATATAGATCAACAGGGCCAAGCCCAGAGCGCTGAATGATCGCGTGAGTTTTTGCACAGCGGCGACGTGAAATCTCAGGCCAGTTTCGCGCGCCTCGAATAGGCGTGACACCCGGCCCGGTTGCAACAGAAATGTCAGCAACATTGTCACTACAACGGCAAGTGTTCCGGCCGTGGCATAAACACCGGTTGGCAAAAGCAGAACGAAGCCTTGCTCCGCCGCATGGGGGAAAGCGGGCCCGGCAAAGCAGACGCCAGCACCGACCAGACCGAAAAAACACTGTTGTTTGCGCGTCATCCTAATAGCATACACAGGATAGAATTCGCGAAAGCAAGGCAGACGATGAAACGATTGTTTATCGCCGCAAGTTTGGCCGTTCTCGCGGGCGTCACCTTTCTGTTGATTGCGCCCGTGGAAAGTTCCGTCACGGTTAGCGACGCACGCGCAGTTCCTATGCATGGTGCAGGCAACTACGTGGTGTCATTGACGATGAAAAATGATGGGCCTGCTGTTGCGCTGACGGGCGTTTCCACTCCAACAAGTGCAATGGTCTCTCTTATGTCGCCGCGCCCGTCAGGCCTACCCGTTGTCATTCCGGGCAAGGGTCAAGGACTTCTCGCGATGGATGGCACCCATATCATGTTGTCACCGCAGAACGAGGCGTTTGAGCCCGGTGCATTTCTGTCTATCTCACTAGAATTTGACGATGGCAGCACGGTGGCGGCGCGGGTTTTGCATGGCGAAATAGGGCAATTGCGGCACGGCCAGATGAAAGCGGTTGAGGTTGATCCGGCCCCGAAGCTTGCGCTGACAGTGGTGGGGCCTGCAACAGAGGACGGGCTGAAAATCAATCTCGCCGTTGAAAATTTCGAGTTTTTCGTCGCAGGCGATGATGCGGCACATGTTCCCAACCAAGGCCACGCTCATGTTTATCTCAATGGTCTCAAGCTAGGCAGGCTCTATGAAGATGAATTCACTATCGGGGCGCTCAAGCCCGGTGCCTATACGGTTCGGGTCGCGCTCAACACCAATGATCATCGTCCATATGCAATGGCGGGCGCGCCGATCGAAGCAGTCTATTCCTTCGATATCCCTTAGGTGCCTGCCCTACTCTGGAACGGCAAGAACCAGGCGGCTGATTTGTTGCTTTCGAGCGGTGAGGCACGGAAACCTCAGTTGAAATCACCGCAAAACTCCAGCATTGGGGCAATGGCTGTGTTGGTATATAAAGTGTTAACAGCGGAATAATATGCGCAAACCGGATTGTTTTTGACTGGCTTTCTCAAGTTCAAAATACTGGGAAATGGTGGCTCTGACGAATGCCAAACATTGTTGGGACAAATGGTTCAGACAATATTGACGTCACCAATGATGACGGCACGCTGAATGGCGTTGCGCAAGGCACTCCCATTGACGACATCCGCGCCCGCAGTGGCGATGACACAATCGTTGTTACCGACAGCACGATAACCGGGACGGTTAGCGGCAATGCTGGCAATGACGATATCACCATTTCCGGAAGTACAATTTCGGGCGTTCTCAACAGCGGGGCCGACGCAGATACGGTAAGTGTCGAGGGCTCTACCCTGGCCAATATACGGCTGGGTAGCGGTGATGACACCCTGGATTTCCAAAGCACCACTGTGTCAGGGGATGTGCGCGGGGGCACCGGAACTGACTCCCTGAACTTGCCTGATGGGACAGTTGTAAACGACGCGACATCAGGAACATTCACGGTGACTGCCGGGAGCAGTTACAGCTTGTCGAGTGGTTCGCTGACCCTCCCATCGGGCATCACGATAAGTTACACAACCTTTGAAAACGGCACCGGCTTTCCTTGTTTTAACCGCGATACACTGATCGACACGCCACAAAGTCCAAAGCCAGTGCAATCCTTAAAACCCGGCGATCTGGTAAAAACCGCCAGTGGCACAGCGCGCGTGATCCGGTGGGTTGGCAAGCGCAAATTTGATGCCGCTGCGTTGCGTGCTTGGCCCAATCGCCAGCCAGTGCGGATCTTGGCGGGCAGTTTGGGGGACGGGCTTCCTGCGCGGGATTTGCTGGTCTCCAGACAGCACCGCATGCTGATCCGCTCTAAAATCGCCACACGCATGTTTGGCCAGCCTGAGGTTCTGATCCCCGCGATAAAGCTAACCGGCCTTCCGGGTATTTTCGTGGATACCGAGGCCGACGAGGTCGAATATTTCCACCTGCTGCTGGACGAGCATGATGTGATCTTTGCAGAAGGTGCGCCGACTGAAAGTCTGTTGGTTGGCCCGGGCGCATTGCGCGCGATCAGCGTTGAGGCCTATTGCGAGATCGCCGACATTTTCCCGGAATGCATCGACCAAAACTGGCGTCCCTGCCCCGCGCGTTATATCCCGCCGCGAAAGCAACAACGCAAATTGATCGCACGCCATATTCAGAACAACAAACCGCTGATTCAGCACACTTTATAAGGCGGCTCCGCACATTTTAGCAGAGTGGTTTTTATCCCGGCCAAAGCTCCGTCGTTGGATGAAACTGTGACCAAGCAAACCAGAAAGCCTGATGGCTTCCTAAGTCGCTGCCATCCGCATCGACAGCCTTGATCCCGCCTGCGTCCAATGCAAGTCTCACGTTTTCGACCGAGATTTTTTCGCCGCGCTTCAAAGCGACCAAAGCCCGGCTGCGTTGGAAAGCGATGGGTTTGCCGGACGCTGTCACAACGCCGATGACGTCTTCATGCACTGGCAAGCGCGGGTCGACATCGCCAACCGGGAAAATCGGCCCATTTGCATCGCGTCCGTTGCGGAAATCAGGGTCACGCCCCAATGCGTAGCGTTCCAGAAGCACCGTTGTGTTTGGGTGATCGCGCTTCCAGCTACCCCAGTCACTGGTGATTACGGTCGCCTGCTCCAGCTTCACACCTTTCTTCGCTAACGGCCCGGTAACCGCGTGGCCGCGAAACGTATCAAAGACGGAGTAGGTATTGAGATCGAACATCACTTTGTTGGACCGGCTCAGCAGGCCGGATGTCCGCAAAATCGGGCGTTTGACACCTGCCGGAACCCGGTCTGTGAAGTAGGCCTGCGCCGCGCCGCAAAGGGTGCAATATGGGATGCCTAAATCGCGCCCACCGAGCGTGTCATTGACCATCTCGCGCACTTCCATGATGCGGCGCGGATAGGCGCGTGCTTCGCCGTTGATCTCCACACCGAAGACAATGTCATCATCTTTGAGCCATGTGGCATCGGCTGCACTGGTAACCTTGGGGTTGTCGGCGGCTGGGATGCAGTTGCAGCCGTTATCGGTTGTGTCATATGGCCGATTGTCGATCAGAACGCCTCCCCATGAGACAATCCGCCAGTCGATATCCCCGTCGACGAAAATCTTGTCCCATTCAGGCGAGACGGTTGTGAAGATCGTGCGTTTATACTTCAGATAGTCAGGGGGTTCGGGAATATCCCACGCCATCAGATGATCGGTTACTTGGCCCCAGTTGTTTCGAGGCTCAAACCGTTTGCCGAGCAGATCAGAGGCCGCTTTGGTGAGCATGTTCTGGATACGGTCAGACGGGACGAACCGCATCAAATCGCTGATCAACCAGACAAGGCGCGGGTCCTTCGACTTGGCAATTTCTGCCAGCGCTTGTTCCTGATTGTCGTCCCATGTTTGCAGCGTCACGCTGTCAATAAAGGCCACGCGCAGGGCAAATTTCATGGCGGGGGACAGATCACCCTGCGGGACGGCCGGCGGTTGGCCGAATTCCGAAACGACGTAGTCGGGCAGTGTCTTTGCCGTTTGCGCATGCACCGCGCTGCCAAGGGCCATAGCAAGTAGCGTCACCGCAAACACGTGCCCGCGCGCCGTTATATTGAGCCTCATCGTGATCCTCCCAAAGTCCATATTCGTCGCGCACCAAGCGGTGAAATTCATAGCGGACGTCGGGTTCAATGTGCCTTGAACGCGGCTCACCGCCCAATCACAATCGCTTTAGCGGCGAAGTTCTGGGTGTGTCTTGGGTTTTTTGGTTGCGCAAAGGGGGGCGACGACCCCACGTGCAAGGTCGGCAAGCGGCGGTCTATGATCGTGCTGGAGGTGATAGCTTGCAGCGGCTATGATCCATCGATGACCTATCGATTCAATTCCTCGTCTCAAGCCGGACACCGTACAGGATTTGCCGCAAAGGTTTTGCTTCGCAACCCTGATTTACCAAGGCCGTTTGCATGAGCCAAACCGCAATCCCCTATTTGTTTATGCGTGGTGGAACGTCGCGTGGTCCTTATCTGAACCGCGCGGACCTTCCTGAGGATCTTGAGCAGTTGGCGGAGGTCTTGATCGCCATGGTCGGGTCTGGCCATTCCCTGAACATTGACGGGATCGGCGGCGGTGCCGCGGTGACAACAAAAGTTGCGATGCTCTCTCGGTCTGAAACTCGGTGGGCTGATGTCGATTACTTCTTTGCGCAGGTCAGCGTCGAAGATCGCCTTGTCGATTTCAAGCCAACTTGCGGAAACATTTTGTCCGGCGTGGGTCCTGCGGCGATAGAGATGGGGCTGGTAGAGGCGGGAGACGGCGAAACTACGGTTAACATCCATGCGGTGAATACCGGCGCGAAGGTCACAGCCCTGGTACAGACACCCGGTGGTGTCGTGACTTACAAGGGTCAGGCGACAATCGACGGCGTGCCCGGATCAGCAGCGCCTGTGTCACTGCAATTCATGGAAACAGTGGGCGGCGCAACAGGTGCCTTCCTACCCACTGGATGCCTGACCGACATCATCGACGACATCGAGGTGACGTGTATGGATGTGGCCATGCCCATGGTCATCGCAAAGGCCGAGAGCTTTGGAGTATCGGGACACGAGGCAGTGGCTGAGCTGGACAAAAACAAGGCGTTCTTTGCACGGATGGAAGCGGTCCGTGTGAAAGCAGGCGCGTTGATGGGGTTGGGGGATGTCTCACGCTCGGTCATTCCCAAATTTGGGCTGCTCGCGCCTGCTGCGGGGCACGGCACTATTACGACCCGCTATTTCATGCCTTGGAGTACACATCCAACGATGGCCGTGACAGGGGCGCAATGCTTGGCGTCGTGTGTTTTGACACCTGGAACTGTTGCTGATGGTATGGCCGACCTTCCAAGTGGGGCCCCCGCTACGATTGTCTTGGAGCATGCATCGGGCACGATTGATGTCGTTGTGGATTATGAAACCAATACTGGCGGGACTGTCATCAAATCAGCGGGGCTGGTGCGCACCGCCCGGAAAATCGCCTCCGGCGAGGTATTTATACCCGCCTCTGTCTGGAGCGGTCATTGACCCGCTATCTATTTTGTATACAATAGTATACAATTAATACGTGACACCGCGACAACAGGGTATTGACCGCAGATGAAGGTTCACATTCTCGACGATTGGTTTGATACGCTTCGGACCCTGCCCTGTTTTGAAAAACTGGCGGGCCATGATGTAACGGTTTGGACGGATCATGAGCCGGACCCCTCGGCATTGGCAAAGCGGGTGCAAGATGCCGAATGCCTTGTCTTGTTTCGGGAACGCACGAAGATCAGCGCCGCATTGCTGAACCAGCTGCCAAACCTGAAACTGATTTCCCAAAGGAGCGTTTATCCGCATATCGACGTCAGTGCCTGTACTGGGAACAACGTCCTATTGTGTTCTAATATGCATGCCGGCTCGCCCTCTTATGCGGCGGCTGAACTGACGCTCGCCCTGATCCTTGCAAGCTACCGGCAAATCCCGGAACAAACCGCTTCGATCAAGTCGGGGAACTGGCAAAGCGGTGTCGGACGCACACTCAGGGGCCGAACACTTGGGCTTTACGGATACGGGCGCATCGCCAAGGCCGTGGCGGAGTATGCCAAGGCGCTTGGGGTAAAGGTACAGTGGTGGTCCTCTGAAGATGGTCGCGCCCGTGCGCTTGAAAATGGTGAAACAGTCGCGGCTTCCCGGGAGGATTTCTTCGCAACCTCAGACATTGTCTCGGTTCATGTACGTTTGAAACCTGCAACAATCGGTATCATCACCGCGCAGGATCTTGCCGCCATGCAGCCTCGTACACTGTTCGTAAACACATCACGCTCCGGCCTCGTTGAAACAGGAGCGTTGGAAGCGGAAATCACCAGAACGCGCATTTTTGCAGCCGTTGACGTGTTCGACGAAGAGCCCTTGAAAGACGCGACCCATCCGCTTCTAAGCTCCCCATACGTGCTGGCGACGCCGCATATCGGCTATGTCACGGAAGACGAGTTTGACCTGCAATTCTCCGACATCTTCGACCAGATCAACGCTTATGGGTCGGGCGATCCCATTCACATGATCAACCCAGAGGTTTGGGACATTGTCAGCCAGCTATGATATCGCCGTTATTGGCGGCGGGAACGCGGCGCTTTGCGCGGCGATGACTGCTGCTGAGGCAGGCGCGAAAGTGCTGATCCTGGAAGCGGCACCGAAGGCTTACCGCGGCGGAAACTCCCGCCACACACGCAATTTTCGCTGTATGCACAAAGCGCCACTTGGGCCACTGATCGAAAGCTATAGCGAGGAGGAATACCTCGCTGATCTTCTGAAAGTGACAGACAGAAAGACCGATCAAGACCTTGCCCGGCTCGCCATTCGAACTTCCGAGGAATGCCTGCCATGGATGGAGGCGCGTGGCGTTCGGTTTCAACCCTCCCTGTCCGGCACCTTGTCCCTCGCACGCACCAACGCGTTCTTTCTGGGCGGTGGCAAAGGGTTGGTGAACGCTTATTACCGCACCGTTGAAATACTGCGCGTAGATGTGCGTTATGGGGCCAAAGTCACCCATCTGGAACTTGATGGCGATCAGGTCACCGCGCTTGATTACACGTATGCTGGGGAGACGCACCGCATCTCCCCGAAGGCCATTGTCGTGGCCTCAGGTGGGTTTCAGGCCGATATTGACTGGCTGGCGCGGGCGTGGGGGCCTGCTGCCAAGAACTTTCTGATCCGGGGCACGCCGTATAATCGTGGCGAGGTGCTTGCCGACCTCCTAGATCAAGGGATTGAGCAAGTGGGCGATCCCAAGCAATGCCACGCGGTCGCCATTGACGGACGCGCACCCAAGTTTGATGGCGGTATCGTGACACGGCTGGACTGTGTGCCCTTTTCCGTGGTCGTGAATAAAAACGCGGACCGGTTTTATGACGAGGGCGAAGATGTCTGGCCGAAACGCTACGCGATCTGGGGCCGGCTTGTCGCGGCGCAGCCCGATCAGGTGGGCTATGCGATCATTGATGCGACGTCGCTGGAGTTGTTCATGCCCTCAGTCTTTCCCCCGATCAAGGCGGATACGCTGGAAGAGCTTGCGGGGAAGATGGACCTGCCGCCAGAAAAACTGTGCCAGACGATTGAGGCTTTCAACGCGAGCTGCGGAGACACCTCCGGGTTTCATCCTACGGAACTTGACGGTGTCTGCACGCATGGACTGACACCTCCGAAATCCAACTGGGCCAGACCGATAACCCAAGCGCCGTTTTACGGCTACTCCCTGCGCACGGGCGTCACCTTCACCTATCTGGGGCTGAAAGTGGACGCCAATGCACAATGCAGCATTGGCAATCGCCCGGTTTCAAACCTTTGGGCCGCGGGGGAGACCATGGCGGGGTCAATCCTAGGTCAAGGGTATCTGGCAGGGTTCGGCATGACGGTTGGCACTGTCTTTGGTCGCATTGCCGGATGGGAGGCCGCAAACTATGCAAACTGAGCTGATCCAGGAGGCCCGCCGTCAAGCAGAGATCTGCAACGCCTGCCGTTATTGTGAAGGCTACTGCGTCGTCTTTCCGTCTTTGCATGCCAATCGCGCGTTTTCTGATGGCGACATCACGCAGCTGGCCAATCTGTGCCATAACTGTCGCGGTTGCTACTACGCCTGCCAATATACCGCGCCGCATGAGTTTGATCTAAACCTGCCAAAAGCCTTGGCGGAGGTGCGTCAGGACAGTTGGGAAGACTTCGCCGTTCCCTCTGCGCTGGCCAAGAGCTTTCAGAAGAATGGGATGTTGATTGCGGTGGCGACACTTCTGGGATTCGCGGCTTTGTTTGCGCTGGCCCGCATGTTCGGTCAAACAGGCGGGGAAGGGTTTTACGCTGTTCTGTCTCACAACATGATGGTTGTGATATTCGCGCCAGCCTTCGTGTTTCCGCTTCTAAGTATCGCGATCAGTTTGCGGAAATATTGGCGTGCCACGGGCGGTGGTCGTTTGACACAGGCCGATTTCGTCGATGCGTTTTCTCAAGCCGCTTCGATGCGCAACTTGGCCGGAGGGCACGGCGAGGGGTGCAATTACGAAGATGAAGACCGCTTTACTCAAGCGCGCCGGATGGCACATCAATGCGTGTTTTACGGCTTTCTCTTATGTTTCGCGAGCACCAGCGCAGGCACTGTTTTGCATTACGGGTTCGGTCTGCACGCCCCTTATGCGGTCTATTCCTTGCCGAAACTTCTGGGCATCCCCGGAGGCGTGATGCTGACATTTGGTGCCGCTTGGATGGCTGCGCTGAAACTGCGCGCGGATGCAGAACTTGGGGCGGCGCAAGCTTGGGGCGGTGAGATCGCGTTCATCGCGCTATTGGGGTTCGTGGCCCTCAGCGGTTTGCTGCTCTATGCGCTAGGAACAACTGGCCTGATGCCGCTTCTGCTGGCGTTGCATCTCGGGTCGGTGCTCAGCTTTTTTCTGCTGACGCCATATACCAAGATGGCACATGGGTTTTATCGCCTAGCGGCGCTGCTTCGCGACGCCCAGCGCCGCCGGTCCACCTGAGAAATCCAGCTTCACGGACCAAATAACCAAATCAGATCGCGGGACAAGAAAAATCCGGGACAATGCCGGAGGCTTTGACAAATGTCTCTGCCCCGTGACCCGCAAACAGGCCGTGGTCACGTACCAGCACTGTTTTTAATCCCGCTGCCGCACCGCCCAGAATATCGGTGTGCAGTGTATCGCCAACCATCGCGATGCGCTCCGGCACGATGCCCGCAAGCTTGTCTCGCGCGTCATCGAACGCATGACCGAAGGGCTTTCCAAAGAAGATGGGTGCGATGTCCAGATCATCAGCCAATTGATGCGCGTAGAAGCCCGGCTCCTTGCTGAGACCGGTTTCGCGCGGGGCGACAAGGTCCGGGTTCGCAACAACAACCGGCCGGTTTTTATCGCGGATTGCAGATCTCAGGTCCTCAAGAAGATTCGGTGTCATCGCGGCACTTGAAAGGAGCAGGAAGCCATCAACGTCCTGACCTGACCAATGGACGATCCGGTCGGGGATATCTTCGAACTTATCATCAGTTGCTGCGATTGCCCCCCAAAGCCCGCCGGGGAGGATTCCCTCCAACCGTTTGGCCGCAACATCCCGGCTGGACACCACCTGGTCTGCTCTAACGTCAAATCCAAGGCCGTGGTAGCGCTCAACCGCCTTGGCGCTTGTGTAGCTGGCGGCATTTGTCAGAACGATCAGCTGCTTGCCGCGCTCGTGAAGCTCACGCAGGCACGAAATCGCGCCGGGGATCGCCGTCTCACCGACGTTCAGGACGCCGAAACTGTCCAACAGGAACGCGTCGACCTGATCCGCGATCTCTAACAACCCAGAGCAGGAAATTGTCTGTGATGGGAACCGAGCGGGCGGCATGCGGTGGCGGATCGCCTCGTACCTGTCGAAGGCGTCTTGCGTGCCCCATGTCTCTTGGTAGCTCATGTCCTGCGATCCCAATTTGCCCACGCGCCCGTCAGGCAGACGTTTCGACGGCCTTCCCGAACTTCACGCATCACGCGCTGAATTCATCGAAGGCCTCCAACGCCTTCGCCCCGAACGCGATCGACGGGCCACCGCCCATATAACCAATCATCTCCAGCGCTTCGCAGAACTCCTCCCGGGAGGTACCAAGACGAACCAGGGATTTGGTGTGGAAGCCGATGCAGCTGTCGCACCGCGTGGAGATGGCGATGCCAAGTGCGATAAGCTCTTTGGTTTTTTCGTCCAATGCACCGTTGCGCTTGGCGGCTTTGGACATTGTGTTAAACCCGTCAAACATGCCCGGAGACTGTCTTTGCAACGCTCCGATCCGCGTGACTGTCTCGTTTAGAAACTTATTCCATTCCATGAAGTGTTTGTCCTTTCTTGTGGGAGCCTGTTAGCTGTCCCTATGAAACTTGAAGAGATGACGTGGCGCGAGGTCGAGGCTTATCTAGAGCAGCAGACCGGGGTATTCCTACCCACCGGGTCTATTGAACAGCATGGGCCAATCGGCCTGATCGGTACAGATGCGATCTGCGCGCGTGAGATTGCTTGGCGCGTTGGGGAAGTTTGCGATGCGATTGTCGCTCCGGAACTGGCCTACGCGCCTGCGCCGTTCAACATGGGCTTTCCGGGCACGGTATCCTTGAGCGAAGACCTTTACACCCAGCTTGCCCGCGAAGTGTTGCAGGGTCTGGCCCATCATGGATTCGACCGAATTTACATCCTGAACGGTCACGGTGCCAATCTGGCCCCGTTGCAGAACGCTACGTCCGACATTGACGCGCACATTCGCCTGCGCAGTTGGTGGGATTTTGACGTTGTAAACGATTTGCGCCAGTCGCTTTACGGCGATTGGGAGGGGATGCATGCGACCCCGTCGGAAGTGGCGATCACGCAGGCCACCCACCGGATCATCGACGCGCCGGATCTCGCGGCCCCGCGGAAATTGTCTGCTGACTACATCAAGGCTCATGCCGGTGACAGGCACGGACCTGCGGACGCGCATAGGCGCGCGTTCCCAGATGGACGGGTGGGCTCCCATTCGGGTCTGGCGCGCGCCGAGCATGGCACCCTTTTGCTGGAGGCAGCGACAACTGCCATTGCAAAGGACTATAAGGACTTCTGCCACTGATTATCGGCTTTCATCAGAGCCCATCTTGCGTTCCAGCCAACGCACAAAGAAGCTGATGATCAAAACCAGAACCAGATATTCGAAAATCAGCAGCGTGTAGATTTCGAGCGGGCGATACTCTGTCACAACCAACTCGTTGGCGCGGCGTGTCAATTCCTGCATCCCGATCACCGATGCGAAAGCCGACATCTTTACGATATAGATAAACTGGTTCGCCAAAGGCGGCAGGATACGCTTGATGGCCTGCGGCAGTATCACGTAGCGCATGGTCTGACGGTAATTCAGCCCAACGGTTTTGGCGGCTTCGGTCTGACCCTTGTTGATCGACTGGATGCCAGAGCGGTAAATCTCAGCCGTGAAGGCACTGTCTGAGATGGCCAGCGTGATAATCGCACCCCAGAATGCGTCGATGCTGACGGTTATACCGATAGATTTGAGAACGACAGGAAGGCCGTAGAATACCCAAAACAGCATTGGCAAAAGCGGGATCGCACGGACAAACTCAATGTAGATACGCGACGGCATGCGCAGCCATTTGTTGGTGGACATGCCCGGCAATGCGACCATTAGACCAATGATCATCGACAGCCCTGCGGCGATCAACGACAAAAGAATCGTGGCCCAGAAACCGCTGAGCAGGAAGCGAATGTTGTTGGCGCCGCTTTCTGTTGATGGGTCGATCACATACCAACCCCAATTGCCCGTTGAGCCACAGCCAGCGAGGAAGAGCAAAGCAGCGTATGCGAAAATTTTTGTGAGTTTCATAACAACGCGCCCTTTAATGCTGTAGAATTTGGCTGAGGAAGAGTTTGCAGCGCTCCGATTTTGGGGCGTCGAAGAATTCCTCCGGCGTGCCGGTCTCGATGACCTCTCCGTGGTCCATGAAGATCATCCGGTCCGCAGCCTTGCGGGCGAACCCCATCTCGTGGGTCACGCAAATCATGGTCATGCCCTCCTCCGCCAGATCGACGATTACATCAAGCACTTCGGAAATCATCTCCGGATCGAGCGCAGAGGTCGGCTCGTCGAACAGCATTATCTTCGGCTCCATGCACAGGGACCGCGCAATCGCGACACGCTGCTGCTGTCCGCCGGACAATTCCGCGGGTTTCTTGGCCGCCTGGTCAGGGATGCGCACACGCTCCAGGTATTTCATCGCACGCTCTTCGGCATCTTTCTTGGACATGCCACGGGCTTTCATCGGTCCAAGTGTCAGGTTTTGCAAAATGGTCAGGTGCGGAAACAGGTTGAACTGCTGGAATACCATCCCAACCTCAGATCGGATCGCCTCGGCAGCCTTGCTGTCTTTCATTTCGATCCCATCGACAACTATGGAGCCGGAGTTATGCTCCTCAAGCGCATTGATGCATCGGATCAGTGTCGATTTTCCTGACCCCGACGGACCACAGACAACAATCCGCTCCCCCAGGGAAACATCCAAATTGATGTCCTTTAAGGCATGATACGTGCCGTACCATTTGTTAAGTTCCCGAATTGTGATGACGGGTGACGACTCTTGCATGGACCGGTCCTCTTTGGCTTGCTATCTCTTAATAGACTTGCTTTAGGAATAAAACTATACAAAATGCTGAAATCGTAGACATAAATACCGAATACTTCCGCACGAAAACAACATGGGAAAAGCTATGAAACTCTTTAAAACTCTTGGGCTGGCCGTTGGTCTTGCTGTCGGTTTACTTGCGAGTGCCGCCTCTGCGCAGTCCGCTCTGAACGATATTCTGAAGAACGGTGTTCTGAAAGTTGGCACCACCGGAGATTGGAACCCAATGTCGGTTCGCGATCCAGCAACCAATTCCTATGTCGGGTATGATATCGATGTGATGACACAGCTTGCCGCAGATTTAGGCGTTGAGCTTGAATTTGTTGCAACGGATTGGAAAACTTTGGTGAACGGCGTCGTTGCTGGCAACTATCACATGACCGGTTCTGCCTCGATCAGCCCAGCGCGTCTGAAGGCCGCTGGCTATTCCGACAGCTACATCTCCGTAGAGATTTTCCCGTTCGCCACCGAAGAAAATGTCGGAAAGTTTGACAGCTGGGAGTCAATCAACAAAAGCGATGTGAAAGTTGCCACCACACTCGGCACCACATTCGAAAAGAACGTTAAGGCTTGGTTCCCTAACGCCGACATCAAAGTCGTCGAAGCGCCCGCACGCGGTTTCCAGGAAGTTCTTGCGGGCCGTGCGGAAGTGTTCATCACATCCAATATCGAAGGTTCCACATTGCTGGAGAAGTTCCCGAACCTGCGTCAGATCGAGGTTGATGAAGCCCGCGCTCCAACGCCGATCGCGATGCTGCTTCCACAACAGGATCAGGTCTGGATCAATTACGTGAACAGCTGGATCGAGCTGAAGAAGGCCCAAGGGTTCTTCAAGAGCACGGCCGAAAAATGGGGTCTCTGAGAAATCAGCCCTGATAAGAAAAACAGGAAACCCGCAGCTCCGGACCAAGGACTGCGGGTTTTCTTTTGACCGGCTTGTTTCAGATATTGACCCAAGCCTTGCCTGCGCCTTAAGAACTAAACATAATTTATTATGTCTGCACAAAATACTCGGCGCGGGCAGGCACAGAGATCGATGCACACGCCGTTGGCATTCCAGCAACCGATCTGAAATCATTGACGCAAAGCGCGTAAAGGCAAATCTATGACCACAGATACCAGACGTATCGACATGCACGCGCATTTCTATGGTGGCGGTTTGGTGGAAACACTGCGCGCCCGGACCAAGCGCCCTTACCTGCGTGAACGGGAGGACGGTGTGACGGTGATGGTCGCGATGAATGGTGAGTTTCCGTTTACGGAGCATTACTATGACCCTAAGGTCGGTCTGGCCGGAATGCGGGACCAAGGACTGACCCATCGGCTGATCACCTTTCCCGGCGCGCTCGGCGTTGATCTGTTGCCCGTGAGTGAGATTGCAACGGCTATCTCCGCCTATAACGATCATCTGGCACAGCTAGGCAAGGACACAGATGGCGCTTTGATTGGACTGGCAGGTGTGCCGCTTGATGATCTTGATCTTGCCTGCGCCGAAGTGCAGCGCATTCGTCGCGATCTTGGCCTGCCAGGGATCATCCTGCCGTCGAACTATTTCAACTCATTGGCAGAGGCTGAGACGCTGCGTCCGCTTCTGGATGCAGCCAACGAATATGGCTGCCACATCATGCTGCATCCTGGTTTGAAAGTCGGACAGGAGCCGCCGCCTCGGCCCGCAGACCTGATGCAATACAGGTTGTCCGCCGTGGAGCTGCAATCAAGCGCAAGTCAGGTCGCTTTGACCGTGATCCTGTCGGACATGCTTGAGGCATATCCGAACATCACGTTTCAAATCGTCAATCTGGGCGGGACCCTGCCTTTCATTTTCGAGCGCATCGAAAGCATCGCCCGGCACCGCAATCCCGATGACCCTTTCCCGACCGAACGGCTGCGCAGGCTTTGGTATGACTGCGCGTCGCTTGGTCCGCGTGCGTTGGAGGCTGCCGTGAAGGTTCTGGGTGCTGACCGGATCATGCTCGGCTCGGATTACCCGATCTTCAAAGATGATCCTTACACCCACGCGGTCGTGCCAGCCGATCTGACGCCTCAGGAAAAGGAACTGGTCACGTGGAAGACTGCTTCTGATCTGTTTGACAAATTGGACAGCCTGCGCGCGCGCAAGCTTGGCTAGTTACTCTGTGGTTTCGAGGTACCACGCTCTGCCTCGATAAGACGGTTCAATTGCATGCGGAAGGTTTTCGCCCCCAGATCCAGTCCCATGTCGATATTGGGTGTGGCCTTATTCGCCATCCCCTTGTGCACAGCCTCCAGAACGTCCTTATCTTCATTGAATGCCATCACAGCGCCTGCATTCATCTTCTCGGAAATCGCCTTGTCATGAGGATCCGTGTTGCGGTGCTGGAACCAGATATATTGCGTGTTGTTCTCATCGACAGGGGTCATGAAGTTGTAGGAGATGTTGATATAAGTCTTCTCGACCGGTTCGGTATCTGGCCCACCGGTGCCCAAGGGCGTGTAGATGGATTTGTTCAAGGCAATTGCCGGGACGCACATTTCATAATGCTGAAGGCGGTCACAAACCCCTTCAAACTTCACGAGGTCCTTGTAATAGGGCGATGGCTCTGACCCGCTGATCCAACGGGACACGACAACACCGCGATCAGTTTTCGTCATGTCGAGCGGCGCATCGTCCGTGCCGCCACCCGCAAAGGAGGTAACATGGACCCAAGCCACATGGCTGGGATCAAGCAAATTGTCGCAAACCCAAAGGTAATTACATTCGATGGGCAGTATGCCGCCATCGGTGTAGCCCCATTCAGGGTTATCGAAATTCTCGATCTCGAAAATCTCATCTGGATCGGCGAGCGCCGGGTCCCCCATCCAGATCCAAAGCAGGCGGTAGCGGTCCACCACCGGATAAGATTTCACAACAGCCCGGCGCGGGGTCATGCCGCGTTGCGTGGGGCTGTCAGTGCATTTGCCTGTGCAATCGAAAGTCAGGCCGTGATAGCCGCAAACCACAGTGTCGCCTTCCAGCTGACCCATAGATAGCGGCAATTTGCGGTGCGGACAGGCGTCTTCAAGAGCGACGGGTGTGCCGTCCGCCTGACGGAAAAAAACGACATTCTCACCGAGCAGTTTTTGCGGCTTAAGGGAGCGCTCATAATCCTTGCTCCAACCCGCGACATACCAGCAATTGCGTAAGTACATGTTCGTCTCCAGTCTTTCGCGTTTAAAGCCAGTCTAGGCAGCTATTCCTGCGGGCACCACTGTCGTGGTATTAACTCAAGCATTAGGCTGGCTAATACATCAACTCGCTAATTTCCCAAGATCGTCGGCAACCGCAAGCCGTTCTCGCGCGCGCAAGCGACAGCGTCGTCATACCCTGCATCGGCGTGACGCCAAACCCCGCTGGCCGGATCGTTCCAAAGCACACGCTCCAGACGCGCGGCAGCCTCATCGGTGCCATCCGCGCAAATGACCATGCCAGCATGTTGCGAAAATCCCATACCGACCCCGCCGCCGTGGTGCAATGACACCCAAGTTGCACCCGACGCCGTGTTGATCATCGCGTTCAGTAGCGGCCAGTCAGATACTGCGTCCGATCCGTCCTTCATCGCTTCAGTCTCGCGGTTGGGGGACGCGACCGAGCCGCTATCGAGATGATCGCGCCCGATCACAACAGGCGCTGACAGTTCGCCGGATTTGACCATTTCATTGAAGGCGAGACCCAGTTTGTGACGCACACCCAGACCAACCCAGCAGATGCGCGCAGGCAGGCCCTGAAAGCTGATCCGCTCGCGCGCCATATCCAGCCATTTGTGCAGATGCGGGTCGTCGATCAGCTCTTTGACCTTGGCGTCGGTCTTGTAGATATCCTCCGGGTCACCGGACAGCGCACACCACCGGAACGGGCCGATCCCGCGACAAAACAGCGGGCGAATATAGGCGGGCACAAAGCCCGGGAAGGCGAAGGCATTTTCCAGCCCTTCTTCAAGCGCCACCTGCCGGATGTTGTTGCCGTAATCCAGCGTCGGAACACCCATGTTCCAGAAGTCGACCATTGCGGCGACATGTACCTTCATCGAGGCGCGGGCCGCTTTTTCCACTGCTTTTGGATCGCTTTCGCGCTTTTCGCGCCACTGCGCCATGCTCCATCCTTGCGGCAGATAGCCGTTGATCGGATCATGCGCGGAGGTCTGGTCAGTCACCATATCCGGCTTGATTCCACGCTTGACCAATTCCGCGAAGACGTCTGCCGCGTTGCCAAGAAGGCCCACAGATTTCGCCTCGCCCGCCTTGGTCCAGCGGTCGATCATGGCTAGCGCTTCATCCAGCGTTTCGGCTTTTTCGTCGACGTATTTTGTGCGCAGGCGGAAGTCGATTGACTCTGGATTGCATTCCACCGCAAGGCAGCAGGCCCCCGCCATCACGGCGGCCAAAGGTTGCGCGCCACCCATGCCACCAAGACCACCCGTCAGGATCCATCTACCTTTGAGGCTGCCGTTATAGTGCTGACGCCCGGCCTCGACAAAGGTCTCATAGGTTCCCTGCACGATGCCTTGCGAGCCAATATAGATCCATGACCCGGCGGTCATCTGGCCATACATCGCCAGACCCTTTTTATCGAGCTCATTGAAATGGTCCCAGGTCGCCCAGTGCGGCACAAGGTTCGAGTTCGCAATCAAAACCCGCGGCGCATCACGGTGGGTTTTTATGACCGCGACCGGACGGCCCGATTGCACGATCATCGTTTCGTCATCATCAAGATCCTTGAGGGTCGCGACCATCGCGTCGAAATCGGACCACGTACGCGCCGCCCGTCCGATTCCGCCATAAACCACAAGCTCATGGGGGTTTTCAGCCACATCAGGGTGCAGGTTGTTCATCAACATCCGCAAAGGGGCCTCCGTCAGCCAGCTTTTCGCGTTCAGCTCCGGTCCTGTAGGAGGAAAAACGTCACGGGAGTTCTTTCGATCAAGCATGTGAAGCTCCTTTAATCTGTGAGGGCCCCGGAGCGGCCCAGTAGGTCAAGTTTGTTGAGAATTTCCGCGAAAACAGGGCGGATTTGGTTCGCACGATCCGGGCGGTAACTCCACGGTGCCGCTTCTTCCATATATGCGCGCTGAGCGGTTTCCATCTGGATGGCATGCAGACCCGCCCCCGGTTGCCCGTAATGGCGCGTGGTCCAGCCACCTTTGAACCGGCCGTTCAGAACAGTCTGGTCCGCTGCGGCAGCATTGCAGGCACCTTGCGTCGCGGCTTCGATAGAAGGATGACAGGTTACGCCACCGTTGGTACCGATATTGAAGACGGGCAGCGTGCCTTCGAATAGGAACGGAACCTCCGAACGGATGGAATGGCAATCATACAGGATTGCAACGCCGTGTATGGCTTTCACCCGTTCCAGCTCATCTGTCAGCGCTTGATGATAAGGTGCATGATAGGCGGCCCGGCGGGCAAGGATTTCATCTTCGCCAGGGGTTTGGCCATCTTGCCAGATATCGTGACCGTCGAAATCCGTTGTCGGGCATAGTGAGGTGGTATTCTGGCCGGGATATAGCGAAACACCCGATGGATCGCGATTTGCGTCGATGACGTAGCGATGCACGTTGGAGCGCACGATTGTGCATCCGTCCAACAGGCCCTCATATAGCTGGTCCATATGCCAATCCGTGTCGCTGAGGCCCCGCCCCCGATCATTCAGGCGCTCCATCAGATCATCGGGCACAAATGTGCCGCCATGTGGTTGACCCAGGACAACGGGACTATCGCCGGGGATTACGTCGAAAATATTCATGACGAGAGCTCCGGAACTGCAACGTTGGTTGCGTTAATGATTTCGCCACCGGCAATCAGGTCCGCCGCGGTCTTGATGTCGGGCGCCAGGTAGCGATCCTCGTTCAATGTAGCCACGTCCTGCCGCAACCGCGCGAGACTGGCAGCAAGCGGCGCACTTGTGGTCAATGGGGCACGGAACTCGATACCTTGTGCGGCACACAGAAGCTCGACCCCCAGAATATTATTCAGATTGCTCAACATCTTTTTCAGCCGAACCGCACCATGAGCGGCCATGGAGACGTGGTCTTCCTGATTGGCGGAGGTGGGCGTTGAATCGGTAACGCAAGGATTGGCGAGATGTTTGTTCTCGGACATTAAAGCTGCAGTTGTGACCTCGGCGATCATCAGGCCGGAATTGAGGCCCGGATCAGGCGTCAGGAACGGCGGCAAATCAAAGGACAGTGTCGGATCGACCATCAGAGCCACCCGCCTTTGTGCAATCGCTCCGATTTCGGAGACCGCGAGCGCGATCATATCAGCAGCAAAGCCCACGGGCTCCGCATGGAAATTGCCGCCAGAGACAATAAGTCCGGCCTCGGTCAACACCAGCGGGTTGTCGGTCGCCGCGTTTGCTTCGATTTCCAGCGTTTGCGCCGCTTGCCGCAGCACATCCATCGCAGCCCCCGTCACCTGTGGCTGGCAGCGGATGCAATAAGGATCTTGGACACGCGTGTCATCTTCGCGGTGGCTTTCCCGGATCACGGAGCCGTCCAGAAGTGCGCGCATCGTCGTCGCGGCTTCGATCTGACCGCGATGGCCTCGCAGGGAGTGGATCTCAGCTTGCAGCGGCGCAGTGGAGCCCATGATCGCATCCGTGGACATAGCCGAAACCACAAGGGCCGATTGCATGGCACGCCAGGCGTCAAATAGGCCAATCAGCGAGAATGCGGTGGAGAATTGCGTGCCGTTGATAAAGGCCAGACCCTCTTTTGGGCCAAGCTGGATCGGGGATAAACCGGCTTTGCTCAGCGCCTGTGCCCCCGGCATGACAGCGCCTTCATACTCCGCTTCGCCTTCCCCGATTATCACGGCGGTCATATGGGCCAACGGTGCCAGATCTCCGGAAGCACCGACAGACCCTTGTGATGGGATCACGGGGGTTACGCCTCTGGCCAGCATGTCTTGCATCAGTTCGATCAAGGACCAGCGCACCCCGGACGCACCACGCCCCAAAGACAGGAGCTTCAACACCATGATCAGGCGTGCTTCGGCACGGGATATGGGCGTGCCGACGCCGCAGCTATGCGACAGGATCAGGTTGCGCTGAAGGGTTGCCGTATCTTCGGCCTCAATCTTCATGCTGGCGAGTTTGCCAAAGCCCGTGTTGACTCCGTAAACAGGCGCGTCGCCCCGTGCAGCTTCGCGGATCAGCGCCGCAGCGTTTTCGACCGCAGGCCTGCAAGAGGGGGACAAAGTGACAGCGGCCTGATCGCGGAAAACCGCTTCAAGCTGGGCCAGCGTTACGCTGCCCGGTATCAGTTCCATAACAGTCACGCCACACCTCCGAAGATACGTTTGTAAAGTGGATTGAACCCAATGCGGTAGGCCAGCTCTGCCGGCTGTGCGATGTCCCAGATGGCCAGATCGGCCCGTTGGCCTGGCACGATCTGACCCCGATCAGAAAGCCCGAGCGCGCGGGCCGCATTGCAGGTAACACCTTCCAACGCCTCCTGTGGCGTCATGCGAAACAAGGTCGACCCCATATTCATTGCCAGCAGAATAGAGGTCATTGGCGACGAGCCGGGATTGGCATCCGTCGCCAGGGCCATCGGCACGTTATGGGCCCGAAGCATCGCTATCGGCGGCGCTTGTGTTTCGCGTAATGTGTAGAAAGCCCCCGGCAGGATGACGGCGGTCGTCCCGGCCTTTGCCAAGGCTTTTACGCCGTCTTCATCCAGATATTCCACGTGATCGGCTGAGATCGCGCCGAACCCCGCCGCCATCTTCGCACCGCCAAGGTTGGACAATTGTTCCGCATGGATTTTGACGGGAAGGCCAAGCTCTCTTGCGACTTCGAAGACCCGCGCAACCTGAGCCGGTTGGAAGGCTATCCCTTCACAAAACGCATCGACCGCATCGACCAATCCTTCCGCAAAGGCAGCCCGGAGCGCTGGAATGCAGACATCATCAATATAGCCGTCTGCGTCGCCATCGAATTCCGCAGGCACTGCGTGGGCCCCCAAAAATGATGTTTGAATATGCACCGGGCGCAATTCTGCCAGACGGCGCGCGGCGCGCAACATGCGAAGTTCTGTCTCGCCATCCAGACCGTAGCCCGACTTGATCTCAAGCGTTGTGACGCCTTCCGCGATCAACGCATCCAGGCGCGGCAAGGCGGAGGCCACGAGCTGCTCCAACGATGCACCCCGCGTCGCCATTACGGTCGAGACGATGCCGCCACCCGCCCGTGCGACCTCTTCATAACTTGCGCCGTTGAGACGCATTTCAAACTCCTTGGCGCGGTCGCCGCCAAAGATGAGATGTGTGTGACAGTCGATCAGACCAGGCGTGACCAGACGCCCTTCCAGATCAATGCGCTGCGCCTTTGAAAACTCCGCAGGAAGTGACCCGATCTTGCCAACCCAGGCGATGCGGTCATCCTCGGACACGATCGCATCATCATCCCCCAGACCATAGGGTTGCTGGCCCGAGGTCATCGTGGCGATGCTACAATTGTGAAAGAGGATCAAGCTCACTGGATTCTCATCAGATATTTAGACTTGCGAGTTAGATTGTATGGTCTTAACAATATTATGTCCATTCATAATAAGGTTTTGCGATGAGGATTTTTTCAAGACGCGCCTATCTTCCGACTGGCTGGGCAAGCAATGTATCCGTGCGGGTTGAAAGCGGCGCAATTGCGCAGATCAACGCGAACACAGATGCGCGCCCTGATGATACTATTGTGGACACGCTTCTTCCGGCGCTATCGAATTTGCACAGCCATTCCTTTCAGCGCGCCATGGCGGGCATGACGGAATACCGCGCCAAAGGGCGCGAAAGCTTCTGGACCTGGCGCGACCTGATGTATCGCTATCTCGAACAGCTGACACCTGATCACGTGAGCGCTATTGCTGAACTGGCGTTCATGGAAATGCTCGAAGCAGGATACAGCGCTGTGGGGGAGTTTCACTATCTGCACCATGCGCCCGGCGGGCAGGTCTATGACGACCTTGGCGAATTGTCCGCACGGGTGATGGGGGCCGCCGACAAGACCGGGATAGGCATCACGCATCTGCCGGTTCTGTACACCTATGGTGGTGTTGACGGGCGCGCGCTTGAAGGTGGACAATTGCGCTTCGGAAACTCGGTCGATCGCTTCATCGATCTGTTGGCAAGGTGCCGTGATATCGCCCGCGATATGGCCCCCGATACCAATGTTGGGATTGCTCCGCATTCCTTGCGTGCCACCTCCGCAAGTGATCTGGCGGACGTCTTGGCGCATGTGCCAGACGGCCCGGTCCACATCCATATTGCCGAGCAAATCCGCGAGGTCGAAGAGGTTCTGGCTGCGACAGGGGCCCGCCCGGTCGAGTGGCTATTGGCGAATACTGAAGTCTCAGATCGGTGGTGCCTGATCCACGCGACACACATGACCAACGAGGAAGCCCACAGCATGGCGCGAAGCGGCGCTGTTGCCGGACTTTGCCCAGTGACGGAGGCCAATCTAGGTGACGGTGTTTTCGCCGGGCCGGAGTATTTGAATGCAGGTGGTGCGTTTGGTGTGGGCACAGATTCCAACGTAAATATCGCATTGTCAGAAGAGTTGCGCACACTGGAATACGCGCAGCGCCTGATGCACCGAGAGCGCAATGTGATGGTGCGCGACGAAGGTTCGACCGGTCAGACCCTTTATATGGCTGCGGCTGAAGGCGGCGCGAAGGCGATCGGGCGGAACTCTGGCGCGATCGAAACGGGACGGCTGGCTGATCTGGTGGCGATCGACAGCACCGACCCAACCTTGTGCATGTTGGCGGATCGCCAACTGTTAGACGGCTTCGTTTTTGCCAGCGGCGACAAAGTTGTCACAGATGTATGGGCAGCGGGTCGTCATCGGGTGAAGGACAGACGCCACATTGACCGGGACAGGATCATTGCGCAATATGTTCAGGTTGTTGCCGATCTAAAGACCAACGAACGGCCCGCGTGATGCTGAAAGTCCTCCCCTATACTGCGCTGCGAACCCTTGAGGTCGTGGTGCGCCTGCGCGGCTTCGGTCGTGCAGCAGAAGAGCTCAACGTGACGCAAAGTGCCGTCAGCCAGCATATAAAATCGCTGGAGGAGTGGTTGGGTCATCAATTGTTGCACCGCAATCGCCGCGCGACAGAGCCGACCGAGGCAGGTGCGCGTTTGGCAGATGCCGTTCAGACCGGGTTTGGCATGGTCGAAACGCTGTGCGACGACCTTCGCGGGGCCCCGCAAAAACGCTCCCGCGGGTTGCGGATCGCGGCCCCGCCGGGCTTTGCATATCTGTGGTTGCTCCCGCGCCTGCTTCAATTTGATGATTTGCACCCGAAAACACCCGTTTCGCTGTCCACCGACCCGGGCTCACTTGATCTCAGGATCAGCGAGGCGGATGCGATGATTGTCTACAGCGCGGGTGGTTTTCCGGAGATGCACGCGGAGCTTATCTTGTCGGAAACGCTTTGCCCTGTGTGCACACCAGACATTGCAGCCACTTTGAACAGCCCTGCCGACCTCGCCGCGCATGTGATCCTGGAGGACGTGCATGAAGGCCCAAGCCGACAAACCAATTGGGATCTGTGGGCCAAGGAGGTGGGCATTCGCCTTCCCCACTTCAAACGCAAGCGCCGCTTCGGGCAGGCGAACCTGGTCATCCAAGCGGCCGCTGGTGGATTAGGTGTCGCGATGGGCCGCAGCCCTTTGGTGGAAGGCCTGATTGAGGAAGGGAAACTGGTGCGCCCTTTTGACGACGTGGCCCCCTCGCAGTTTGGCTACTGGTTTGTTTGTCGTCATGAGGCGATGGCCGCGCCTGCGGTAAAAGTCTTTCGGACATGGTTGCACGATGCTGGCGCTACACCTGAATTTGAAAAATCCGAACAATAAGGGCTGTACCGCCGACCTGCACTGCTGCGTTGATGGGACCAGAAGTTGCCCAAAACGTATCTGCGCGGTCAAGACGCGCCCCCGCCACGTCACACGCACCATCTGCGACAAAAATTACGACGGTTTCATTGGCCTGCACGTCAAGATCGACTTCCATTTCTGACGCAAGAACACTGACTGAAATGTCAAACAGATCAGGGCGGAAGATCACATTGAAATCGCGAACCGGACCGCGCGTTAGCTGACAGTCAAGCGCGACGTCCCCCGGGAAGCTTACAGGTTCGCAACAGCGCGCGACAAGGCGCTGGTCTGGTCCTTCCAACACAAGCCCTTCCCCATCGATCACAGTCAGAATGCGGTGCATGTCCGCAAAGAGAGAGAACGGGCCATCGGTTTCGACATCGGCCATGCTCAGCCGCCAGCCTATGCCGCGATCCGTACGCATACTGCGGATTTCACGGGTTATACCGCCGCCGTTCTTCCAGGGTTCGGGACGTAGGTCCGCGGCCCGAATAATATCAGGCATGTCAGGCGAAACAGAGCTTGTTGTCAGGACCCTGACCTACCGCGGTACTTGGCGCGTCAAACAAAGACCGCATCTCTGGCTCGCTATCGAGAAGTGCCGTACCGCCGGGGATCAGGTCTGGGCAAAGGCGGCCGTCCTGCCACAACGCAACACCGTCAAGGCGCACAGTTGGGTCGAGAATGTTCAATGAAATCTCACCCGGCGGATAGGCACCGCAGGTATGAAAATGCAACAGGCGAGGGTTGCCAAAAGCCCCCCCGCTCCAACGCGCGAAGTTTTGGGCGGCGGGTTGCGTGTAGGTGCAGCCGGGATGAATGCCAATATGCCAGGAATGCACGAAATAGGTATCGATCCCAAACCTGGTGCCGACGGATTCATAATGCGCTTTCGCGGCGGCGACATCTTTGGCAGATCCATCAAAGCCGGTTATCCGATTGCCATCGAAATCCACGAACAATGTGTCGTACAACTGGCAGCTATAGGGCTCATAGTAGTTCGACCCTGTACCGGTCAGAAAGCCGCGTTGCGCCAGGCGTCCTTTGAACGATCTGGCGGCCACTGGCGTAAAAACAGACACCGGAAACCGGGACCGGGTCACGTCCCCATCAACAGTCAGGTCTGGGGTTAGCCGCCCAGAGAAGTCCGTGCCATCTGGGCAAGTTACGTGGATCTCGGCGGCTGAGGCGATCGCATTATTGATGAGGTTCTTAAGCCTTTCGAACGCGGAATGTGGCACCGTTCCGAAGGGCGAGGAGAGCATTTCACGGTCAAGCGCATAACTGATCACCTGCGTCATGCTTGCGTCCTTGGTTCTGAACCGAACCTGATCACCGAGGCGTGCGAAAAACACGGTGCAATCTGCTGCGGCCATGCGGGCGGCCAGTTGCGCATCCGGGTCTGAGACATTTTGCTGGAACGGTACGCCAACCATTTCTGTTTTCAAGCCCAACTCGGAGGCGACGCGCGCAACAGACCCGGCAAGCTCAGGATCGTAATAACCGTCGCCACCGGTTTCGAAAATGATCAGAAGAGTTCCGTTCGGCGTGCAATTTCCACAGTTGAAGACGAGGTTCTGAACAGCTTTGGTAAAACGGTCATGGGTGTCGTCCAGCACTGCAGATCCCCTTTCTTGCCTGCGCTTTCGTTCAGTTCACCGTAGGCAGCCGTCTTTGCGCGCGCCATCCAAGCGTGATTATGCTCAGCATTAGCCAAACTAATTTAAGTCAGAAATTAGGTTGCGACATTTCAGACAAATGTTAGATTAAATGCAGACATAAGAAGAAGGCGCAGAGCCATTGCGGACAAGTTTTCACGATATCAAAGCCGAGGTACTAAATCGCATCCGGCAAAATATCTGGCCGCCCGGCGCAAATCTGCCCGGTGAAATTGAACTTGCCGAAGAGTTTGGCTGCGCCCGCGCAACCGTCAACCGCGCCATGCGCGAACTGGTCGATGAAGGCATTCTGGAGCGGAAACGCAAAGTAGGCACGCGTGTTAAGGCTTCGCCAACGCATAGGGCACGGTTTTCGATCCCGCTTATCCGCGAAGAGGTTACAGATACAGGGTCTACCTATCGATATGCGCTGGTGGAGCGTGAGGTAATTGTAGCACCCGGATGGTTGCGGGCGCAGGTCAAAATTCCAAAAGGCAGCGAAGTTCTGCATCTTAAATGCATGCATTTCGCTTCAAACAAGCCCTATCAATTGGAAGATCGCTGGATCAATCTGGCGGCAATTCCGGCTGCAAGGGATCAGGATTTCGGCGAAATTGGACCAAATGAGTGGCTGGTCCGGGAAATTCCGTTCTCAGAAGCCGAATTGGCATTCTCTGCGACGAACGCAACGCTGGAGATCGCCGACTTTCTGGATCAAGCAGAAGGCGACGCGGTGTTCACCGTCGAACGCACGACCTGGCTCAATGGCGAAAACGTCACCCATGCCCGGCTCTATTTCACGCGCGGCTATAAAATGACAACGATGTTATAGGGTGTGCAAGCACTGAAACCCGCCTTTGGCGGGTGGGAGCAACGAACCGAACGCAAGTGGTTTTGCGCTGTTTCGCATTGGTGATTGCGTCTTCGCACGTGGTATTCACGCGGCTATGCTAGATGCAAACCGGCTTTGTCAAAGCCTCTAGATCACCGGCGCATCACCGGGATCAGCCATTACTTACCGTTAACGAGCATCCAATCAGGAACCAGCGATCAGGTGGTATCTTAGGCGCGCGAAAGACGGCTTGCCCAGAAGCTCTTTTCGATAGACCAAGTAGTATCCAAAGCCATCCCGCGCGATCGGTGCGCCGACGCGTACAATCGCACCGGATGCGACCATCTCATCCTCCAGCCCCCTAGTTCCGATCCCTATGCCTTCTCCTGCGCTGACCAGGTCAAGCATCGTAGGGTAGCTGCGGATCGTCGACATTTTCCCGCTGTCGGGTACCGGGTGGCCTGTCAGATCAGCCCAAACGGCCCAAGTGATCCAACCTACACCGTCCGGGTCGCCATGATCGAAAATCAGATGTGGCTCAAGAGACGCGAGCGGCGCATCGAGGTCAAATTCCGGATGATTGTCCAGAAAGGCCGGTGACGCGATGATTTGACACTGTTCGCCGAACAGCAGATCAGCGCAATTGGAACCGAACGCGCCCTTGCCAAAGCGGATTGAAAAGTCGACCGATGGGTCGTCAAATGCGCGATAGTCGTCGGAGGTCAGAAAATTGACCGTTGCTTCTGACGCCATGCGAAGCGCACTGATTTTTGGCATCAGCCAAAGATGCGCAATGCCAAAAGAGGCACCAACGACCAATTCATTCTTACCGATGCGCGTCGCATCCCGAACGCCCAGTTCAAGCCGGTCAAGAAGGGTTGTCGCAAGCTCGGATAACAGCGCCCCCTCGCGGGTTAGCTCGATCACACTTCCGTTTCGATGAAACAGTGGCGTGCCGATCCAGTCCTCCAAGCGCGCCACCTGGCGCGTAACAGCGGGTTGGGCCACGAACAATTCCTGCGCCGCACGTGTGAAATTGCCATGTCGCGCGGCCGCCTCAAAGGCCAGAAGCGCATTGAGAGGAGGTAGTTTGCGACGCATGATCAAGTCTCCTTGCCATTCCAAAAACGTATGACACAATTACTCTTTTTGGGGTCCCCGTAAAGCAAATTGACTTGCAAAGTGTCTGGACGCCATCAGGAGAAGTACAATGGAAAAAGTTGCGTTCACACAGATGAAAGACGGCACGCAGGAAGAATATGCCTTCCTGACGGAACATGAGACCGATTACGCCAAAGGCACCGCAGGCAGGCTCATGAAAGCTATGGTTGAGTTGGATGAAACCCTGTCAGGTTATCAAGTCACACGGCTGGGCCATTCGTTGCAATCCGCCACACGTGCCTGGCGGGGCGGTGCTGACATCGATTGGGTCGCCTCAGCCTTGCTTCACGATATCGGCGATATCTATGCGCCCTATAACCATGATGAATATGCCGCCTCGATTCTACGGCCCTTTGTTCGAGAACGCTGCAGAAGCCAATAATATCTTTGTCATCTTACGTTCCCTATTTGTTAGACCTACGATCCCGCAGCGATCAGCCCGAGCTTGCCTTGCGATAGATCAGACCCAGCAACACCCCGAATACGGCGAATTGCACAAAGCTAGCGGTGCCTTCCACGGCTACCCACGCGGAAACAGAAGGGGCCGCGTATTTGGCTGGTTCTGCAAGAACAATGTAGGACGCCAGGAAACCGCCAAAACATGCTGATACGACCAGAGCATGCTTTATGCTGGCCCCGTCTGGCCATAGCCGAGACATCACGAAGCAAAAAATCAACGCTTCAATGATCATAGCGGCAAACCCCATCGGCAGTATGGGATCCGGGCGCATAAACAAAATCGTCGCGAAATGATCTGCGTTGATGACGAAATGGGAAAGGCCCTGCACGCCGAAAGAAACAGCCATAAATGCAAGAACAGTCAGGATGGTCTTTTTCATCAACTACATACCCTCGCCTCGTTTCCAAAGTGCAATCGGTGATCCGCCGGGATCAGTAATGAAAGTTGCAATGCCGGCTGGCCCTTGCAGGTTTTCAGCGATGATAGTTGCTCCGTTTTCCCGTGCTTTGGCAACGGCCTCAGTCAACGCGTCGACTTCAATATATGGCACCCATCCGGAAACACCCTCCATAGCATCGCAAATGGCCGCAAAGGGCATGCCTTCGCTCTTTGTCAGGAACGTCATCGGGCCAATGTCGTTTGGAACCCAATCAAATGTTTCAGACAAGAAATCGGTTGTCTTCTTTCGGTTTGAGCCAATGTTATCGAACCAAACAAATGCTTGTGCCATATCACTTTTCTCCGTTTAACTTGTTTTTTGCAAGTGAAATGATATTCATCACGCTTGTTAATTGCAAGTAAAAAGAAGTGCACTATATTAAGGTTTATGACGAAAACGGTAAAAGCACCCTGGATTGGCTGCCCAGTCCGATATGCAGCTGGGATTTTTGGCGACAAATGGAGTTTTGTCCTGCTGAGAGACATCCTGCTTCACGGCAAAAGGTACTACGGTGAGTTTCTCGCCTCTGAAGAAGGGATCGCAACAAATGTTCTCGCCAGCCGCCTGCTAAAGTTAGAGGAAAGCGGAATGGTAAGTCGTCATATTGATCGGCACAAAAAGAGCAAGGTTTGCTACATTCCGACTCAGAAAGCCCGTGCGCTGCTTCCCGCCTTTTTGGGGATGATGGTTTGGTCAACTGAATATGACGAAAAGACAGAAGCCCCGCAGTCATTTGCACCTGCGTTCAAGGAGCATCCTAAAGAAACGATAGCGTGGTATGAAGCCGAAATCGATCGCGTGAACGCGTTGGTCGGCATGCCGCCTGATCGATAGGCACCATCTCAATACTGCGGCGCGTCTAACGGCATCAAAGATAACATGTACAATCGCCCCAGATCAAAGCAGGCATTGAATCTCAAGTATCAAATGTCGGGAACTCCACATCTGTGAGTTCGCTTTTGGCTCGAATTTGCACCTGCAGCGAAAGTCCGCATCGGCAGGCTGCGCCGCAGTAACTTGACCAATCGTTAAAGGTACGAAAGGGCCGTCCTCAAACGGCGGCAGGTCTTGGGAGGCCCGGACAGGTGCCGCGATACCGCATAACCGCTTTAGAGCCCCTGGCGGTCATCACGATTTCATGTTGTACGCGCAAGCGGCACAGCTATTGCTGCGGAAGCGAAAATAACGATGCCGCCTTGCAGCGAGCACTGCGGCCATTCATGCAGGTTTCGGTATCGATCAGACGCCGAATTAACGGATCCAGACGCCGAATTAACGGATCGCGGACAAAGTTGCCAATCAAGAAATATGTGTGAACAGCTTCTTCTCGCTTTATGAGCAATTCAGACAAGCTCAATGCCAATTAGGACAGGCAAACTGCGCTCATCAGATTCAAGCGAGAAGGCTTGCTCGCCTTGGATATGCCACACATTCGCTGCGCCGAACCAGAGGTGCAAAGATTTACCGAAAGACCGGAAATCTTCGCGCTGCGCAGTTTCTGATAGGCCATACGGAAGTCGATAGCACCGTGCGTTATTTGGGCTTCGAATTGGAAGATGCGTGAACCATCGCTGAGCGAGCCGACATCTGAACCAAATTGGCGGCTAGCCACGACGGTACGCCAACTTAGAACGGGACCCTATTATTCCCGCAGCAGTCGACAGGACCGAGCCCGATGTGTCAATTCCAGCTTTGATAGCGCGCGACAGGCGAGTTAACTAGAGCGCATTTTCATCTGCCCCGAAGAAGTGCAGATTTTCGGCCTCGAACTTCAGACCAACGGTCTGCCCTTCGATGTCTGGAAACGCCCCCGAAGTTCGGACGGTCAAAAGCCCAAGCGGTCCACAGTCAATGTAGTGGAAAAAGTCCGCACCAAGGTATTCGCTGACCTGAACGACGCCATCACAATGGCCTGCGCCTTGATCGACAACACCAATATGTTCGGGACGGATGCCAAGCTGTACCGCGCCGGACTTGAGGTCGGGTTTTGTCGTGAACCCTGCGTCCGAATTGCACGCCATTAGGTTCATTTTCGGACTACCGATAAACTGCGCCACAAAAACGTTGTCCGGTTTCTCGTAAAGCTCACGCGGGCTGCCGACCTGCATGATCAATCCGTCTTTCAGCACGACAATCCGGTCCGCCAGTGTCATCGCCTCGACCTGATCGTGGGTCACATAGACCATCGTGGTTTCCAGCGCTTTGTGTAGACGCGCGATTTCGAACCGCATGTCTACGCGAAGTGATGCATCGAGGTTTGAAAGCGGTTCGTCGAACAAAAAGCCTTTGGGTTTGCGCACAATCGCACGGCCAATGGCGACACGCTGGCGCTGGCCACCGGACAAGTCTTTTGGACGGCGATCCATGTAGGCGTCTAGCTTAAGGATTTCGGCGGCATTGCTGACTTTCTCGTCAATTTCGGCCTTTGGCGCGCCTGCCGTCTTAAGCGCGAAACCAACGTTTTCCTCAACGCTCATGTGCGGGTAAAGCGCATAGGATTGGAACACCATCGACAGCTCGCGCTCGGAGGGGACTTTGTGAGTCATGTCACTGCCATCCAGCATGATTTGGCCGCGGCTGGTTTCTTCAAGTCCCGCAATCATGCGTAGCAACGTAGATTTACCGCAACCGGACGGGCCAACGAAGATGATCAATTCGCCATCCAGAATATCAAGGTCGATACCCTTGATGACCTGCACACTTCCAAACCATTTTTCGACGGATTTAAGGCTGATAGAACCCATAACATATTATCCTTTGTTTGGCCTCAGGCCACGCCCTTAAGCTTTGTTTCGTGTTGCCAGGACAGCCAAACGGCCGCCGTCCAAGAGAAGTTTGCCCCAACGCAGCCTTCGCCGGTCAACGGGTTGAAGCATTCCCAGAAGCCTGATTTTTCTATCGCGCTGCACAGGTCATCGCGGACTTTTTGGGCCAATTCGACCTCACCTTGTTCGGCTAGCCCTTGAGCCGTGATGTAATTCATTTGCGGCCAAACGGGACCACACCAGTAACGCTGTGCTTCAAAGTCAGGCGCATCAGGATCCCAACTGGGCAACATATGCTCAACCTTGCTGGAAATGCGGCGCAGGTTTTCGACTGTTCGGGCGCGTTGGTGCGCCGTTCCGGTATCCGCATAGAAACACAGCGCGCTGCAATTGCTGAACCCTGTCGAAAACGCTCCGGTGCGAACGTCACGGGCGGTGAACGCGCCGAGCTCGTCGTTCCAAAGGTAGTCTGTAGCGGCTTCGCCTTTCTTGATCCATGCGTCGATCTGGTTGCAAACTTCGTTCGGCTTGCCCATCTCTTTGGCCATCGCCAGCAGGTCTTTGTCGGCACGCAGCAGGATGAAATGGATGTTCGGATCGGCCATCAAGAACGGCCCCTCGTCCGTGAGATGGCGTTGATCCCATCCAACGCTTTCACCAAAATGTACGATCGTTAGGAACTTGTCGTATTGTTCTTGGCTCGGGCGAAACTGCGGATTGACGTGTTTGTTGTCCATCCGCTGATAGGGCGGCAGATCTGGTGCGACCTCCATCAGATCAAGGCCGATGTTCCATTCGGGGCAGTTGTCGCGGCCCGTTTCCCAAGGGTGGACAGTGGCGACGATTCCGTTCGTGGTGCGCGCATCGTGAAACCACTTGTGCCATGAGAAAATCGCATCAAAGACCTCGGCGCGGCGGGCCGCCCCGCTTGGCCCTTCTGTAATTTTCCGCACGACAGTTGCCAGAACAGGCGGTTGTGACACCCCTGTTGACGGGATCGAGCCGAGCGTCTTGCCCCAGCGGGAGGGACCGGGGAAATAGTCGGGATCATCGCTACGAAAGATGATGCTGGGGATCATGCCGTCGGGCCATTGGCCCTCAATCAGCGACGTGATTTCAGCCCATGCGCGGTCCATATCATAGGTCGCAATGCCAAGGGCGCAGAACGCGCTGTCCCAGTTCCATTGGTAGGGATACAGCCCTGCCGTCGGAATCGTAAATCCGCCACGGTCATTCTTTGCCAGCGTTTCAATGGCGAGTTGTTTAAGAGACATCGTTCATCCTTTCACGCTGCCAGCAGTCAGACCCGCGACAAGGAAACGTTCAAACCACAAGAAGAGCGCCAAGACAGGAACCGTCGCAATAACCGCACCTGCCATCAGGTGCTGGCGCGGAACTTCGGACGAGTTCAACTCGGCAATCCCGCGAGACAGGGTATATAGGTCAACATTGTCGAGGAACATGAACGCGAAGAGGAACTCGTTCCACGCAATCATGAAGACATAGAGAGCGACGGAGGCCATGGCAGGCAAAGCCAGCGGTAGCGTGATTTTGCGTATCACGTTCAGGCGTGTAAGGCCGTCCATCAGGCCAGCTTCTTCGAGTTCCGCTGGAATGCCGCGAAAGTAGCCTTGGAGCATATACAGCGCCACGGGTATAGTTGTCGCCGGGTAGACCAGCATCAGGCCCCAAAGCGTGTTGCGCATCCCAAGCTGGCTGAAGATCGCATAAAGCGGGATCACCAGGACGATCATCGGCACCATGTAAATCAGCAGAATCGAACGGCTGAGAAAGTTTTGGCCGGGAAATTTCAGTCGCGCCACCGCGTAGGCGCCGGGGACGGCGAAGAACAGCGTAGCGAGAACCGTCACCGCAGACACAAGTGCCGAGTTCATAAGGTAACTGCCGAAATGATACTGTGTGAACAGTTCAATGTAGCTACGGAATAGAGCAGTGAACCCCTGTTCGAAATTGATCGAAAAATCGAGTGGGTTGGACAGGAGCATTTGTTGGTTTTTCAGGCTCATCATCACCATAACAAAGAACGGGAGGGCGACAGCGATGGTGAATGCAACGATGCCGAACCCTTTAACAAACCGCAGGCAGATAACTTCGACATTGTAGCGCCGTTCACGGTTGGGACCGAAGCCAAAGGCTGTCGTATGGATTGCATAGATAACCAGCCAAGCCGACACGGCAACAGCGATCAATTGGCCGAACGAGTAGGTTGACGTCGGCAGGCCCAAGGGCTGCGCGCCGGATGCAATCGTCAGGACCACCACGAAAGCGAATGCGCTAAGCGCGCGTATGCCAAGCGTGCGTTTCTCTGGTGTAATACCCGTCAACACACCAGCGGCGACAAGCCCGGCAAGTGCCCCCGCTGTTACCTGTGGCTGAAACAATTCACCAGAGATGAACAGCGCCAGAAGGGTAACCAACGTTGTGGCGATTGCCCCCCAAAGTGCTCCGAACAGCAGGCAGAGGTAGAAGATATTCCCGAAACGGCTCATGCGTCGTCCTCCGGTGAAAATTTGAAGAAGATCACTGAAAAGACCAGCAAGATCAGGAACACGACCACAGCCACGGCAGCACCGGCACCAAGGTTGGACACCGCAAAGGCCTGTTCGTAGACGTTCACCGTCAGGGTCCGTGTGCCAGCAGCACCGCCCGTTAACAGGAAGATGTCGTCGAACTTGTTGAACGTCCAAATGAAGCGCAGCAGGAACAAGACCGCCATGATGCCCGCAAGCTGCGGCAGCGAAATGAACCGAAATTGCTGGAGAGGCGTTGCGCCGTCGATTTCAGCGGCCTCGTAAATATCCGTGGACATCGACTGCATCCGCGCAAGAATGAACAGCATAGCCAGCGGAAAATAGCGCCAGATTTCAAAGATAATCACGACCGTGAGGGCGACGGGGAAATCAAAGGACAACCCGAGAAAGCGGATTTCGGCAACGCGCAACCCGAGGAAGTTAATCGGGCCGTCGATGACGCCAAGCTGGATCAGCAGCGCGTTCAGCGTTCCGCCTGGCCCCGGATCGAGCAACAGCACCCACGCGAGGGCAACGGCGATTACAGGGGCGACATAGGGGGACAGATACAAACCCCGCAAAAAGCTGCGCCCGCGGAACGTCATGTTCATCAGCTGCGCCGCGAATAAGCCTACCACCAAGGCTCCAATTGTACCTGCGATTGTGTAATAGAGTGACGCCCAAAGCACGGGCCAAAAATCGGACCCACTGAAAACCTTGCGGAAGTTTTCGAGCGTGAAATCGTCGTTCGTCAAAACGTTTTCGGGGTCAAATTCAAACGCCGCTTCGGTGTCTTTGACGTCAATCGGGGCGTCAAGAAAGGCCTGCGTAGCGGCGACGCGCAAGATGATATCTTCGCGTTTTCCCGCCTCGTAATCTCCGAGGTCACAGGCCAAAGCGGTGCCGTCCAAAGTGCAGCGGTCATCGACGCTCAGAATGTCCAGTGTCGCAGGCACCTCGTCGGTCATAAAGACGTCAGCTATATCGCTTTGGCGGGAGGAGTTTCGGATTCGGTAGCGGATGTCGGCCTCGTCACCCACGGCCTCAACGTCTCCCATAAGGCGCTCATTTACGAGGATCGACGGCGCGCGCAGATCGCCCAGCGTTACTGGCTTAAAGCTGATCCAGACGTTCGCAAAGAGAGGAAACAGGACAACGGACAATACAATTGCGAACGTCGGCAACAGCATCATATAGGCGAAACGCATTTCGCGTTTGGCAAGCGGTCCTAAACCCTTGGGGGGCTGTGGCGGGCGATCATCCGACATCATGTTATCCAGATCATGAGGGGTAAGGTCGGCGGCGCGAGAGTCCTCGCGCCGCCAGGTGGTATTGCTTACAGATCGAGAGCCTTGTGCTCGGCGACGATCTTGTCAGCCGCTTCCTGAACCGTAAGATCACCGTCTGTCATCTCACGAATAACGCGCGACATGACTTGGGAGTTCACGATTTTCGACGCTGTGGCGAGTTGGCCGTCAGCCACGCCCCAACGATCGCCGACGGACAGGCCTTCCACGATATCGCTGATCACCGACTCTGGATAGATGTCACCCAACGGTGCTTTGCGATCTACGCCAACATCCAAACCAGCCCAAGCCATCTCATAGGATGTGTCGCCAGCTTCTGGGCCGCGACGCACAGGGAACTTGCCTTCGGGCGCTTGTGACAGCCACTGGCTGTAGCCTTCGGACATCACGTATTCAACGAATTCCTGTGCAACGCTTGTGTTGGCGTCAGCAGTGATGCCGAGGTAACGAACGTCTGCATAGGCAGCGCCGTCTGCATTGCCGGGGCCGGAAATTACGGTCGAGAAACCAGTCATTTCTGCCAAGGCAGACGTCGTTGGATCATCATCGATCGTGACAGGTGCGCTGTCGCGCAAGCCGCCAAGCTCATCAAGGATGGATGGAGACCAGATCACCATCGCGGCCTTGCCATCAAGGTAGAGTTCGCGGGACTGGGACCAGAACAGATCACCCTCAGGCGAATTCGCAACGAGGTCACTGTAAAGCTCAAGAAGCTCGACCAGATGTGTTGTGTCTTCGTTGATGGACCCGTCTGCATTCACAGGTGAGTAGCCAGTGGCGAGCGAAAGGTGCTCGATCAACTGCATCATGTAGCCTTCGTCGATCTTGGTCGCAGCAACAAAGCCGTACATCTCAGGCGGGTTGTGCAGGGCTGTCATCGCGGCCTCGATGTTGGCAAAAGAAGACGGCGCTTCTAGACCGGCCGCTTCAAACAAGTCAGCGCGATAAACAACAAGCTGGGTCCAACCATCAGTCGGAACAGCAACAATTTCACCGTCAGACATAGCCATTCCGACCGGGCCTTCGGCGAAGGTATCGATGCCAAGTTTGTCCATGACTTCGCTTGCAGCACCCGTATCCAGAAGACCGGCTTCGGAATAGGGCAGTATGTGGCTGACCGTCAAGTTGATGACATCTGGCAGGTCGCCAGCAGCAAACGCAGCCGTTGCACGTGTCTGGATATCGGATTCTTCAACTGGAATAATCTCAACCGTATGGCCTGTTGCGGCTTCAAAGCCTGCGACCATTTCTTCTTGAACGGCGATACGCTCAGGCTGAATTTCCATAGTCCAGAACCGGATCGTGTCCGCATTGGCAGCTCCGGCCAAAACTGTAGTGGCAAGCAGACCTGCCAAGATGTGTGTAGTGCGTTTCAATGTATTTTCTCCCTATTAGAAACGTTTTTTGGAGCCGTTACCTTGTGCAACGGTCCGTCGGTCTCGCGGCGCAAGAGTTGTGCGCGCTGCAATTCTTGGTGCTTGGTTGGGTCATCACCGTCGATGATCGCCAGTAACATATCCCCCAACCTGCGCCCCGCATGTGCCAGCGGTTGCGCCATCGTTGTCAGCGGCGGGTTCGTGTGAACGCCAAACTTGAGGCCATCATACCCAATCACTGAAATATCCTTGCCAGGCCTCATCCCGCGCGCCCTGATCGCGGCCAAGGCGCCAATTGCCATCGAATCCGTGACGCAGACGATGGCTGTCGGTGGCTCTGGTAAATCAAGGAGCATCGCGGTGGCAATTTCGCCGCCATCATCGCTGAGGTCCGCAATTTGGATTAGGTCGGGATCAACGGGCAGACCGTTCGATTTGACTGCCTTGTTAAAACCGTTCAACCGGGCCTGTGTGAACTGGTATTGCAGGGGTGCGCCAACAAACGCTATCCGGCTGTGGCCCAGTCCTACCAAGTGATCAACAGAGGTGACAAAGGCATCTTCTCCGTCCACATCAAACCACGCATAGTCCTCGCTTGTTCCTGTTCGACCATGCACCACGAACGGGCATTTCAATCCTTGCAAAAGGCGGATGCGCGGATCGTTCTTCAGCGGGCGTGACATCACCAGCCCCCCCACACGACCTGAGCGCACCAAACGGTCAATTTGCGCCAATTCATCCTTGGGCGAATCCGCATGAACCACCAGCACGTCCCAGTTGCGCTTGCTCATCGCCTCGCCAAGCCCTTGCAAAAGTTGCGCGACAAATGTCTGCGCAATTGAGTTGCCGTTGCGTGGCAAAACATAACCGATTGTTTCGGGTGTCCCGATGGAAAGGCTGCGGGCGGTCTGGTTGGCGCAATAGCCTAATTCGTCCGCGGCGCGCTGGACACGTTCGCGGGTTACGGGGCTAATATCTGAATAACCATTCAGGGCACGGCTTACCGTTCCGACCGTCAGGCCGAGATGTGCCGCAAGCACTTTTAAGCTGACCGGTTTCCCAGACATCGATTCCCTCCCATTGAACGCACGCTAACCGAAACCGGTTTCGTAAAGCAAGCGAAACCGGTTTCGGTGCGCAAATTTTGGTTGTATGAAAACGCAACGGAATCGGAAATCTGCGTGGTTCACCTCATGGAGCACGCGCGAAACATGGGAATCGAGACACATGAAACGCTCACGTATTAACGAAATTATTGCTGAATCTGATGACATGATGCGCTCTTTTGGGTTTGTTCTCCCGCCGTGGGCCTACTGGACGCCAGAGGAGTTTAAGGCGCGTGCTGGGAAGGCTGCAGCTGTAATTGACGCGCGAAATGGCTGGGACATCACCGACTACGGTGCCGGCGATTTCGACAAGATGGGGCTGTTCCTGTTCACGTTGCGCAACGGCCGTCTGGCCGACCTGCAACGGGGCGGTGGCATGTGTTATGCCGAAAAGCTGCTGATCTCGAAGCGGGACCAACTGTCGCCGATGCACACCCATGTCATCAAGGCCGAGGACATTATTAACCGCGGTGGTGCAACGCTGGTGGTTGAATTGTTCGGGTCGAATGCGGACGGAAATTTTGACGAAACTGCAGGTGGCACGGTGTTCTGCGACGGCATCGAACACCCCTTTACAGCCGGAGAGAAACTACACCTCTCCCCCGGCGAAAGTGTGACGTTGATGCCGGGTGACTGGCACGCTTTTTGGGGCGACGGTGGCGACGTGCTGATCGGTGAGGTTTCAACGGTCAATGACGATGAAACCGACAATATTTTTCGCGAACCCATCGGCCGATTTGCCGAGATCGAAGAAGACGTGGCCCCCAAGCACTTGCTGGTGAGCGACTACCGGACTTGGCTGACCTAAAGCGATGATTGCCGACGCCTGAGGTGGCACGAAATTCTCTGCCGAACTGGAAGCGGCGTTGCTGAACGACCAAAGAGCCGGGTCCGCGCAAGGCGCTAGTAGTCTCATCAACCTTGCCGTTCGAAGCGGCAAGGAGACTTTCATTGCGGGGTTGGCGGCGACCACGTCGTACAGCGTGGTGCGCGTGAATATGATTTGGGTTTCAACACGTCATCGGCGCACCTGGATGGGGCGGCAGATGATGTAAGAGGCGATAGATTTTGCCCTTGAGCGAGGCTGTCACGCGGCCTGGCTAGAAACATCGAACCCGCAAGCGCATCTTCTATGAAAACCTGTTCAGCGAGGCCGTTGCCGTCACAGATCCGATGCGCGTTGTCGCCGCTCATTTGCCCGGGCGTCCGAAAGGGCGGTTGGTGATCATTGGCGCAGGCAAGGCCAGCGCACGAATGGCCGAAGCAGCTGAGGCCCACCATGGCCCCTGCGATGGGCTTGGTTTCACGAGATATGGATATGAACGGCCTACACAGCTGATCGAGATCGCTCAAGCGTAGCACCCAGTTCCAGATACTGCGGGCGTCGCGGCAACACGGCGGCTGACCGTCCTCGCCACGGGACTTACGTCCGATGATATTGTCTTTGCGCTGATTTCTGGTGTGTGGTCGAACGATCCGCGACTGAAGACTGCGCAGACCACGATCATCGCGGCACCCGCTCACTTCTTTGCCGCCGCTACGAAACTTGCCGTGGCCGCTGGACTTGATGTGCGTGTCCCTGGTGATACGCTTGGAGGTGAGGTCCGAAATCTTGGCGCGCATCAGGCGCGACTTGCCCTTTTGCTTCATTCGAAACTCACGCTAAGCGACAAGCCGATCCTGTTGCTTTCTGGTGGGGAATGCACCGTGACCCGCCATGGTGACGGGATTGGCGGTCCAAATGCAGAGTTTACTTTGTCGGCAACCATCACGCTGAATGGACAGCATGGCATCCGCGTTCTCGACCGTGACATGGAAGGCGTCGACGGAGCCGCTGAAGTTGCGGGAGCTTGCGCCGGGCGAGGAAGAATTGAATGAAGGTCGGCAAGGAGCCCAAAGCAACCGTCGATCCAAGGCTCCGTTGCAACACGCCTAGACAAAGAAGGTACATGACCTACTCATAGCAGGCATAACCATTAGAGCTTTTGGGGTGAAATCTAAAAATGGATTTGATTTGTGAAGATGACGATGTCCTCCACAAACTCGTCGGGGAGAACTCCCTTCGTGATTCAGAGATAGAGAAATATGAAATAAGTCAGGGCGAAAGTGTAAGTGTCGACGTACTATTTCGCATGAGTCCGAAATCAGATTGGCCAAAAATTTTGCTCCGTTTCAGTTGTTGTGAGTACTACTCCCTACACGGTCACAACGACCGTCCTGTCTGTGTTTCCCATTTAAAGCTGTTCATCTCGGATGAAGGCAAGTTCTATGCTTCCTTTGATCCCTACGATGAAGAGCGTGTAGTCTCTGATGAAGACAATGATGTTATCTATTCAGAGCGAATTCAGGCTTACATGGTGCCAATGTCCTAGAACAACCGTTGTTGGCTACTGAACTTGTGCGGCACCTAACTTCCGTAATTTCAAACAGAATTGACTGCGTAACGAAAGGTCACTTTGTCCGCATCTGCGACATTGGTGCGTCAGAAATGAGCGATTCTTGGTGAATGTCGGCTTTCGGGTAATCTCTGCGGCGGCGTGAGCTTCCTCATAAAGCAGGGTTGAAACAGGTCCGATTGCAGCTTTGTGCGGGTTCAGGTCATTTGTGTAGCGTGCAAACCTGGGGACTCTGGTCTCACCGCGGACTTCGGATTCGTCGCAGCAACGCGCCTCCGCACCCTTCTGTTGACTTTCACGGGACGGCCCTTTGCTGCCATTCAGCTTATCGCCTTGATGCTGCAGCCGCCTTGCTGCCGTTCGTTACATCAGCAATGTTGAGACAAGGAACACAGGCAATAAGAGATGAGAATGTTCCGCATGCCAGAGCCTTCAAGCCTTCGCCAACCAACGAGAATACGCCTCAACGATATGTTTAGAGGTGTCTTGAGGATCACGAGTTGGGTTACCCATGAGTTCTCGCATTGCACCATCGACCATGCCATGCGCCATGCGTGATGTGAGCGCGGGATCAATGTCCGTTCGCAACTCTCCGCGGTCCATACCATCCCGGATATGTTCTTCGATCTTCAGGAGCAGCCTAGGTTTGTCCTCGCTTGACGGCTGGGCGGTGTAAGAAGCCAATGCCATGAGTTTGGCAAGGTCTGCTTCCTTCTGTGCGGTCGAAAAAATTGCCGAAACGATCATTCCGAAACGCTGTGGGAAGGGTGCGGACCAAATTTCTGATGAGTTCATTGCATCGCCAAAAGCCGCTTCCGTCCGATCAAGAACACCTGCCAACAACTCAGCCTTCCCTTCGTATCGCAGGTAGATGGTTCCCACCGCGACGCCGGCGTCCCGAGCTACATTTGAAAGCTTCGTCGCCTCAAACCCATGCACCGCAAAATGGGTTCTCGCAGCATCCAATATGGCGTTCGACTTCTTTGTCTGTGCGGGTGAGGGTTCGGACTTGGTCATGTAATATGAATATCATTCATTTTTTCCCTTGAACAGCTTCTTCCTCAGCCTAAAATGAATGAGGTTCATTCAAGTGAAAGACTCCTAATAAACCGAATAGCCTTTTTTACGCCTTGCGCAGTACCAACGGAGGAAAACAAGATGCAAACAAAAAAGGGTGAGATTGCGCCAGGAACCAACAGCGACTTCAACTTTATTGTAAGCACTTCAAATCCAGATCGTGTCTGGGACCTGTGGACCCAGCCAAACACCTGGGGGGAATGGGATCGCGGGCTGAAGTCTGCGACAATGCAAGGTCAAATGGCCTTGGGTTCCGTAGGACAGATCCAGCCCATGTCTGGTCCCTCAGCTTCGTTCGAGGTCGTAGACTTCAATCCAAAGCAGTCCTATGCCTTTGAAACGCGCTTGCCGGGTGCCATACTCCGGGTTGAGCGGTTTTTCGATGCAGACCGCATCGCATTCACCCATCGAGTCTCTTTCTCAGGCTTAACAGCTTTTGTCTTTGCTCGCATGTTCGGCCCAGGTTTTCGACAGGCTTTGCCTCCAACCATGCAGCAACTCAAAGCACTATCAGAGAGGCACTGATGGTCGGCAAAATGTCACGTCGAAGGTTGCTGACTTTGTTAGGTGTACGGCTTTCAACCGGCGCAATTGGAGGATGTTCCTACAGTGTGGCGATGCCATCACAACACTGCCTCCCCAGCGTCTTCCTCTGGTCCCTTAAGCGCGCGGATCGGATGCCGTAGGAAGTTGCACATGTTTCAAACCGGATGGGTAGCGGTGAAAAAAGGGCACAAAGCGTTTGATGTTTTGCATTTGAAGGTCCGGCTTCGCTCAGGGTTCCAACCATCATGGCAAGCCGATCTTGGACGGAATGGTTGCCCATCACTGTCTTCGTCATTGAGCATCCCGAAGGCCTGTTTGTTATCGATACCGGAGAATCCGCCCAAATACTCCAATCCGACGACATAACCTGCGATCCAGGAACAGGGTGTTTTACTGATGGAACCTTTAGTTCACTTTTGAAGACCAGGATGTGCTTGGTCCACAGATACGGACGCTGGTCTCACCCTTGTCGCTTGATCAAGGTCATCATGTAACCTAGGACGCTGCTAGGACCGCCCTTCGTTGCTGCTGCACAGCACGGTCAAGGTTCGAGGGCTAAGGCGCGAGACAATGCGACTAAGCGCCCTCTTCTTCACAAAACTGTCGTCATACTGTTACGCGGATTTCGCGTTTCTTCGCCATGCGCAACTGCATCACCAATAGGGGAAACGCACAAATGACTTTTAAACTTTCCGTCATGACCTCCGTCATGGCAATTATCGCTGGTATGGCCAACGCTGATTCTTTTAACAGAGTTGCCAGCTTCCCAACTTTTCAGAACAACGCAGACCCGAGCGCCGAAAGCTCGGCAGAGATTATCAGCGCGACGGCCGATGGCATGACATTGGTCTATTCCGACAGCCCGCTGGAAGTGATCGGATTGATCGACATCACCGACCCAAGCGCACCAAGCCCAAAGGGCAACATCGCTGTCGGTGGGGAGCCGACAGCAGTTTCCATCATCGGCAACACCGCTTTTGTGGGCGTGAACACATCGGAAAGCTTCACCGCACCCAGTGGCATGTTGAAAGCCTTTGACCTTGGCACCATGGGTGAGACTGCCGCCTGCGATCTGGGCGGGCAGCCGGATTCAACGGCTGCGGCCCCTGATGGGTCGTTCATTGCCGTGGCAATTGAAAACGAAAGAGATGAAGATCTGGGCGATGGCCGCACTGGCCAAATGCCTGGTGGTTTCCTGGTGACGGTCGATGTTGTTGACGGGACGCTGGATTGTGACACGGTCAATGTAATTGACGTGACTGGTCTCGCAGACGTGTCTCCTGAAGACCCCGAGCCTGAGTTCGTCGACATTAACGCCGAGGGCGAGATCGTTGTTACTTTACAAGAGAACAATCATATCGTGGTTGCCACCAAAGACGGTGTGATCAACCATTTCTCTGCCGGTGCGGTTGATCTGAAGAATATCGACGCGACAGACGAGCGCGCCGCGCTTATTTTCAACGAAAACCAACCAGATCGCCTGCGCGAGCCTGACGCTGTTCAGTGGATCGACAACACCCATTTCGCCATTGCCAATGAGGGCGACATGGATGGCGGGTCGCGGGGTTGGACGATCTTCAGCCAGGATGGTGAAGAAATCTATGAAGATGGCACCGGGTTTGAATACGCCATAATCGAGGCGGGGCATTACCCGGATAAGCGGTCCGACGCCAAAGGAGTTGAGCCTGAGGGCATGGAGTTCGGTGTCTTTAACGGCACGTCGATGGCGTTCATTCTGGCCGAGCGGTCGTCCATCGTTGGGGTCTACGACTTGACAGACCCAACAGCCCCGGTTTTGGCGCAGCTTCTCCCATCGGGTGTTGGCCCTGAAGGCGCAGTTGCGATCCCGGAACGCAACCTATTCGTGACCGCGAATGAAGTGGACCTTATCGAAGATGGCGGCGTCCGATCTCATGTAATGATCTATGAGTTGAGTGACGCTGCCCCCGCTTACCCTCAATTAACATCTGCCGGTACCGATGAGCTTATCGGATGGGGTGCGCTCTCTGGGATGGTTGCCGACACGGATGGTATCGTATGGGCGGTGAATGACAGTTTCTATGGCTTCCAACCGACCATCTTCAAGATAGACACGAAGACGACACCCGCAACAATCATCGACAGCATTCCTGTGACTCGGCGCAACGGAGATTACGCGCAGCAGATTGATATGGAAGGCATCACGCTAGACGGCGAAGGCGGCTTTTATGTTGCTTCTGAGGGGCGCACTGGCCGCGTTATCCCGCACGCGATCTATCATGTGGATGCAACTGGTGAGATCGGGTTCCGCTCTGGCGAAATTGGTCTGCCGCCTGAGTTGATGGCGGTGGAACGTCGCTTTGGTTTTGAAGGCATTACCAAAATCGGCGACACGCTTTGGATGGCTGTGCAGCGCGAATGGGCGGATGACCCGAAGAACCACGTTAAGCTGGTGGCCTACAATCTCGAAACCGAGGAATGGGGTGCCGTGCATTATCCAAAGGCCGAGCCCGACACAGGCTGGGTCGGCCTGTCAGAGATCGTGGCGCATGGCGACTATGTGTATGTGATTGAGCGCGACAACCAGATCGGTGGTGCAGCGGTGACCAAGAAGGTCTACCGCATCCCCGCGGCTGAAATGGTGCCCGCACCTTTGGGCAGTGCGCTGCCAGTGGTCAGCAAAGAAGAGGTCCGCGACCTGATCCCTGATCTGCTATCGCTGAACGGTTATGTTGTGGACAAGGTAGAAGGTCTGGCGATCTTTGAAGACGGTACTGCCTGGATCAGCACGGACAATGACGGTGTTGATGACAGCTCCGGCGAAACCTACTTTTGGTCTCCCGGAAAGTTCTGAGCACTGGAACAACCGAAATTATAGCGTCCGGGGAAACCTCGGGCGCTTTTTTGTTTGATAGATTGTCTATGTTTAATTTGCAGGTCGTTGGTTGTGTAGATTTCACCGGAAACGGTGTCGAGCCCAACTCTGTCGAAACGACATGCGCTGGATACTACAAGTCAAGAATGCGATGCCTGCCCGTACCGGACTCTCGGCATCCAGCTGACTTTCTGCTGTCGCAGCTCCAGCAACAGCCATTCGCTGCGGCAGCAAATCTATGGATCTGTCAACTTGCTAGTCAGCAGACAACACCGCTGCTCGCCGAAGTGAGGTGCGTCCAGTTCGAATTCTGAGCAGTTGTGCGGAACAGGCGAACTCTGGATGGCGCTCCCAATCTTGTATCAAACCCAAGTCGGGACGCAGGTAGGTCAGGATTGAAAACAGCTTGGAAAGGGTTCTGCAGTCATGTCTCATGGGATGACCCGATGTTGGGACCGGGCGGGTCAAAAGGAGGCAGATAACATGATCGCAAATGAAATGTTGGCCGTCATAGCCAAAGGCGATGGTGGGTATGACAAGTTGGAGTATCGGTCGGTTCCAAGCCCTGAGCCTGGACCGGGAGAAGTTTTGCTGGGTGTGCTGGCCGCAGGCATCAACAATAAGGAAATCGATACGAGATTAGGATGGTATTTCTCCAGCGTGAAAGGGGAGACCGCATCGACTGCTTCGACCCAAGAGGCTGATGCGGAGCACAAAGATGATGGCGGTTGGAATTAGGCGACCCCATTTGCACTGATTCAATTTACGGATTTCTGCGGAAGCGTCGTCCAGACGAAGGACCCGACTGATGATTTGCTATTGGGGAAACGGGTGCAGGTGCGCGCCTGCATGCGACCTCAGGGTGATGATCCAGCAGATAATTTCTGGATGGTGCCCGAATTTGACGTTGCCTTTGCGCAGTACGTCAAAGTGCCGTCGACGGAATTCTTTGCAGTCGAGTGCGATTGGTCTGACGCCGAACTGGCTACCGTTCCCTGCGCCTATGGGACCTCTGAAAAATATGCCTCACCGTGCGAAGGTTGGGGCCAAAGTCTTTGTGCTGGTAACTGGCGCGTCCAGTGGCATGGGTTCGGCGACGGTTCAACTCGCCAAGCGGCGTGGCGCGACTGTGGCGGATGTCACAACCCCCGGCAAATCCGATCAACTTCGCGATCTGGACGTCGACATTGTCGTCGAGCGGGGCAGTGACTACGCCTCACAATTGGGGGAAAAGAATGTCGAAGTCGTCGTCGACAACATGGCTGGCCCGTTCATTCTGCAGTTGCTGAAGCTTTTGAAGCCAAGAGGGCACCATGTGTCATCTGGTGCGATTGCTGGTACTGTCGTAGTGTTAGCCATGCGCAACATGTATATGAAGGACATCACGCTGATTGACTGCACCCGCTGGGATAAACCTGTTTTTCCGACTTTGATTTCGTATATTGACAGGGGTGAAATTCGACCAATTCTGGCCAAAACCTTTCCGCTTGACGATATCGCCCAAGCTCAGGAAGAGTTCCTAGAGAAAAAGCACTTCGGGAACTTTGTGCTCAAACCGCCAGTTCCGCAGAGCTTATCATTTCCCAAGCGTCTTCCGGGACCAAGCCGCCGTCCGGCAAATTTCATCCAAGGGCTGCTTTAGGGAAACGTCGCAAACCACATCCGCCATGTACTTCTTGAATTCGCGTGAATTCTACGGCTCAGCCCTATCAATATTCGGGTGATTATTCAAACAATCCTGATGAGCCAAACGCTCTCTTAGGTTAGGCAGCCAATGGTGCCAAAAACCCTGATGACTGACAGCCCAACCCCAGACTTTCGGGTATGTAGCGGCCTGTTTTCCCCTGAGAAAGCGTCTGCGCCCAAAACGTACCCCGCTAACCCACGGAAACCACGCGACTATCAGGAAGCATAGTCGTCTCGTCTACATGCAAGAGATTGTTTGGCTGTGCAGGCAGCCTGCGGCTATCCAGTCTCGGCAAATTGGGTGATTAACAGGGAATTTACAGGGAAATCCTGTACTTTTGGTGTTGATTTGCACTGTTGTGGCTGCTCCGATCTGTAGAACACGCCGACATTACAAGGGATTAAGAGGTGTTTCCCTGTTAATTCAGGAACAGGGAATTCCACTTATCAGTTCAGGGAAAAATCAGTGAAGAGCAGGGAAAGGGGATCGAAATACAGGGAACGGCACGGATCGTCGTTCAACGGAAGGTCGGCACCCCAAGCTCGGCAAGACTGTCGCCGTCATCTTCGTCTTCCTCGAGCATGTCAGCCCACAGCAGTGTCACAGCATATCCGTTCTTGCCGACCCGGGTCTGTTCCCAAATCTCGACCTCTGGATTGTCCGTCCAGGCCGAGGCGGCGGCCTGGGTCATGCGGGTAACGCCACGATTCCCTTTTTGGATTGCGCGAAACCCGGCCGTCTCCTTGGGCAGTCCTTGTCCACTGGTGCAGGTCAAGAAAGGGAACGCTGCAGATTTGACCCGGTACCGGACCCGGCCTTCGGAGGACCAGATGCGATATGCGTGTTTCGCATGGTACTGTCGCCATGGATTGCGTTGCTGGGAGG